>CAMOUV010000010.1 GCA_946626695.1 uncultured Blautia sp.
GCAGAAGAACCGGCACCGGTTGAGGAGGCTGCTCCATCCTATTCCGCCGAAGCCTACACGAATGATGAGAGCGGAGTCCTGGATTTCGGAACCCTGCAGGAAGGGCAGACCGATGCAGCGGAAGAGCAGTTTGTCACCATTCAGAATACCGGATCCGGTGAACTGAATTTTGACATGATCGCGCCGGAGAATTTTATGGTGGAGGATATCATGACTCCTCTGGAACCGGCAGATTCGGTGACAGTCTGGATCATTCCCCGGGCGGGTCTGGACGCAGGAGAATATGAAGATACCATTACCTATACAACGCAGGAAGGTGCGGAGATCTCGTTTGTGGCAAAAGCTCTTGTGGAGGAAGCCACAGCCGAAGAAACCGGCGAAGAAGCCGGACAGAGCAGCGGAGAAGACGGCGATTATCTGATCGAGACGGAAGAGACTGCAGCTACAGCAGCAGCTTCCTCGGATCTGGAACCGGCGGCTGAACCGGAGGTTACGACTGCTCCGGAAACTGCGGCAGAGCCGGAAGCTCCGACGACAGCAGAACCTACAGACAGTGCGGATCCCACCATTGAGCCGATTCCGACGGCGGAGCCGGAAGCGACTCCGACAGCCGAACAGGAACCGACTGCAGAACCGGAGGTTACCCCGACAGCCGAGCCGGAACCGACAGAAGAACCGGAGGTGACCCCGACGGCGGAGCCGGAACCGAGTCCGACAGAAGAACCGGAACCGAGCCCGACGGAAGAACCGGAGCCGACCCCGACCCCGACGGAAGCACCGATCGCAAGACTTACGGCCGTTCCGGGAACCGTGGATTTCGGAGTGAAGGAAGCAGGGTACAGTGAAGGACCTGCCGCACAGACAGTCACCATTTCCAATCAGGGCAATATGCCCCTTACTCTGCAGCAGCCCAGTGCGTCGGCCTATGTGATCGGAGCCCTTTCCGGTGTAGTGCTTGCACCGGGCGAAGAAGCAACCTTTACGCTTCAGCCTGCTGCAGGACTGGCAGAAGGTTCTTATACGGAAGCGATTCATGTCACCGGAGCAGAGGGCGGAGATGCTGTCGTCGAAGCCAGCTTTGCCGTAACCACCCGCAGAGTGATCCTGGCAGGGATCCGTACGCCGGATGATCTGACAGGGCTTTTGAACGGGACCCCCAAAACCGCAGAGGCAATGGGGCTGCCGGAAACGGTCCAGATAGAGACCACCAACGGATCCATGAAGGCGAACGTTGTATGGGATGTGAACGGTTCAGCCTATGATCCGTCTTCCAAAACAGAACAGACCTTCCAGATCCGAGGCGCTGTTCAGCTTCCCGAAGGAATCGAAAACCCGGATAACATTCCGCTGTATACCTCCATCAAGGTCAGCGTGAATGGCAGGGCAAATGTGATCCCGGATGCTTCCGGCAATCAGATTTCCGGAATTGCCGGTGGAATCCAGTATACCACCGAGACCAAGATTACTTTTACGGCTACAGGCGCAGGCATGGACAATGCTTCCCCCATCGACGGAGATGTACGGTATGTGCCGCTGAAATGGCATCTGGTGGATGACAGGACCTGGGATAACGCTCCCTATACAGCTACCTTCCGTATCGCGAAAGCAGGTACCTATACGGTTTCCGTGACTTTCGACCAGCAGAAGTATGCGGGCGGAAGCTGGACGTCAACAGGGGTTCAGGATGTGAAAGAGGTCTCCTTTACGGTGAATTCGGCGGTGATCGTCACATCAACGCCGACTCCCACACCGGAGGTCAAACAGGCGGTAGCCACCGGGGACGATACCAATATTCAGCCCTTTGTGATCGTACTGATCGCAGCGGCTGTCGTGATCTGTGGTGTGCTGATCTACCTGTTTACAAGGAAAAAACGATAAGAAAACAACTTTTGCTAGCACTCGTTTTAAACGAGTGCTAGTTTTTTCTTGACATTCAGATTGAATTGTACTAGTATACAGTTTAGAAATTCAATGTCAATAATAAAAGGAGTGACCCTGTATGAGTGTAAAACATGGCAATCTTTCCATCAACAGCGAGAATATTTTCCCGATCATCAAAAAATGGCTTTATTCCGATCATGATATTTTTGTACGTGAGATGGTTTCAAACGGCTGTGATGCCATAACCAAGCTTAAAAAGCTGGAGGTAATGGGAGATTATACATTCCCGGACAACTATAAACCGGCCATTAAAATCCTGGTCAATCCGGAGGAAAAAACCCTTAAATTCATCGATAACGGAATCGGTATGACCGCGGATGAGGTGGAGGAATATATCACCCAGATCGCTTTTTCGGGTGCTACCGAATTTCTTGAGAAGTACAAGGACAAAACTACGGATGATCAGATGATCGGTCATTTCGGTCTTGGCTTTTATTCCGCGTTCATGGTGTCGGACGAGGTGCATATTGATACCTTGTCGTACCAGGAAGGGGCTGAACCGGTTCACTGGAGCTGCGACGGCGGAACAGAGTATGAGATTCAGACCGGAAACCGTACCGAAACCGGTACATGCATCACTCTTTTCCTCAACGAGGAAAGTGTGGAATTTGCCAACGAGTACCGTATGCGTGAAGTGATCGAGAAGTATTGCTCCTTCATGCCGGTCAATATCTATCTGTCCAAGGAAAATGCGCCCCAGGAATATGAGACCATCGATGAAAAAGATCTGAAGGATGATGATGTCGTTGTAGAACATATTCATGTGGATGCCAAGACAGAAGAAAAAGAAAATGAGAACGGTGAGAAGGAAATCGTAGAGATCTCTCCCGCGAAGGAACAGGTAAAGATCAACAAGCGGCCGGTTTCCCTGAGTGATCCGAATCCGCTGTGGATGAAACATCCGAATGACTGTACGGATGAGGAATACCGTGAGTTCTACCGCAAAGTCTTTATGGACTACAAGGAACCTTTGTTCTGGATCCATCTGAACATGGACTATCCGTTTAATCTGAAGGGAATCCTGTATTTCCCGAAGATCAATACCGAATATGATTCCATCGAAGGAACCATCAAGCTGTATAATAATCAGGTTTTCATCGCAGACAATATCAAAGAGGTCATTCCGGAATTCCTGCTTCTTCTGAAGGGTGTGATTGACTGCCCGGATCTTCCGCTGAATGTTTCCCGTTCCGCTCTGCAGAATGATGGATTTGTACAGAAGATCTCGGAGTACATTACCAAGAAGGTTGCGGACAAGCTGACCGGAATGTGCAAGACGGACAGAGAGTCCTACGAGAAATACTGGGACGATATCAGCCCCTTTATTAAATACGGTTTTATCCGCGATACCAAATTTGCGGAAAAGATCAAAGAATTTCTTCTGTTCAAAAATCTCGACGGCAAGTATCTGACCTTGAAAGACTGTATCGAGGAGAATAAAGCGGAAGAAGCGAAGGAAGAGGAGAAACCGGCGGAGGAAGCGGCTGCAGAGGCAGAAGCGCAGGAAGAGAAGAAGGAAGACGCCGACGCAGATGGTAAGGAGCCGGAGAAGACCACCATCTATTATGTGACGGATGAGACCCAGCAGAGCCAGTACATCAACATGTTCAAAGAAGCCGGAAAAGATGCGGTCATTCTTCGTCATAACATCGACCAGCCTTTTATCTCGCACCTGGAGCAGCAGGATCAGACGATCCGTTTCCTGCGGATCGATGCGGATGTGACGGAAGAACTGAAGGATGAAGGAGACAAGGTCAGTGAGGAAGAACTCGGCCGTCTCACGGATCTCTTCCGCAAAAACCTGAAGAAGGAGAAGCTGGAGGTAAAGGCGGAGCGTCTGAAAAACGTCAACACGGCAGCCATGATTACGCTTTCCGAGGATAGCCGCCGTATGCAGGATATGATGAAAATGTACAATATGTACGGAATGGATCCCGGCATGTTCGGTGACCAGGAAACGCTGATCCTGAATGTGAATCATCCCCTTGTACAGTATCTGGGGGCTCACGGGGAAGACGAGAATGCAGGTCTTCTGTGTGAACAGATCTACGATCTTGCCAGACTGGCGCACAAGCCGCTGAGTCCGGAAGATATGACAGCCTTTGTAAAGCGGAGCAACGAGATCCTGCTGAAGCTTACCGGAACGGAAGCTTGACGTATTTATTCTGAAATTGTATAATCAATTTCGGTAAATGATTTGTGTGACACGAAAAATGACAGACCAGAAAGCAAAAATGGTTCTGCTCTTACCCATCTTTGTGACCTGATCGGACCGATCCGCCATCAAAAAAGCTCGAAAAGTCTCGAATATTCTCGAAAAAGCTCGAACAATCTCGAATATTCTCGAAAAAGCTCGAATTTTTCGAACGATGAATTTCCTGTGCTATAATGGTGGCGTTGATCGGAAGATCAGAGAAAGGTTAAAGGATGGAGGAGAAAAAATGGAAGCAGTGTATGGTTTGATCAGAAGTCTGGGTATAAGTAATAGATATAAGGGGTTTCAGTATCTTGGCGAAGCAGTGAACCTTGTCATGGAGATGGCTGACTGTTCCTTCATGGTTACGAAAGAGATATACCCGACTCTTGCCCGAAAATACAGTGTTAAACCAGAAACTATCGAACAGAATATACGGACCGTGGTTGGACAATGTTGGGAGAAAAACCATTCAAGGATCGAACAGATGGCGGGGTACAAGATGTATAGCCGTCCTACCAACACGGAGATGATAGAAATTCTGGCATTTTATCTCTCCCATATGAACAGGAAGGTCAGTATCGCGTGATGAAACGGGAGACCGTTTCATCCCATATCTGTCCGGCATGAAGACCGGGGACAAAGGCTGTCATGGATGCACCTGTGGTGCAGATCAGCTTTTGTTCCCGGTATATTATATTCAGAAAAAGAGACTGTGTCTCTGCTTCCCGCCGGAGATCCGGATTTGACCGGCAGAAAGGATGATCCGGAGGGAGAAGCATGACGATCTGAAACTGAAGAGGAAGCCTTTTCCCTTTCAGAACAGAACGGACATGAGGCTTGATCACGGACCAGGGAACATAGGGAAGTGCTCCGAGGCTTTCGTCGGCATCGTCCTGATCAAAGAATGCGGCATGAACCTGTCCGTCGATATGAAAAGATGCATAGGTAACGACGGCGGCCTCCTTTAACAGAAAATCATCAAAGACGGTTCCGCTGAAAAGATCTGATGTAAATGTACGGTGTTGTTCGATCTCGAATTTTTGCATGGTTTTTCCTTTCGTTGATGTATGACTTTCCTATTATAAAGTATTTTGCCGGAAAAGGAAACAGGAAAACCAAATCCGGCTTTACGAGCACAGAAGGCGTATGGTACAATCATACAGAGGCAGACAACGGTCATACAGGAAGGAAGTAAGCATTTGAAGTATAAGATTGTAATCGACAGCTGCGGAGAACTGTTGGAGCAGTGGAAACAGGATCCCAGGATAGAAAGTGTGCCGCTTACCTTGATGGTGGGCGGGGAAGAGATCATCGACGACGCCGGCTTTGATCAGAAGTCATTCCTGAAAAAAGTGGCGGAATCTTCAGAATGTCCCCGTTCCGCCTGTCCGTCGCCGGAAGCATTCCGGAAGGCCTTTGAAGCAGGGGCGGACAGGATGTACGCTGTCACGTTGTCGGCGGAGCTCAGCGGCTCATACAACAGTGCGGTCGTCGGACGGAGCCTGTATCTTGAGACAGATCCGGAAGCGAAGATTCATGTATTCAATTCCCGCTCGGCTTCCGTCGGAGAGACGCTGATCGGCATCAAAATCATGGAATGTGAAGAAAAAGAGATGTCGTTTGAGGAGACCGTTCGGACTGTGGAAGAGTATATTGATTCCATGAATACCTATTTTGTGCTGGACAGCCTGGATTCGCTCAGAAAAAACGGGAGATTGAAGGGTGTGAAAGCCTTGGTGGCGTCGGCGCTGAAGATCAAACCCATCATGGGTTCCACACCGGAAGGTTCAATCTGTCAGCTGGATCAGGCCAGAGGAATCAACAAGGCGTTATACAAGATGCGGGATTATATCGTGGACCGTACGGCAGATGCGGAACACCGGATCCTGGCCATCGCCAACTGCAACTGCCGGGAGCGGGCAGAGATGGTTAAACGTGCCATCGAAGAAAAGCTGATGCCGGCAAAGATATTTATCCTCGACACGGCCGGCGTCAGCAGCCTGTATGCCAATGACGGCGGAATCATTGTTGTGGTGTAACTTTTCTCTTCCTTTTTCCAGATGAGTGTGATATAATATGTGGAGATTTGCCGGGAGGCCGGGAAAGAGTCTTCCGGACGTTTATCATCAGTAAAAGGAGACATAGCAATGAGCCAGAAAAAAGTTGACCAGTACAAGGAACAGAAAGCAAACCGCAGCGAGATCATGAAAAAGGAAAAGCGCCTTCTGATGATCGAGAAGATCATTGGCGGCGTTGTCGCTCTTTTCGTGGTGTGCTGGGTGCTGTTTTCGATTTATAATAAACTGACTGCCGTCGATGATACCTCCACCGAAGTAGTGACGACAGCCATGGATACTTCCGCGATCGACGATTTTGTCAACGATCTGTCCAGCGAGGGTGAAGAGGAAGAAGCCGCTGAAGAAGAGACCGCTGAAGCTGCAGAAGAAGAGACGGAAGAAGCTGCAGAGGAAACCGCGGAAGAGGCGGAGGAAGATACAGAGGCAGCCGGTGAAACGGCTGAAGCTGCAGAAGAAGAGACAGAAGAAGCTGCTGAGGAAACCACGGAGGAAGCTACAGCAGATGCGGAGGAAACAGCGGAAGACTGATCCTGTAGAATGATACAGTATATTAAAAACCGGCGGGTCCGAAAGACTCGCCGGTTTTTTATGGGAATTATAACTTGGTAACGTTGGATGCCTGCATACCCCGGGCGCCTTCGGTCAGATCGTAGGTGACAGCCTGTCCTTCTTCAAGAGATTTAAAGCCTTCTCCGTTGATCGCTGAAAAATGAACAAAAACATCTGCTCCATCTTCACCTGTGATAAATCCGTAACCTTTTTCTGCGTTAAACCATTTAACAGTTCCCTTGTTCATTGTGGTACCTCCATGAATTGTGTGAGTGAATTAAAGAATCTGGAAAAAAGAATCACCAGATTTTACAGATTATATTCTGTTTCCGCAGGCGTCCGGGGAGACCGGAATACGGAAACCTGTTATGCAGAACCTTACCCAAGCATCACAGCAATATAATCTCTAAAATCCAGTGATCAATTCCAAATAATGTATGATAGTCCTTACATTCAAAGATTATAACTCACTCACTTTAAAAAGTCAAGGATAAAAGGACAAATAAACAAAATATTAACAATATGCTGAAGCATAAAGTTTATTTCCACTCTGAAGGGGTATAAACTTTTTCTTCAGCAAAGTAACAATATCTAAATAGGGGTTTCTAAACGGGGTTTTTTCGTGTATGATAAAAAAGAATAAAACCGGACAGGAGGGCGGTAAGTATGGGAATCCTGATCAAACATGGAAGGCTGATCGATGCAGCCGTACAGATGGACCGCGTCGCGGATCTTTATATGGATGACGGACTGTTGGTGGAAATCGGAACAGATCTGGAAACAAGAGAAAAAAATGACCTGGTGATCGAGGCCGGGGGATGTCTGGTCATGCCAGGCCTGGTGGACATGCATGTACATTTCCGTGATCCAGGCCAGACCGAAAAGGAAGATATCGAGAGCGGTTCGGCCGCGGCAGCCCGGGGCGGAGTGACGACTGTGGTAGCGATGCCCAACACCCGTCCGGTGATCGACAGCCCAGACCGGTATAACTATGTACGTTTCAAATCGGCGCAATGTGCTCCGATCCACGTGATCCAGGCCGGAGCCATGACGGAGGGTGAAGAAGGGCTGAAGCTTGCGGATATCAAAGGAATGGCCGAGGTCGGCGTGATCGCTCTTTCGGAAGATGGCAAATCCGTGATGAACAGCCGTCTGTGCAGAGAAGCCATGCAGGAAGCGGTGCGCTTCAACATGATCGTGCTGGATCACTGTGAGGACATCGATCTGCGGGGAAACGGCTGTATCAATGAGGATGAAAACGCTGTACGGCTGGGGCTTCCGGGAATTCCGAACCTGACGGAGGATGTGATCACGGGGAGAGATATCCTGATCGCCCGGGAGACCGGAGCAAGGCTTCATCTCTGCCACATGTCGACAGAAGGAGCGGCCCGTATGCTGCGGATCTTGAAGGAGGAAGGCGCGGAGAATATTTCCGGAGAGGTATGCCCCCATCACCTGTTGCTGACCTCCGACGATATCCCCAGGGATGATCCGGATTATAAGATGAATCCGCCTCTTCGGACAAAGGCGGACAAGGAAGCGCTGATCCGGGGCCTGCAGGATGGCAGCATTGAAGTGATCAGTACGGATCATGCGCCGCACACCCGGCAGGACAAATCAGGCTCCATGCGCACGGCGGCCTTCGGGATCGTGGGTCTGGAGACGAGTTTTTCTCTGATGTACACTCATCTGGTTGAGACCGGACTGCTCAGCATTCTGCAGCTGGAGGAAAAAATGAGCCGGAATCCGGCCCGCATCCTCGGACTGGACTGCGGAACCCTGCAGAGCGGACACCCGGCGGATGTGGTGATCATCGATCCGGAAAAGGAATATGTGATCGACCGGGAAGCGTTTGTATCCAAGGGGCACAACACTCCTTTTGATGGCTGGAAGGTAAAGGGTAAGGTGAAATATACGATCTGCGGAGGCAAAGTCGTATACAAAGAGGAGGACGCAGAATGATCAATAAGCTGGTTGACAAGATTAAGAAAACAGATGCCCCTGTGGTGGTCGGACTGGATCCGATGCTGAGCTATATTCCGGAGCCGGTTCTTTCCGGAGCGTTTGCGGAGTACGGAGAAACGCTGGAGGGAGCCGCGGAGGCGGTCTGGCGTTTCAACAAGGGGATCATCGATGCGGTCTGCGATCTCATTCCGGCGGTAAAGCCGCAGATCGCCATGTACGAACAGTTCGGCGTTCCCGGACTTGCCGCTTTTGAGAAAACGGTACGGTACTGTAAGGAAAAGGACCTGGTTGTAATAGGGGACATCAAGCGGGGAGACATCGGATCGACCTCTTCGGCCTATGCGGCGGGTCATCTTGGACAGGTACAGATCGGAAAAAGCTGTTTTGCAGGATTCGACGAGGATTTTGCCACGGTCAATCCCTATCTGGGCAGCGATGGGGTAAAGCCCTTCATCGAAGTGTGCAAAGAAAACAAAAAAGGAATCTTTGTTCTGGTGAAGACCTCCAATCCCTCCAGCGGAGAGTTTCAGGACCGGCTGATCGACGGACGTCCTCTCTATGAATGGGTAGGTGAAAAGGTGGCCGAATGGGGCGCAGAAGCCATGGGAGATACCTACAGCTATGTAGGGGCTGTGGTGGGCGCTACCTATCCGGAAATGGGAAAGGTCCTGCGACGCATTATGCCGAAGGCGTATATTCTGGTGCCGGGATACGGCGCACAGGGCGGAAAAGGCGCGGATCTGCTTCCTTTCTTTAATGAAGATGGGCTGGGAGCGATCGTGAATTCGTCCCGCGGGATCATTGCCGCCTGGAAGCAGGAGGCGTATCAGAAATTCGGAGCGGAAAACTATGCGGATGCATCCAGGGCGGCCGTGGAAGCCATGATCCTGGATATCCGGTCGGCTCTTGCATAAGGGACCTGAAAACAGCGTAAAAGGACAATGACATGAAGAAAAAAGAATTAGGCATTGTGATTTCCCACGAACAGCTGACAGAGGATATTTTCAGCCTCCGGCTGGAGGCCGGCAACATCGCAGAAGAAGCGGTCCCGGGGCAGTTCGTGATGGTTTACAGCCGGGACTCCGGAAAACAGCTGGGACGCCCCATCAGCCTGTGCGGGATCGACAAAGAAAAAAACCAGATCCGGCTGGTATATCGTGTGACAGGGCCTGGCACCGGAACGGAAGAGTTTTCGACCCTGTCTGAGGGAGAACGGATTTTTGTCCTTGGCCCCCTCGGAAATGGATTTCCACTGGAAAAAGCCCGCGGAAAACGGCTTTTCGCAGTGGGCGGCGGGATCGGGATCCCGCCTCTTCTGGAGACGTCAAAGCAGTTTGGGGAACCGGTCACGGCCGTACTGGGATACCGTGGCGGCGCCCTTTTCCTGAAGGAAGAGTTCGAACCGTACGGAGAGGTTCTGATCGCGACGGAGGACGGTTCAGCCGGAATCAGAGGGAATGTGCTGGATGCGATCCGAAACCATGCGGAACGTCCGGAGATGATTTTTGCCTGCGGACCGATGCCCATGCTCCGGGCTCTTGCATCCTATGCGGAAGAGGAAAAGATTCCATGCTATATCTCCCTGGAGGAACGGATGGCCTGCGGAATCGGAGCCTGCCTGGGCTGTGTGTGCGAGACCAGAGAGACAGATCCCCATACCCACGTGCATAATCGAAGAATCTGCAAGGAAGGACCTGTTTTCCTGAGTACGGAGGTGGTATTGTGAGTAAGACCAGTGTACAGATTGCCGGAGTGGAACTGAAAAATCCGGTTATGACAGCCTCCGGCACCTTCGGATCCGGCCAGGAATTCAGCGAATATGTGAATCTGAACCGGCTCGGTGCTGTTGTGACAAAGGGAGTCGCCAATGTTCCCTGGCCGGGGAATCCGGTTCCCAGAGTGACGGAAACCGCATCGGGAATGTTGAACGCCATCGGTCTGCAGAACCCCGGGATCGATGTGTTCTGCAGCCGGGATATTCCTTTTCTGAGGCAGTATGATACGCGGATCATCGTCAATGTCTGCGGAAGATCCGAACAGGATTACTGTGAAGTGGTATCCCGCCTGGCGGAGGAACCGGTGGATCTGCTGGAGATCAATGTCTCCTGCCCGAATGTGAAGGAGGGCGGGATCGCTTTTGGCCAGGATCCTGCGGCACTGGAGCATATCACGAAAGAGATAAAAAAACACGCACGCCAGCCCATCATCCTGAAGCTGAGCCCCAACGTGACGGATATCACCGTGATGGCCAAAGCTGCCGAAGCCGGCGGGGCTGATGCGATTTCGCTGATCAATACACTGACGGGCATGAAAATCGATATTTACCGCAGAAAGTTTGCTCTGGCAAATAAGACCGGCGGCCTTTCGGGACCGGCCATCAAACCGGTGGCGCTTCGTATGGTCTGGCAGGCGGCCCATGCGGTATCCCTTCCCGTGATAGGGATGGGCGGGATCGCAAGTGCGGAGGATGCGGTGGAATTTCTGATGGCGGGCGCCACGGCGGTTTCGGTCGGAACGGCGAATTTTCATGATCCTTCCGCGACGGAGAAGATCGTCTCCGGGATTGAGGATTTTCTGGATCGGCAGAATATCGTTGATATTCACGAAATTATAGGGATTCTGTGAGATTATATCTCTTTGACAGCATAGAATGCATATGGTAGAATACATGAAAAATTGATGGACAGGAGAGCGACAGATCAGATGGAAAAATACAAGCAGGAATTTATCGAGTTTATGATTGACTGTAACGTGCTTCGCTTTGGCGATTTTGTTACGAAATCAGGGAGAAAAACGCCTTTCTTTGTCAATACAGGCTTCTACCGCACGGGCAGTCAGCTGTCACGCCTGGGTGAATATTACGCCAGAGCCATCAAAGAGGCCTTCAGCCTTGATTTTGATGTTCTTTTCGGACCGGCTTACAAGGGAATTCCTCTTTCGGTAGCAGCTTCCATGGCAATAAGCCGGCTGTATGGCAAGGAGATCCGGTATTGTTCGAATCGGAAGGAAGTAAAAGATCATGGAGACAAGGGCATCCTTCTGGGCGGACCGATCAGCGACGGTGACCGCATCGTAATCATCGAGGATGTCACCACGGCCGGCACCTCGATCCAGGAGACACTGCCGATCGTGAATGCGCAGGGAGATGTAAAACCGCTGGGACTGGTGGTTTCCGTGGATCGTATGGAGCGCGGACAGGGAACAAAAAGCGCTTTGACGGAGATATCCGAAAACTACGGGCTGAAGACCACCGCCATCGTGACCATGGCGGAGGTTGTTGAACATCTGTATCTCCGGGAGTATAATGGAAGAGTTGTGATCGACGAGGAACTGAAGGAACGGATCGACGCGTATTACCGTGAGTACGGCGCAGAGCAGTAAAACAGACAGATGAGGAACGGATGTCCGCGTCTCAAATGGAGGAACGTTATGAACGAAAAACAATATAAGGTCATGGGAAATGCGGGAGTCACAAGCCTTGTTCTGGGTATTGTGCTGATTGCTTCTTCTATCGCGACGGGTGTTCTGCTGGTCATTCAGGGAGCAAAGCTTCTGAAAAGCAAAGAGGATATGCTGATCTGAAAATGAAACAAGATAGAATAAAGACAATGAGGTTCGTAAGCGGGATCCTGCTGGGGTTGTATCTGGCTCTTCTGACGTGGCTTCTTTTCTTTTCGGAGAGGTTCGGCAGAGTGGTGGATCCGGACCAGCCCTTCCGTTTCAATCTGATCCCGCTGACGGAGATCCACCGTTTCTGGGCATACAGAAACACACTGGGACTGAAAGCGATGGCTTTGAATCTGCTGGGGAATGTTCTTGCGTTCATGCCCCTCGGATTTCTGCTGCCGATGACCTCTCCCTGGCTGCGCAGAGCCTCCCGGGTGATCCTGATCGGATTTCTCATGAGCCTGACGGCGGAGAGCATTCAGCTGGGAACCAGGGTCGGAAGCTTTGATGTGGATGATGTGATCCTGAATACCATCGGGACAGGAATCGGGTATATACTGTTTATGCTTTGCAGTCGGATCAGGAGACACTATAATGGCGAAGAGATATAGATATGCCTTTGCAAAGAAAAAAGAATCCGGGAAGGGGAAGCTTTCGGTGGGATTATCGATCGCTTCTCTGGTTTTGTTTCCGGCGGCTGTTTTTCTGTCTCTGTTTCTGCCGGAAAAATACGCTTTTGTGACGGGATGCGTCTGCCTTTTTGCGGCGCTACTGTCTGCGTACGGCTTTCTGGCGGGCTTGTCCGGTTTTTCGGAAGAGGATCGGAAACATAACACAAATACGGTAGGAGCCATCGCCAACGGCATGATCCTTGTGGGCTGGCTCAGCATCTATCTGATGGGAGGATGACCATCATGGATAAGGAGGAAGGAAAACTGGAATTGGATGAACTGCTGATGGAAAGATACGAGCTGGCCAGGGACCGGATCCGGGAAATACCCGGTGAGAAGGCAGTGCCAGAACCCTTTGCCGGCTTTTTTGAAAAACAGGCATTGTTTCTTATAAAGACAACGGAAATACTGGAAAGAACGGAAGACGATCTTTCCCTGGAGGAATGGCAGCAGGAAAACCGTTTCCTGTATGAGGATATTCTTCCGGACAATTATGCCGACAGCTATGCCAATCCGGCCGCGGCGGTCCGGATGCTGGGAGCCTACGGGAGGACGTTCGCCTTCACCGCCTGCGAGCTGCGGGGAGCCGTGGCTTTTGCCTACGAAAAACGCTGGTGGGATATGACGGTGCTGCTGGAGCTGTTCCTGCAGCTGTACGGGGAATTCTGCGGGGAAGAAATTCCTTCGGAAAAGACGGTGCGGAAGATCATCGAGTCCTATATCTCGGACTATGCGCAGGAGATGATCGACTATCGTGTGCGCGAACAGGTGGACCCGGAACTGGATTTTGCAGTACGGATCATTATGGATTCGGATCTTACGGATCTGCGGTATCTGTACCGGTTTGGAGAATACATCTCCGAAAATGAATACCGGACGGCTGAATTCCTGAATTCCCTTTCGCAGGAAGAGATCGATGCCATGGCATCGACCTATACGGAGGGATACCGGAAGGGCTTTGAAAACGGACGGAAGGACCTCCGGAAGAAGAAGACCGTGGATATCCGTTATAATCTGGGCTTCGAGCGCATGATCCGCGCGGCGGTGCTTCAGTTTGAAGACATGGGCCTCCGGCCGGTGATCTTCCGGCATGCACCCCATATCGTGAACCGAAGAAACCAGAGAAGAAACGGTTTTACCGGCGGATATGCCAATCCGCAGTATGACTATGACCATCGTCAGGACAGTGCCCTGTTCCTGACGGAGGAGTTTGCCGTTCACAAAAAAAGAGCGCTTCAGAATGCCTACGAGAAGGTGAAGGAGCTTGCAAAGGTTCACGCGGGTCCGGCGGTGGTGGAAACCTTCGGGGAGACTCCCTTTGTACCGGCCGCCTGTGAGGACAGTATTCTGTTTACGACGGAGCAGCAGAAACTGAATGTACGGACGGACAATGATACGACCCAGATCATAAACCGGTATATTCCCGGCGACGAAAGAAGCTTTACCATCATCGCCTATCCGCTGCCGCAGATCGGCGGGCAGTATGAGGAAATCTTCCGGGATATCGTCCGGATCAATACACTGGATTATGAAAAATACCAGAAGATCCAGCAGACCATGATCGACACGCTGGACTCCTGTGAATGGGTAGAGGTCAAGGGAAGGGGAGATAACGAGACGGATCTGCTGATCCACCTGCATCCCCTGGAAAAACCCGATAAACAGACCAACTTTGAAAACTGTCTGGCGGATGTGAACATTCCTCTGGGAGAGGTGTTCACCACACCGATGATGGCAGGAACCGGAGGCCTTCTGCATGTGCAGAAAGTATATCTTTCCGGCCTGGAATTCCGGGATCTGCGGCTGGTATTCGACTGCGGTCAGGTGATCGAGTATTCCTGCGCCAACTTTGAATCGGAGGAGGAAAACCGGAAATACATCGAAGACAATATCCTTTTCCATCATCCCAGGATCGCCATGGGCGAGTTTGCCATCGGGACCAACACCGCTGCCTATGTATGCGGCCGAAAGTACGGGATCGAGGACAGGATGCCCATCCTGATCGCCGAAAAGACAGGCCCTCATTTCGCGGTGGGAGATACCTGCTACAGCTGGGAGGAGGACCGGGCGGTCTATAATCCGGACGGAAAAGAGATCATTGCCAGAGACAACGAGATTTCCGAGATGCGGAAAGATGATGTGAGCCTGGCGTATTTTGGCTGTCATACGGATATCACGATCCCCTATGATGAGCTGGGGAGCATCAGCGTGATCCGGGATGACGGAGACATGGTGCCCATCATCGAGAACGGACGCTTTGTCCTTCCCGGAACCGAAGAACTGAATATCCCTTTGGACAACATGTGAAAGAAAAGGAGACCTGATATGGCAAAAGTAGGGATTGTTATGGGGAGCGATTCGGATATGCCTGTGATGAGCAAGGCAGCGCAGATCCTGGATCAGCTCGGAATCGATTACGAGATGCGGATCATCTCGGCCCACAGAGAACCGGATGTGTTTTTTGAATACGCAAAGACAGCGGAGGAGAAGGGCTTCAAGGTGATCATCGCGGGGGCCGGCATGGCAGCTCATCTTCCGGGAATGTGTGCGGCGATCTTTCCGATGCCGGTGATCGGCATTCCGATGCACACCACTTCCCTGGGCGGAAGAGATTCTCTGTATTCCATTGTACAGATGCCGTCCGGTATTCCGGTGGCGACGGTTGCCATCAACGGCGGAGCCAACGCAGGCCTTCTGGCGGCAAAGATCCTGGCAGTTTCAGATCCGGAGCTGCTGGTAAAGCTTAAGGCCTACAGCGAAAGCCTTAAAAAACAGGTGGAAGAGAAGGACGCAAGACTTGCGGAAGTCGGATATCAGAATTATTAAAAGACCGGAGGAGACAGATGGATTACAAGAAGGCAGGAGTCGATATTGAAGCAGGTTACCGTTCCGTGGAATTGATGAAGGAACACATTGCAAAGACGATCCGTCCGGAGGTTCTGGGCGGGATCGGCGGTTTTTCCGGAGCCTTTTCGATGAAGGGGTTCAAAGATATGGAGGAGCCTACGCTGGTATCCGGGACGGACGGCGTCGGAACAAAGCTGAAGCTGGCTTTTCTGATGGACCGTCATGATACGGTGGGGATCGACTGTGTGGCGATGTGCGTCAACGATATCGCCTGCGCAGGCGGCGAGCCCCTGTTTTTCCTGGATTACATCGCCTGCGGGAAGAATTATCCCGAGAAGATCGCCGAAATCGTGAAGGGCGTTGCGGAAGGCTGCAGGCAGTCGGGAGCGGCGCTGATCGGCGGTGAGACAGCGGAGATGCCGGGCTTTTATCCTGAGGATGAGTATGATCTGGCCGGATTTGCGGTGGGAATCGTTGACCGCAAGGACATGATCACCGGGGAGCTGGTCGCACCCGGGGATATCCTGATCGGCATCGGTTCATCCGGCGTACATTCCAATGGCTTTTCGCTGGTACGGAAGGTGTTTAAAATGACGGAAGAATCCCTGAATACGGTCTATCCGGAACTGAACGGAACCCTGGGGGAGGCTCTTCTGGCACCGACCAGGATTTATGTGAATACACTGAAAATGATCAAGGCGGCCGGCGTGAAGATCCACGGCTGCAGCCATATCACGGGCGGCGGTTTTTATGAGAACATCCCCCGGATGCTGAAAAATGGAACCCGGGCTCAGGTCAAAAAAGACAGCTATCCGATCCCTCCGATTTTCGGTCTTCTGGCAAAGACAGGAGAGATCGACGAACAGATGATGTACAATACCTACAATATGGGACTGGGCATGGTGCTGGCCGTAGATCCTGCCGATGCGGACAAGACCGTGGAAGCGATCCGTCTGGCCGGAGAAAAAGCCTATTTTGTGGGAGCGGTCGTTGAAGGCGAAAAAGGAGTGGAATTATGCTGAGGATCGGAGTGCTGGTATCCGGCGGGGGAACGAACCTGCAGGCCATTCTGGACGGCATTGCCGCCGGACAGATCCGGAATACGGAGGCAGCCGTGGTGATCAGCAACAACGCCGGAGCCTATGCCCTGGAACGGGCCCGGAATGCCGGGGTCAGAGGGATCTGCATTTCACCGAAGGAATACCCGGACCGGGAAGCCTTTCATAAGGCGCTGCTGGATGCGCTGCAGGAAGCGCAGGTGGATCTGGTGGTGCTGGCCGGGTATCTGGTCGCGATCCCTCCGATGATCGTTGCCGCCTTCAAAAACCGTATCATCAATATTCATCCGTCCCTGATCCCCTCCTTCTGCGGAAAAGGGTATTATGGCCTGAAGGTGCATGAGGGAGTCCTGGCCAGAGGTGTCAGGGTCACCGGCGCCACGGTGCACTTTGTGGATGAGGGGACCGATACGGGCCCGATCATCCTGCAGAAAGCGGTGGAGGTTCCCCAGGGGATTTCCGCGAAGGAGCTTCAGCAGAAGGTTATGGAGGAAGCAGAGTGGAAGATCCTGCCCCGTGCGATCGATCTGATCGCGAACGGACAGATTGCGGTTGCGGACGGGAAAGTGATCATAAAGGAGGGCGCACAATGAACGTACTGATCGTGGGAAGCGGCGGAAGAGAACATGCCATTGCCTGGAGCGTGGCAAAGAGTCCGCTGGCAGACAAAATTTACTGCGCACCCGGCAATGCGGGGATTGAAGAATACGCGGAGTGTGTTCCCATCGGGGCCATGGAATTTGAAAAACTGGCAGAATTTGCGGCTTCGCATGACATCGGCCTTACCATCGTCGGGATGGATGATCCGCTGGTGGGCGGCATCGTGGATGTGTTTGAGGAAAAAGGGCTTCGTGTCTTCGGACCCCGAAAGAACGCAGCGATCCTGGAAGGCTCCAAGGCATTTTCCAAGGATCTTATGAAAAAATACCATATCCCCACCGCGGCCTATGAGAATTTCACCGATCCGGAAAAAGCGTTGGAGTATCTTCGGACAGAAGCTTCCTTCCCCATCGTACTGAAGGCGGACGGCCTGGCCCTGGGAAAGGGCGTTCTGATCTGTCAGGATCTGGCTGAGGCGGAAGAGGGCGTCAGAGAGATCATGCAGGACAAGAAATTCGGTTCCGCCGGGAATACCATGGTGATCGAAGAGTTCATGACCGGCCGGGAAGTATCGGTCCTCTCCTTTGTGGACGGGAAAACGATCCGTCCCATGACCTCCGCCCAGGATCACAAACGGGCACAGGACGGGGACAAGGGTCTGAATACCGGCGGAATGGGCACATTCTCGCCGAGTCCCTTCTACACCGAAGAGATCGATGCTTACTGTATGGAGCATATCTTCCAGCCAACGGTGGACGCCATGGCGGCAGAAGGACGTCCTTTCCAGGGAATCATCTTTTTCGGTCTGATGCTTACGCAAAATGGTCCGAAAGTCCTGGAATACAATGCCCGGTTCGGCGATCCGGAGGCCCAGGTCGTCCTGCCCAGAATGAAGAACGATATTCTGGAGGTCATGGAGGCATGCGTGGACGGCTGTCTTGATCAGATCGATCTGCAGTTTGAGGACAATGCGGCGGTCTGTGTCGTGCTGGCCAGCGAGGGATATCCGGTTCATTACGAAAAAGGGATCCCCATGTCCGGGTTTGAAAACTTTAAGGACAAGGAAGGCTTCTACTGCTTCCATGCAGGGACCAAACGTGTGGACGGCCGGATCGTGACCAACGGAGGCCGTGTGGTGGGGATCACCGCAACCGGCAGGACCCTGCCGGAAGCCCGTGCAAATGCGTACGAGGCGACGGAATGGATCCGTTTCGACAACAAATATATGCGTCATGACATCGGCAAAGCGATCGATGAAGCATGACGACAGGAAAAGAGGAAGGAAAAATGGCTTTAACTCTGCAAAGTGCAAAACAAGATCTGCGCACCAGGCCCTTTATCTTCGTGGCTTATTGTGCTTACACTAATCTGCCCTATGTGACCTGTGATGAAGAAAGCTTCAACGATCAGGTGTGGTTCTTCTACCGGGAGCAGGAGATCCAGGAATTCGGCAAGAAAAAAGCAGCGGACAAGATCCTGCTCCGGGCCGTGAAATATGAACAGAAGAATTATCTGCAGCTGTACGGACTGCTGTATTCCATCGGCGTCAATTCCATCGTATGGAACAAATCCGGAGAAACGATCGAGATCGAGATCGGCGAACTGGCAAAGCAGGCAGATCTGAGCAAGCTGGAGGAGAGCAAACGGCCTCTTCTGAATCCGACGCTTCAGCTTTCCGGTATCTATTTCATGCAGGAGCTTCGGCGTCCGGTGGCACAGAACGAGCATGGGGATGTCCGTTCTCTGGAAGAGGAGGTTCTGGCGAATCTGGTCAAATCCGAGTATCTGGTTCCGTTCCTTCCGGACAAAGAGGATCCGAAAAAAATGATGATTCCCTTTGTAAAGACAAAGGACGGGAAAAACTTCCGTCCCATCTGTTCGGATGTTCTGGAAATGCAGAAGTTTGCAGGAAAGAACAAGATGGCGCTGGCGAAGATTCCTTTTACGGGGCTGAAACAGTCCCTGCCGCCGCAGGCGGATGGAATCGTCATTAATCCGGCTGGGTTCAATATGGCCCTGCCCAAGGAGCAGCTGGATCGTCTGCTGCAGGTGCTGCAGCAGGCTGACGATGGAGAAGACGAGGAATAAAGAAGGATTTTCAGAGAACCGCATGCAGAGGATCGGATCGTTATGCGGTTCTCTGTTTTTATCTTTTCAAACCGGTTTGCATGTGCTATGATATGTGTAACAATAAACCGGAAGGTGACAACTATGATCATAGAAATTGATTTTAACAGTGATGAAGCGATCTATGTACAGCTGACCAATCAGATTATCATGGGAATCGCTTCTTCGAGACTTCACGAGGGAGATTCGCTCCCCTCCGTGCGTCAGCTCGCAGATTCCATAGGAATCAATATGCATACCGTCAATAAAGCCTATTCTCTTCTTCGGCAGGAAGGGTATATCACGATTGACCGCCGGAGAGGAGCCGTCATCGCCGTCGACATGGACAAGCTGAAGGCCATGGAAGAGATGAAACAGGTGATGCAGGTGATGATCGCCAGAGGCTTGTGCAAAAGTGTCGGCAGGGACGAGGTTCATGAGCTTGTGGATCAGGTCTTTGACGAATTCGGGATCGTGTGACGGAGGACGCATATGGGACAGAAGTATACGGAACAGGCGGAGCGTGCCATAAAGCTGGCAAGACAGTTCGCTGCCGAAAACCATCATGGTTACATCGGCACGGAGCATCTGCTGGTGGGCCTGGTGAGAGAATGGGAAGGCACCGCAGGGAAGATCCTGGAGGAATACGGTGTGACCGATCAGAAGCTGATCGAACTGATCGGCGAGCTGATTGCTTCCGGAAATCTTCAGGAAAAAGAGGAACCAAAGATGAGTCCCCGGACCGAAGGGGTCCTACAGGATGCGCAGAAGGAAGCAGAGACACAGGGCGTCAGAACCGGTACCGAGCATATCCTGCTGGCTATGCTGAGGGAGAGCGGCTGCGTGGCGACACGGCTTCTTCATACCATGGGGGTCAGTGTCCAGAAGCTGTATGTTTCCACACTGTCGGCCATGGGCTACGACAACGATGCGATCAATGAAGAATTTCAGAATATGCGTGTATCCCAGGGAAACCGCATGACGCTCACGCCGTTTCTGGATCAGTACAGCAGGGACCTGACCGCGGCGGCTGCCGAAGGAAAGCTGGATCCGGTGATCGGCCGCGAAAAGGAGACCGCCCGGCTGATTCAGATCCTCAGCCGGCGAACCAAGAACAATCCCTGCCTCGTGGGAGAGCCCGGGGTTGGAAAAACAGCCATCGTGGAAGGCCTGGCCCAGATGATCGTGGCAGGGCGGGTTCCGGAAACAGTGCTGAACAAACGTGTCGTGGTGCTGGATCTTTCCGGAATGGTGGCCGGAAGCAAATACCGCGGCGAGTTTGAAGAGCGCATCCGGAACGTGATCGACGAAGTGAGGGAGAATCGGAACATTCTGCTTTTTGTGGATGAGCTGCATACGATCATCGGGGCAGGCAGCGCGGAAGGGACGCTGGATGCCTCCAACATCCTGAAGCCTTCCCTTTCACGGGGGGAGATCCAGCTGATCGGTGCCACCACGCTGGAGGAATACCGGAAATATATCGAAAAGGATGCTGCACTGGAAAGGCGTTTTCAGCCTGTTACGGTGGAGGAGCCCTCGGAAGAGGAGACGGTAGAGATCCTGAAGGGGCTTCGTTCGCACTTTGAAAAGCATCATAATGTAACCATCTCCGACGAAGCGCTGGATGCGGCAGTCCGGATGGCAGCCCGCTACATCAGCGACCGTTTCCTTCCGGATAAAGCCATCGATGTGATCGATGAAGCCTGCTCCAAGATCCGTCTTGCCGGTTTCCGTTACAACGAGGAGCCGGATGATTCCGAAAAAGAGCTTCTGGAGCTGCAGAAGCGCAAGGAAGAAGCCGTACGGAATGCGGACCTGGTGATGCTCCGGGAGCTGCGTACGCAGGAGGAGGCTCTCCGGAAGAAGGAGGAGCGGAGAAAGAAGAGCAAAACCGGACGGAAGGGAAAACAGAAACCGGCGGTGACCGAAAATGCAGTGGCGGATATCATAGCGGAATGGACAAAAATCCCGGCGCAGCGTCTGACGGAAAGCGAGACAAAGCGCCTCGCCCGGCTGGAAAGCGTACTGCATAAAAGAGTGATCGGACAGGATGAGGCGGTAAAAGCGGTGGCCCAGGCGGTCAAGCGCGGACGGGTAGGTCTGAAGGATCCGGCCCGGCCTATCGGCTCCTTCCTTTTCCTGGGGCCTACCGGTGTAGGCAAGACCGAGCTGTCCAAGGCACTGGCAGAGGCTGTTTTCGGGACGGAACAGGCCATGATCCGTGTGGATATGTCCGAATATATGGAAAAGCATACAGTCTCCAGGCTGATCGGGTCACCGCCCGGATATGTGGGGTACGATGACGGCGGTCAGCTGAGCGAGAAGGTACGGCGGCATCCCTACAGTGTGATTCTGTTTGACGAGATCGAAAAGGCACACCCGGATGTTTTCAATATCCTTCTGCAGGTCCTGGACGACGGTCATATCACCGATTCGCACGGACGGAAGGTAGATTTCAAGCAGACCATCATTATCATGACATCCAATGCCGGGGCACAATCCATCATCGAACCGAAAAAACTGGGTTTTATCTCCGGGGAAAACGAAAAGGCAGACTATGAACGGATGAAATCCGGTGTTATGGATGAAGTGAAGCGTCTGTTCCGGCCGGAATTCCTGAACCGGATCGACGAGATCATGGTCTTTCATACCCTGGGGAAGGAGGAAATCCGCAAGATCGTGGGCATCCTTCTCAAAAATCTGGAAAAGCGGTGCAATGAACAGCTGCAGATCAGCCTGAAGGTTTCAACCCAGGCCAAGGATCATCTTGCTGCCGCCGGTATGGATCAGAAATACGGTGCCCGTCCCTTGAAGAGAGCAATCCAGAATCAGTTGGAGGATGCGCTTTCCAATGAGATCCTGGAAGGAAGGATCCGGCGGGGCGATACAGTCCGCGTCCAGGTGAAGGATGGAAAATTAGTATTTCGGACCGACAAATAATACTGGTATTCAACCCCGGTATAAGGTATAATATTGCTACCTGTTTATCAAACAACACATCAGGAGGAAAACAACAATGGCAGCAGTAAAAGAACTGATCCGCACAGAAGAAAACAATACTCTCAGCTTTGGAGATTATGAGCTGGACCAGAAAGCAAAATTATCGGATTATCCGTTTGACGGAGATATGTACAAAGTCAAAACATACAAAGATATCACAAAACTGGAACGAAACGGCATGTTTGTGTATGAATCGGTTCCGGGCACCGCAGTAAGCGGCTTAAGCCAGGACGACACGGGCATGTCCTTCTGTGTGGAAGGCCCCGAGGATGCCCAGATCACCGTGGAAATGGAAGCGGATACCGAATATGAAATTTTCCTGAACGGTTCCAGCACGGGTAAAGTAAAAACCAACCTGGGCGGCAAGCTTTCCTTCAACGCGGAGCTTGAAAACGCCGACATTGTTGCGGTAAAGATAGAAAAATGCTGAAAAACAAGAAAACAGTTTTCTTCTGTAAAGAATGCGGTTACGAATCCTCCAAATGGATGGGGCAGTGCCCGGGCTGCAAAGCCTGGAATTCCTTTACGGAAGAGACCGTTGTACAGCCGAAGGCTCATTCCGGAGGCAGCACCCTTCGGCCGGCTCAGGAGCCTGTGATCCTGAACAAGGTCAGCTTTTCCGAGGAAATGCGAAGGACCAGCGGGATCGGGGAGCTGGACCGGGTTCTGGGAGGAGGAATCGTCCCGGGATCCCTGGTGCTGGTGGGCGGTGACCCCGGTATCGGCAAATCAACCCTGCTTCTGCAGGTGTGCCGGAATCTGGCAGCGTCGGACGTATCGGTGCTGTACATATCGGGAGAGGAGTCGGTGCGGCAGATCCGGATGAGAGCGGATCGTATCGGTACCTTTACCGACCGGATGGAGCTTCTCTGTGAGACAAATCTGCAGTCGATCCGCGGAATCATCGAGAAGAAAAAGCCGCAGATCGTGGTGATCGATTCGATCCAGACGATGTATGATGAAGAGGTGGGGACCGCTCCGGGAAGTGTTTCCCAGGTCAGGGAATCCACCAATGTCCTGATGCAGCTGGCCAAAGGCCTCGGCGTCATGATCTTTATTGTAGGTCACGTGACGAAGGAGGGGAACGTAGCCGGGCCCAGAGTGCTGGAGCATATGGTGGATACCGTACTGTATTTTGAAGGCGACCGGTATGCCTCGTACCGGATCCTGCGCTCCGTCAAGAATCGTTTTGGTTCTACCAATGAGATCGGCGTGTTCGAGATGGGCAACGAGGGACTCTCGGAGGTAGCCAACCCTTCGGAATATCTGCTGAGCGGCCGTCCGGAAAATGCTTCCGGCTCGGTGGTGGCCTGTTCCATGAATGGAACGCGGCCGATCCTGGTGGAGATCCAGGCACTGGTATGCCAGAGCAATCTGGGGATCCCGCGCAGAACCACCGTAGGTACGGACTTTAACCGGGTCAACCTGCTGATGGCGGTGCTGGAGCGGAAAGCGGGACTTGCCCTGGGCTCTTCGGATGCCTATGTAAATATTGCCGGAGGCATGAAGATGAGTGAACCGGCCATCGATCTGGGCATTTGCCTGGCGATTGCTTCCAGCTATCGGGATATTGTGATACCGGATTCGGTGATGGTTTTCGGAGAAGTGGGCTTAAGCGGAGAGATCCGTGCCGTAGGCATGGCAGATCAGCGGGTGTCCGAAGCACGAAAACTGGGCTTTTCCACGGTGATTCTGCCGGAGGTATGCCGTTCTTCGGTAAAACATCCCGAGGGGATCCGCCTGGAATATGTTTCCCACATCCGTGATGCGATCCGATTGCTTCGAAACTGAACAGGAACGAATTATGCAGCATCCATTCGGGGACGGGTGGATGCTGCTTCTGTGTACAGCGAAATAAGTGACGTTAATTCCGCAAGAATGCGGTTTACAATAACGAAATAATAGTGTAGTCTTAAGGCACACAATGCATTGGAGGAACAATTTTTTCATGGACATCAACCGGATCGACCGCGGCAGCAGGCGATTTATCGCTACAAAAGCGTTTTACCTGTTTGTTCTGTCTGTTGCGGTCCCTATTATGATCCAGAACGGGATCTCGAATTTTGTAAATATGCTGGACAACCTGATGATCGGCCGGATCGGAACCGAGCAGATGACCGGGGCATCCATTGTGAACCAGCTGATTTTTGTATATAACCTGTGTATTTTTGGAGGTGTTTCCGGTGCAGGCATTTTTACTGCCCAGTATTTCGGGCAGAAAAACCATGAGGGTGTGCGTCAGACCTTCCGCTATAAGATCTGGCTCGCGGTACTGCTGACGATCCTTGCGGTCCTGCTGTTCATCACCAGAGGAGAGGCACTGATCAGCCTTTATCTGAAAGGAGAGGGAACACCGGAACAGATCCGGCAGACCTTGCAGTACGGTGAAAAGTATCTGCGGATCATGCTGCTCGGTCTTCCGCCCTTTATGTTGACCAATGTGTATGCCAGTACCCTTCGTGAATGCGGCGAAACCGTGATCCCGATGCGGGCCGGCGTGGCAGCCGTGCTTGTCAATCTGGTCTTCAATTATCTGCTGATCTACGGGAAGGCCGGCTTTCCCGAACTGGGCGTGGCAGGCGCAGCTTACGCGACCGTGCTTTCCCGTTTTGTGGAATTGCTGATCATAGTGGTCTGGACACACCGGAACGCAGATCAGAATCCGTTTGCCGAAGGTCTGTACAGGACCCTGAAGGTTCCGTCAGGACTGGTAAAGAAGATCCTGATCAAGGGAACGCCCCTTCTGATCAACGAAACGCTGTGGTCAGCGGGAATGGCTCTCCTGATCCAGTGCTATTCCGTGCGGGGACTGAATGTGGTTGCCAGTCTGAATATATCGAATACCATCAACAATGTCTTCAATATTGTTTTTATTGCTCTGGGAGATTCGGTAGCTATCATTGTGGGACAGCTGCTCGGCGCCGGAAAGATGGAAGACGCCAAGGATGCGGACCGCAAGATCATCACGTTCTCCGTGCTGTGCTGCACACTGATCGCTTTGATCATGCTGCTGGTGGCACCGTTCTTCCCGAGACTGTATAATACGGAGGAGGAGGTAAAAGCCCTTGCCCGTTCCTTCATCATCGTAAATGCGGTGGCAATGCCGATGTATGCATTCCTGCATGCGACGTACTTTACATTACGTTCCGGCGGAAAGACGATCATCACATTTTTGTTTGACAGCATGTTCGTCTGGGTGGTGAGCCTGCCCATCGCTTTTGCGCTGAGTCGTTATACGGATCTGCCTGTAGTGCTTATCTTTATTCTTGTACAGGCGTCCGAGCTGATCAAATGTGTGATCGGTTTTGTTCTGGTAAAAAAGGGCGTATGGCTGAACAATATTGTTGCCGAGTAACCATGCAACCGGTTTTTCAAGGAGGAGGGTATTATGGACGGAGATGTGAACTTTACCGTACAGGACAAGGAACCGGAGCAGCCGCAGAGCAATCCGGGTCCGAAGAAAAACAACAACAAGAAAAAAGGCTTTAAAGTGCCGGCGAAACTGCCGAAAACAAGCTGGCTGGTAGCGGCCGGCGTGGTGGTGATCATTGTTCTCAGCACGATTTCGGGAAGCTTTTACCGGGTCGATGAGCAGGAAGCTGCCGTAGTGACCATGTTCGGCAAGCATGTGCGCACGGATTCCGCGGGACTGTATTTCAAGATTCCGTTCCTGCAGAAGGTGGAGAAGGTAGATACCACGATCCACGGGACAGGTCTGGGTTATGCGGTCAACAATGACGGCCAGAATTTTACCGTGGACACAGAGGGGATCATGATCACCTCGGATTTCAACCTGATCGACATTGATTTCTACATGGAGTACCGGGTATCGGATCCGGTCGCTTATCTGTATAATTCGGTACAGCCGGAGCTGATTCTCAAAAATATGGCTCTGGCGGCGATCCGGTCTACCGTTATCGATTTTACCGTGGATGATGCCATCACAGTGGCAAAATCACAGATCCAGACTCAGGTAAAACAGAAACTGCAGGAAGCTCTTGCGGAGGAGAATGTGGGTCTGCAGATCGTTAATATCACAGTGCAGGACGCAGAGCCTCCGACAACGGAGATCGTAGGTGCCTTCAAGGCCGTGGAAACGGCTAAGCAGGGCAAGGATACCGCCATCAACAATGCAAAACAGTATCAGAACGAGCAGATCCCTGCCGCAGAAGCAAACGCCGACAAGATCATTCAGAATGCGGAAGCCCAAAAGCAGGCCAGGATCGCGGAGGCAGAAGGTCAGGTGGCCCGTTTCAATGCCATGTATGAACAGTATAAGCTGAATCCGCTGATCACCAAGCAGCGTATGTTCTACGAGACGATGGAAGATGTTCTGCCGAATGCGAAGATCATCATCAGCGACGGAAGCACACAGACCATGTATCCGCTGGAAAGCTTTTCCAGCACAGAAAATAAAGGAGAGGAGGATCCGTCATGAAAGGGAAAATCAAATGGATTGTGATTGGCATAGTCTGCCTGTTTGCTGTGCTGGTTGCCGGCGGCGCCTTCTACACCGTGCCGATGAACCAGTACGCTGCAGTCCGCCAGTTCGGCAGGATCGTGAATATCGAATCGGATCCCGGACTGAAAATGAAGGTCCCGTTTGTACAGAATGTACAGCTGATCTCCAAAACCCTTAAGCTCTACGATGTTCCGCTTTCGGATGTGATCACACGGGACAAAAAGAGCATGATCGCGGACAATTATGTGCTCTGGAAGGTGGTGGATCCCACCAAATATGTCCGGACACTGGAGGCCATGGATGCGAGAGCTGAAGAGCGTATCGAAGCAGCCGTCTACAACGCGCAGAAGAACGTGATCTCTTCCATGAGTCAGGATGAGATCATCGAGGCAAGAGGAGAGAAGCTGACGCAGCTGCTCACAGACGAAGCCAATTCGGATATCGGTGATTACGGGATCGAGGTCGTGACCGCGGAGATCAAATCGCTGGATCTGCCGGATGACAACAAAGAAGCGGTTTATACCCGTATGATCTCCGAACGCCAGAATATCGCCGCCTCTTATAAGGCGCAGGGTGAATCGGAAGCGCAGAAGATCCGCAATGAAACGGATAAAAATGTGATCGTCATGAAAGCAGATGCCCAGAAACAGGCGGAAATTCTGGAGGCGGAAGGCGAAGCGGAGTTTATGAAGATCCTCCAGGAAGCGTATAACACCGAAGAGAAGGCTGATTTCTACAACTTCACCCGTTCCCTGGATGCTTTTAAGAAATCCCTGTCCGGCAACAACAATACGGTCATCCTCGACAAGGATTCTGAACTGGCCGGTCTGCTGTATGGCGGAATCAAAGAAGAATGAATCAGATAAATTTTCTCTTTTTTCTTGACAATTCCCTGTATCCCATGTATAATGCTAAATGCAGCAGAGATACAGGGGATTGGTCAAATGGTATGATAGGGGTCTCCAAAACCTTTGGTGGGAGTT
>CAMOUV010000011.1 GCA_946626695.1 uncultured Blautia sp.
GAGGACTGAAAATCCTCGTGTCGCTGGTTCGATTCCGGCTCTGGGCATATTTTTTATGCCCTAAAATCATCCACTGGATGATTTTTTAACGGGCATTGAAAATCCTCGACTAATTCGATTCCGGCTCTGGGCATATTTTTTTTTAGTTTTAATTTTTGTTATAACCATCCCTCAGGGTGGTTTTTTTGTTGTTCGAATGTCTGCTTTACAAACAATCATGATCCATATTATACTTAGAATAAGAATGTTTTGAAAAGAACTGCAAAATAAGGAGGATGTAACATGGCAAAAACAGAGAAAAAGAAAAAAAGCTTCCTGAAGAGAGTCTTCAAGATTCTGTTTATTCTGATGGTATTTGCTGTCGGTGTTCTTGTCGGCATTCACTGGAGAGTATTCAGAGCCTTGATTCGGGGAGAAGAGCTTCCGAAAATGCCGGAGAATCATATTGCCTGTCCGTTATGTAAGCTGAAAAAGTTTCCATGGGCATGAGTTTCGGGACAGAAGAAGTTTTTTTTGAGCAGGAGGAAATGCATTGATCGTATCATTAAAAACCATACTTGATATTGCTGAAGCAAGAAATATTGCGATCGGCGCATTTAATGTGACTTTTCTGGACGGGATCTATGCGGTCCTGCAGGCGGCGGAGGAACTGAACCAGCCGGTGATCCTGCAGTTTGCCAATGCCGCCCACGGAATCTATACACCGATGGATGTGATCGGGCCGGTTATGGTTTCCATGGCAGAACGGGCAAAAGTGCCGGTCTGTGTCCATCTGGATCATGGCGATAATTTTCAGGATATCCAGGCTGCACTGGAGATGGGCTTTTCCGGGATCATGTATGACGGATCGGCTCTGCCTTACGAACAGAATGTGGCGAATACCCGGGTCGCGGTGGAGCTGGCAAAACGATACGGAGTCTCTGTGGAGGCCGAGATCGGTTCCATGGGGCGGGAGGAATTTGCCTCGGCAGGAGGCAGCAGCCAGGATGCGGAGATTGAGAGCTGTTATACGGATCCGGACCAGGCAGCACGGTTCGTGAAGGATACCCAGATTGATGCATTGGCCTGCTCCTTCGGGACCGTGCACGGTATTTATCTGAAGGCGCCAAAGCTGGATATCGAAAGGATCCGGGTGATCCGGGAGAAGACCGGCGTTCCGGTGGTGATGCACGGCGGCTCCGGGATCAGCGACGAGGTATTCCGCAAATGCATCAACCAGGGTGTGCGGAAGATCAACTTTTATACCTATGCTTCGAAGTATGCCGGAGACCTGATCCGGTATTATCTGGGTACAGAGGATGGCAATGTGTATTTCCACGATATTGCGGTCCGTGGAAGAGAATCTTTTAAGCAGACGTATATCAAAACCATCAAGGTTTTTTCCAATCTGGATCGTCTGGCGGGAGGAAGCCGGGCGTAGACTGATCAGAGGCAGAAAGGAGCGCAGAGATGAGTACGATCAGAGAAGTGTTTGAAAAAGGCGGCGGAATACTGCAGCTGACACCGACCTGGGTGCCGAGACCCTTTAACCGGCCGGGAAGAAGACTTCGTCTTCATCCGGATGATTACTTTGCCATGGGTATGGACCGGGGCGCCATCGTGGAAAGATGGTTCAGCTCCATCACCCATGTGGAGACAAAAGGAGCCGGCCCCTATGAAGGGATGAGCTTTGTCAATGTGGACGATGATCCGGCTCACGCGATCCTCTTTAAGGATTTCATTACGGAACTGGGGGCAGAACTGATCGGACAGGAACTGATGGACCGGTATGGAACCTGGCCCATGTATTCCAAATTTTATGATTATGAGTACCCGCTGTTTCACCATATCCATCACGCGGAGGAAGCCTGCAGGAAGGTAGGTGTGCTTCCCAAGCATGAGCATTATTTTTTCCCGAAGCAGTATAACAATCATCTGGGAGCCATGCCGGTCAGCTATTTCGGCTTTGATCCATCGGTTCCCAAGGAAGAAGTGATCGAACGTCTGCGGGATTTCACCACAAGAGACACCCGGATCACGGAGCTGTCCAGAGCCTGGCGGATCGAGCTGGATACCGGATGGTATACGCCTGCAGGTGTGGTTCATGCTCCGGGCTCCCTGTGCACCTACGAGCCCCAGTGGAACAGCGATGTGATGGCGATCTGGGAGAATGTGGTCAACGGGGAAGTATTCCATTATGATGATCTGTCCGGATACCTTCCGGAGGAAGAAAAGCACGATATCGAAAAGATCTTTGAAGTGGCGGACTGGGAGCTGAATACGGCCCCGGATTATCGGAAGCGCTTCTTCCGTCGTCCGGTGATGGAGAAACAGACCGAGGCCTTCGACCAGAAATGGATCGTATATGGAAACGATTATGTCGGCGCGAAGGAACTGACCGTGTATCCGGGACAGACCGCAACGATCTGCGATGACAGTGCTTATGGCTGCCTTGTGATCCAGGGACACGGAAAGCTTGGCGGCTTCGACTGCGAGTCTCCGACGCTGATCCACTACGGGGATCTGACCGCAGATGAATTCTTCGTCAGCAAGGATACGGCAAAGAAGGGTGTGACGGTGGTGAATGCATCCCGGTATGAGCCTCTGGTGATCCTGAAGCATTTCGGACCGGACGGAAATATTCTTCCGGCAGAGTCAAATACCCCGTAGTAAGCTACGGGGCATTTGACTCTCGCGGCAGTCGCCATATGGACAAGCAAGCTTGTCCGCATGGCTCGTTGCTCGCGGAAAAACAGAACCGCTGTGTGACGGCCTGCAGAAAGTGCAGAAAGCCGTTCACACAGCGGTTTTTGTCTGTGCCGGAATTCAGGTGGGACTCAGCGTATCTCCATATCCTTGGAGGTGAACCAGAGGGGAAGCAGTTCACAGAGGCGGTATACCTTGATGTCCTCCGGCGAACGGGCCAGCAGGATCTCGAAGGTTTCCGGATCACAGAATTCGGTCATGGCCTGCCGGCAGATTCCACAGGGCGCACAGTAGTCAAACTGTCCGGCTTCTTTATGCTTTCCGACCACTGCGATGGCGGTGAAGTCCCGGACTCCTTCATGAACCGCGGTGAAAAGGGCGGTCCGTTCAGCACAGATGCCGGCGGGGAAAGAGGCATTTTCTATGTTGCTTCCGCTGTAAACGCGGCCATCTGCCGTCAGAAGCGCGGCTCCGACTTCGAAGTTAGAATAGGGGGAGTAGGAATGCTTCTGTGCTTCAAAAGCCGCACGTACCAGGGATTCCCGGTCATAGGTTTGTTCTTTCATAGGATCGGCTCCTTTGGGTTGGTTTTTATAGTATTCATTATGGCATAAAAATGTTCTTTTCGAAAGCTTTTTCTGTGTGATTTTGTGTATTCTGCCCTGCAGGGCAGTCGGAATACCGCCTTTCTGAAATCCGCCTGTCATCCCTGCAGGAAAGGATTGACAGCCTGTCTGTGAGTATGTTATGATTACCGGGCGGGCAGGAAATGCCCGTCATGGAGCATTAGCTCAGGTGGTAGAGCACTTGACTTTTAATCAAGTTGTCCGGGGTTCGAATCCCCGATGCTTCAGTACATGGCAAACGGCAGATTGATACGACGTGTCAGTCTGCTGTTTTTTTCATAAGGAGGTTTTTCATGGATCGAATAAAACGGTGGTTTCTGCTGGCCGCAGCGGTCTGTATGATCGCTGCCGGGATCCTGAACGGCAGTGCGGGGGATGTTTTTGCAAAAGCCATAAGAATCTGTACGGAGTGTATCGGCCTTGGATAAGATGAAAATGAACCGGCGGCGGAAGCATCGTCCGACCGCCCGAAGATGGATCCAGCTTTACAGCGCCCTCCTTCATAACGCGTATCTGAAGGGCTTTGCCGAGGGGGAGATTTATCAGGGAAAAGCGAAATATGCCTGTGTCCCGGGGCTGAACTGCTATTCATGTCCCGCAGCTGTCGGATCCTGTCCGCTGGGGGCTTTGCAGAATGCGTTGTCTTCTGCGGGGCACCGGACCGGATGGTACATATTCGGGATCCTGCTGCTGTTCGGGACTCTTCTCGGCCGCACCATCTGCGGCTGGCTCTGTCCCTTCGGACTGGTCCAGGAGCTGCTGCACAGGATTCCTGTCTGCAAGATCAAAAAGAGCCGCGCTACAAGACTTTTGTCCTTTCTGAAATATGGATTGCTGGGTGTTTTTGTCATTACAGTTCCTCTTTTGTTTGGGATGAAGGAAAACTATCCGCTTCCGGCTTTCTGCAAGTATATCTGCCCGGCAGGTACGCTGGAAGGAGCCTTGGGGCTTCTGGCTCATCCGGACAACCGTGATCTGCTGGGTATGCTGGGTATTCTCTTTACGAACAAGGTCGTGATCCTGGTGATCCTCGTGCTGGCCTGCATTTTCTGTTATCGAAGCTTCTGCCGCTTTATCTGCCCTCTCGGCGCGATCTACGGGCTTTTTAACCGTTTCTGCCTGGTGGGGGTAAGGGTGGATCCCGGGCGCTGCAACGGCTGCGGTGCCTGCGTAAGAAGCTGCGGTATGGATGTCCGCCATGTGGGAGACCATGAATGCATCCATTGCGGGCAGTGCGCGGATGTCTGTCAACAGCAGGCCATTTCCCTCAAAGCGGGAGAGCTCACGCTGAAAGCTCCGGGAAGGCCGGTTCCTGAAGAAACAGAGAAGCCTCAAAAAGCCGGAAGGATCGTCCGGGGAATCGCGCTGGGAGTGCTCTGCCTTGCGCTGATCTGGTTCAATTTCCTGGATCCGGCCGTAAAGAAAACGGAAACAGACAAGGAAGCACCGGCCCCTGCTGCGGTCGTTGAGACCGGGGAGGACAGGACCGGGAGCGATGTAAACGGAAAGGGGATCCCCGCCCTTGACGGACCCTTTCAGATCCGGCTGCCGCAGGAGCAGAACCCATAATTGAATATATTTGCAGATAATGATTGACTTTCTGCATAAAATAACGTTATTATACATGCAGAAAGAAACCGCGTTTTCTGACAAAGAATGTATGGAGGGAATTATTATGAAAAAAACGATCGCATTGCTTACGCTTCTCACCATGGCGGCAACGACAGCAGCGCCGGTCTGTGCAGAGGAAGCCATTCCCGGTCTGGAGGACGGTGTCCTGACTGTGGCGATGGAATGTGCATATGCCCCCTATAACTGGGCACAGCCGGATGATTCCAACGGAGCCGTTCCGATCAAGGATTCCATGCTCTATGCCAACGGATATGACGTGATGACAGCCAAAGCCATCTGTGAAGCCAACGGATGGGAGCTGGAGATCCTGCAGCTTGACTGGGATTCCCTGATCCCGGCGGTTCAGTCCGGCGTATGCGACGCCGTAATCGCAGGCCAGAGCATGACTGCGGAACGGATGGAGACCGTGGATTTTGCAGGTCCTTACCTTTATGCCACGATCGTCTGCCTTGCCAAGGCGGACAGCCCCTTCGCGGAAGCAAAAGGAATCTCGGATCTGTCCGGCGGTTCCTGCACCAGCCAGAGCGGAACGATCTGGTATGACTCCTGTCTGCCCCAGATCCCGGATGCAGAGGTGGGCATGCCTGCCGAATCCGCACCGGCCATGCTGATGGCAGTGGAATCCGGAACGGTTGATTTTGTCTGCACCGACATGCCGACAGCCCAAGGCGCCCTGATCGCCTATCCGGACCTGGTCCTTCTGGACTTTGCAGGAACGGATGATGATTTTGAAGTATCCGACGAAGACATCAACATCGGAATCTCCGTAGCCAAAGGCAACACGGCCCTTGTGGATGCCATCAACAGCTATCTGAGCGACAAGACCGCCGATGACTTTAACGCGCTTATGCAGGAAGCGATCAAGATCCAGCCGCTGAGCGAAGAGTAATCTATTGTACCGACACGAGGAAAAGTATCTATGATTGCACAGCTTTTTTCGGATATCAGCGGTCTCTGGGCGAAATACAGCACCGTGTATCTGACCGGGATCCTGAACACCCTGATCCTGGCGATCACGGCCACGCTGATCGGGTGTGTGATCGGGTTTTTCTGCGGTATCCTGCAGACGATCCCCTACGGGCCCAAGGACAATATCATAAAAAAGATCCTGCTGAAGCTGGTCCGCATCCTGATCCGGGTCTATGTGGAAGTATTCCGCGGGACCCCCATGATCCTCCAGGCTGTCTTTATCTATTACGGGATGCCCTACTTTTTCGGAGTTTCCTTTAAAAACATCTGGACCGTCAGTATCATTGTGGTATCCATCAATACCGGTGCCTACATGGCCGAATCGGTCCGGGGCGGCATCATGAGCATCGATCCGGGACAGTTTGAAGGGGCCAAAGCCATCGGCATGAATCACTGGCAGACCATGCTGTATATCGTTCTGCCCCAGACCCTTCGGAACATCATGCCCCAGATCGGGAATAACTACATTATCAATGTGAAGGACACTTCGGTCATGTTCATCATCGGGTTTTCGGATTTCTTTGCCGTTCACAAGATGGTTTCGGGAGCCGTGTTCAAGTATTTCCCGTCCGCCTTCATGGAAATGGGAGGATATCTGTGCCTGACCCTTGCCGCTTCGTTTCTGCTCCGCAGACTGGAGAAGAAGCTGGCAGGCAAATCCAATTATGAGCTGGTCAACGAGGATCAGCTGGTGATGGCCGCGGGGACCTACAGCTATCCGGCCGAATCCGGATCGCCCTTTGATGAAATCAATAAAGACTATAAAGGAGAGGGACAATGAGCGAACATATTCTTGAGATCCATCACCTCTCCAAAACCTTCGGAAGCCATGCGGTCCTGAAGGACATTGATTTTATTGTAGACAAGGGAGATGTGACCACCATCATCGGATCCAGCGGCAGCGGAAAATCCACCCTTCTCCGCTGCATCAACCTGCTGGAGACCCTTACCACCGGAGAGATCCTTTTTCACGGTCAGGATGTGACCGGCAGAAAGATGAATCCCTCCTCCTACCGTGCCAAGGTCGGCATGGTGTTCCAGAGCTTTAACCTTTTCAACAACCTGACCGTGCTGGCCAACTGTATGATCGGCCAGCAGAAGGTGCTGAAGGTACAAAAGGAAGAAGCCCGAAAACGCGCACTTTACTATCTGAGCAAGGTAGGAATGGCGCCTTACATCAATGCCCGTCCGGATCAGATCTCGGGCGGACAGAAACAGCGTGTCGCCATCGCCCGGGCCCTTGCCATGGAGCCGGAGGTGCTTCTGTTCGATGAGCCTACCTCCGCCCTGGATCCGGAGATGGTCGGGGAAGTGCTGGATGTCATGAAATCTCTGGCCGAAAAGGATCATATGACCATGCTGGTGGTCACCCATGAAATGTCCTTTGCCAGGGAAGTAAGCAACCGGGTTCTGTACATGGCGGACGGCCTGATCGAAGAGGAAGGACCGCCGGAGAAGATCTTCACCAATCCGGACAACCAGAAGACCCGGGATTTCCTGCGCAGAATCCTTCAGGGATAAGTACAGATAACAAAAAGGCTTGACAGGGCTTCCGATCTGTGTTATACTGCTTTAAAGCGTTGAAGAAGAGAAGTAACACTGCGGAGGCGTCCCAGAGAGCTGCGGCTGGTGGAAAGCAGCACTTAATCCCGGTGTGAATGGACTTCCGAGTGCGAACTGAACCTGTCGGAACCGGCAGAAGTAGGAGAGCCGGAGTGCGAACCTCCGTTACCAACATCGGCACATGATCGTGTGCAATGAGAGGGTACTGTATTGGTACCAAGCCGGGTGGCACCGCAGAAGCGTGGAATAAATTCCAGCTCCTGTCCCTGCAGAAAATGTGGGGACAGGATTTTTTTTGTTCTCCACAAAACCGTATTTTTTTCAAAAGGAGGACACCACGATGACAGAAAGCAGAAAGATCCCCTACAAGATTTATCTCGAGGAGCAGGAAGTCCCCACCAGGTGGTACAATGTACGCGCGGATATGAAAAACAAACCGTTCCCGCTGGTCAATCCGGGAACCGGAAAACCCATGACCTTTGAAGAGCTGACACCGGTGTTCTGCGACGAGCTGGTGGAGCAGGAGCTGGACAACGAGACGCCTTATTTTTCTATTCCGCAGGAGATCCAGGACTATTACAAAACCTTCCGTCCGTCTCCCCTGATCCGGGCCTACAATCTGGAGAAGGCCCTGGGTACCCCGGCTCATATCTACTGCAAATTTGAAGGAAACAACACCAGCGGAAGCCATAAGCTGAATTCCGCCAGCGCCCAGGCCTACTATGCCAAAAAACAGGGCCTGAAGGGTGTGACCACCGAGACCGGAGCCGGTCAGTGGGGAACCGCTCTTTCCATGGCCTGTGCCTATTTCGGACTGGACTGCAAGGTATTCATGGTAAAGGTTTCCTATGAGCAGAAGCCCTTCCGCCGGGAAGTGATGCGGACCTACGGGGCTTCCGTCACTCCGTCCCCCTCCATGGAGACCGAGATCGGCAGAAAGATCAACGCCGAATATCCGGGAACCACGGGAAGCCTTGGCTGTGCCATCTCCGAAGCGGTGGAAGTGGCCGTTTCCAATCCGGGATACCGGTATGTGCTGGGATCGGTGCTGAACCAGGTGCTGCTGCATCAGTCGGTGATCGGCCTGGAGGCAAAAGCGGCCTGCGACAAATACGGCATTAAACCGGACATTATTGTGGGATGTGCCGGCGGCGGCTCCAATCTGGGCGGCCTGATCGCTCCGTTTATGGGCGAAAAGCTGCGGGGAGAGCAGGATTACCGTATTATCGCGGTGGAACCGGCTTCCTGCCCCAGCTTCACCCGCGGAGTCTATGCGTACGACTTCTGCGACACCGGCATGATCACACCGCTGGCAAAAATGTACACCCTGGGCTCCGGCTTTATTCCGTCCCCGAACCATGCCGGCGGTCTTCGCTTCCACGGCATGAGCCCGGTGCTTTCCCAGCTGTATCACGACGGATATATGGAAGCGGTCTCCGTGGAGCAGACCTCCGTATTCGAAGCGGCCGAACTGTTTGCCCGGACCGAAGGCATCCTGCCCGCACCGGAAAGCAGTCATGCGATCCGCACGGCCATCGACGAGGCCCTGAAATGCAAAGAGACCGGCGAAGAAAAGACGATCCTCTTCGGTCTGACCGGAACCGGATATTTCGATCTGAAGGCCTATGAGGCGTACAATGACGGCCGGATGACGGATGAGATCCCCACCGATGAAGAACTGCAGAAGAGCATCGCGGCTCTCCCGAAGGTGAACATCGAAGAATAAAAGGACACAGAAAAAACACAATTTTCCCACAAAGTCAACACAATTTCCCGATATACTGAACTCATCAAAAGGAAAAGAAACCGGCTGACCCGGGCAGGGGAGAAAGCCCCGGGGAAGCAGGAAGACTCCCGGATATGTTGAGGGAGGTCCATAGGATGAGGAGGTATATAGTATGAGAGAACATTATGAATTCAATCTGAACGAGGAAGAAAGAAAGCCTGGTAAGGTAAGAAGAATGCTGAAAAAGACAACGGCCGTTGCCCTCACCGCAGTGATGGCCGGAACACTGGCTGTCGGAGGGATCAACGTACTTGGCGTATCGGCAGAAGAACCCCGGAGAGCGGTTCTGAAAACCGCGGTCGAAACCGAAGAAGCAGAAACCACCGAGACGACAGGCCTGGCTGCAGAGGAGGGAAGCAACGCAGTGGCAGATCTGGTGGAAGAAACGCTTCCTTCCATCGTAGCCATTTCCACACTGTCCATCGAGGAAGTGCAGGACTACTACGGAATGTTCGGATTTTACGGCGGCTCAGCCCCGATCCAGAGAGAGGTAGAGGGCGGCGGCAGCGGTATCATTATCGGAAAGAATGATACAGAGCTCCTGATCGTGACCAACAATCACGTGACCTCGAACGCCAAGACGATCTCCATCACCTTTGCGGATAACGAGACCGTTGAAGGAAAGGTAAAAGGCTATGATGCCAACAAGGATGTGGCCATCGTTGCCGTGCCGCTGGACGATATCAAGACATCGACGCTGGAATCCATCAGCATCGCGACCATCGGCAGCTCCGATGAATCCCGTGTCGGCGAACAGGTTCTGGTGATCGGCAACGCCCTTGGCTACGGCACCTCGGTAACCTCCGGTATCATCAGCGCAAAGAACCGGATCTTCGACGCCAAAGGAAATGTGTATCTGGATCCGGACGAGGATGACCTGAGAAACGGCCAGAAGCTGATCCAGACAGATGCCGCAATCAACGGAGGCAACAGCGGCGGCGCCATGATCAACATGAAGGGTGAAGTGATCGGCATCGCCTGCGCGAAAGACGTATCTGTCGCTGTGGAAGGCGTATGCTATGCCATCGCCATCTCGGATGTGACCGATATCCTGGAAGACCTGATGAACGAAGAGACCAGAGATCCTCTGGCCGACGACGAACACGGCATCCTGGGCATCTCCGGCATGACCATCTCGGCGGACGAAGTTGTAAAATTCGGCTTCCCCGAAGGCGTATATGTGGCAGAAGTGAATGAAGGCGGCGCGGCGGAAGAAGCCGGAATCAAGCCCAACACCATTATCACCAAATTCAACGGTCATACCGTGTCGACCATTGAACAGCTGATCAGCTATGTCAACACCTACAGACCGGGCGAGGAAGTGGAAATCACCTTCGAGATCAGCAATGACGGCTCCTATGAAGAAAAGACCGTCACCGTGACCCTCGGCGAACAGACCGAAGACTACAAAAAATCCCAGGGAATGACCGAAGACGCGGAAGACGAGACCGATGAAGACAGCGACGAAGGAAAGGACCGCAAAGACGACCGCGCCCGTGACTATGACGACGATGACGATGATGACACTCTGGACGACGGGGACGATCAGTATGACGACGACTTCGATCCCTTCGGCGACGCCAGCGACGGCCGCAGCCGTGACGACATCTTCGACGACTGGGGATACGGCTTCTTCGGAGGCGGATATTGATCCCACGGTCCGGTAAACCGATTTTGCACCCAAACCCTATAAAACACAGATTCATACTCCGACAAAAACAGGATTGTCTCCAGGGCAATCCTGTTTTTTTCATGCAATAAGCCCGGAGAGCGTGACGCTGTCTTTAAAGAATAACATAGTGCCGGATTGTTTTTTGAAAAGGAAAGCAAAGAATTTCATATTGTGAAACAGAAGTTCATTTATTATAATTATAGTTGAACAAAAACTCAGGAGGCCCCCTATGAAAGCTGTACGTATCGAATCCCCGGGACAGATTCACCTTGTGGATGCGCCCGTCCCCGTTCCCCCGCCCGGCTTTGCCCGGATCAAAGTAAAAGCCGCCGCCATCTGCGCTACGGATCTGGAAGTGATCGACGGCAGGATACCCGCAAACTATCCCCTGATCCCGGGCCACGAATGGAGCGGCATCGTGGACTGTGTGGGAAGCAAAGAAGACAGCGCCTGGATCGGGAAAGCCGTGATCGGCTCCAACGACGTGGTCTGCCTGACATGCGATGCCTGCCGAAGCGGAAACTGGCGCTACTGCAGTCAGTTTGAAGAGATCGGCTTTAAGCGGGACGGCGCCTATGCGGAATATATGATTGTCCCGGTATACGGACTCTGCGAAAAACCGGACCACGTTCCTTTCGAAGAAGCAGCTCTGAATGAACCTCTGGGAGTTGCCCTGGGCACCATGGAAAAAGCAGGAGCCCGCTTCGGCGAGACCCTGACGATCATCGGAGCCGGCTCCATCGGCCTGTGCATGCTGGCCGTGGGAAAAGCGATGGGCATGCGGCGGATCGCCGTGATCGCCTCTTCGCGGAAAAGACTCTCCATCGCAAAACAGATGGGAGCGCACACGGTAATCGCCACCAGTGAACAGAATCCGGAACAGCTCATTCCGGAGATCCATCCGGGCGGAAGCGATCTGGTGATCGACGCCACGGGAATCGAGGCCTGCATCCAGACAGCTCTCCGGCTGGCCAGAAAAGGCGGAACCGTCATGCTGGCCGGGTACGGACGGGGAAAACAGATGTCCATCCGTATGGACGATATCCATATCAATAACCTGCGGGTCATCGGAGCCGGTAACAACTGGAACCAGCACAAAAAAGCCATGGGCCTGATCGCCGACGGTGTGATCGATGTCCATCTCATGGTCTCCCAAAGGATCACGCTGGATGAGTTTGAAAAAGGGATCGAGCTGGTCCGCAGTCGCCCGGAAGGGTTTGTAAAGGCGGTGTTTATCCATGAGTGAGGATTTTCTGGGCATTGATCTGGGGACTTCATCCGTAAAGACTGTCCTGCTGCGGGACGGAAGAGTGGTACAGAAAAGCGCGGCTCCCTGTGACACCCAGGATCCCGAAGACTGGACCGGAGCCATCCGGGAAGCTCTTCGTAAAATTCCCGGAAGATCCAGGATCACCGCGGCCGGACTCTCCTCCCAGACCGGGACCTATATTGTAAACGAAAAATACATCCTGCCCTGGAGCGGGAAGGAGGGGCAGAACGAGCTTGCCGAGATCCGGGAACGGTTTACCCGCAGGGTTTTCTGTGAGGAAATCGGGATGAATCATCCGATGCTCACCTCTTATCCGCTGCCGAAGCTTTTGTACAGCCTGCGGAATATCGGGAATCTTTCCTCCTTCTGCCAGCCGAAGGATCTTCTCTATGAGTACCTCACCGGAAGCCGGGTCAGCGACCCGTACACCTGGCGGGGCCTGGCCAACGTGGAGACGGGAACCTACAGCTCCTTTATGCTGGATGTGCTGGGAATCCCGAAGGAAATCCTTCCGCCCCTTGTACGGCCCTGGGACTGTGCCGGGGTCGTGACGCTCAAGGCCGCGCGGAAAACCGGACTCCCGGAAGGGATTCCGGTCTATACCGGGCTCAACGACTATTTTGCTGCACTGCTGGGCATGGGGGTATCGATCCCGGGAGACTGGTTCGACATCACCGGCACCAGCGAGCATGTGGGGCGGATCGAGAACAGTCTGCTTCCGGATACCGGCCTGATTTCCGGGCCGTATCTGGAGGGATATGTGCATTACGGGGTGACGGCCTCCACCGGAGCAGCCCTTTCCTTCGGCCGGAAGGTCTTCGGCCAGGAGCCAGCCTGGGAGGATCTGACGGAGGACTGGATCCGGAAAGCGCCGGTATTCCGCCCTTATCTGAAGGGACGTCGTTCTCCGGACGCCGATCCGGGAGCGACAGGATCCTTTACCGGGATCCGTTCGGGCTGTACGGCAGCGCACATGGCGTATTCCGTGCTGGAGGGAGTGGCCTTCAGCCTGTATCACATCTACGGGAAGATTCTGCAGGAAGCCGGCGAGATGCAGTCCGCCGGAGGAATCCGTCTCTGCGGAGGAGCTTCGGTCAATCCGGTGCTGAATCATCTGAAGGCGGAGCTGTTCGGTTCGGAGCTGTGGATGATGGAGGAAAAAGACGCATCGGCCCTGGGCGCGGCCCTGGCGGCGATGATCGGCGAGGGTGCCCTTGCGGGGCCGGAGGAGGCCTCATCTCTTTGCAGGGTCTCGAAGGTGATCCGGCCGGAGGGAGAATTAACCTCTCTTCTCGAGGAGAGATACCGGATCTATCTGGGGTAAGGGAACGGCAGAGGGTCGAACATGCAAAACATATTCTGCTGTCAGAATGACCATGAATAGTTACTACGAAGCAAAGCATCAGAATGGAGGCAAAAATATGTCCTGCGTGATTTTCGGAGCGGGAAAGATCGCCCGGGGATTTATCGGGCATCTGCTGTATCTGAGCGGGATCCCCTTTGTCTTTGTGGAAAAGGCACAGACGCTGGTGGATCTCATCAATGAAAAAGGCTGTTACACCGTAAATATTCTCGGAAACCCGGAGCGGAACTGTGTGGTGCAGAACGTCCGGGCGTACGGATATGACGAAAAAGAAAAAATCGCGGAAGCCATCGCGGAGGCGGACGCCGTGTTTCACGCCGTGGGAGGAAAAAACCTGGAAGCCATCATTCCGTATCTGGCTGCCGGGATCGAAAAAAAGACAGAACGCGGCGGCAGGCTGAATATCGTGGCCTGCGAAAACTGGAAAAAGCCGGCGGATATCATCCGGGAAGGCATCTCTGTCCGACTGTCCCCGGAAGCACGGTCGTATTTTGAGGAGCAGACGGGGTGCACCGAGGCGGTGATCCTGCGGAGCGCCATCGAGCCGGAGCCGGAGCAGCTGAAAGAGGATCCGCTGATGGTCAATGTGCAGGATTACTGGGAGCTTCATGTGGATGCTTCCCGCCTGAAGGGGAGCCTTCCGGACATCCGGGGCCTGCACCTGATTTCGGAATTCGGAGGCTTTCTGGAAAGAAAGTTTTATACCTACAATGCGGCAAACGGATCCGTGTCCTATCTGGGCGCGTTGCTGGGGTATGAGATCCTGGCGGAGGCGGCCCATGATGAACGGATCCTGGAGATCCTGGAGGGCGTATACGATGAGACGGCCCGGGCCCTGTGCGTCCGGTACGGGATGGATCTGAAGGATCAGATGGAATTCACGAGAGGGTCTCTGGCCAAGCTGCAGAACTATGTGATCGTCGACAAGATCGAGCGGAATGCCCGGGATCCCCTGCGGAAGCTGGGACCGGACGACCGCCTGGTGGGTTCGGCTCGCATGGTGGAATCCTGCGGCATCCGCCCGGAAAACCTGTGCACAGCCATTGCGGCGGCGATTTTTTATACCCATGAGGGAGACCCCTCGGCGGCAGAGCTTAAGAAGCTCCGCGAAGAGAAGGGTGTGGACTATGTGCTGGAAAACGTGTGCAGGCTGGATCCCAAAGGGGATATGGCAGAGCTGATCCGGGAGAAAATCCGGATGCTTACGCAAAAAGGCTGGATCCGGCCTGCAGAATGAGAAAACATAAAAACAACAGGGCTGTTTTTACAGAAAACACAAGGAGGAAAAAATGGAGCGGATCATGATCCTGGGGGCCGGCCGGACCGGAAGAGGCTTTGTCGGCCGCCTGGCCGCGGAAGCCGGCATTCCGGTGACATTTGTGGATAAGGACGCGGACCTGATCGAAGGCCTGCGGAAGGCGAAGGAGGAAGGCGGATATACCGTACGGTTTTACGGGGATGAAAGAGAGCCTGTCCGGATCTCGGATTACAAGACGGAGATCCTTTCCGATAAGACGGATTTTTCGGGGATCTCGCTGGTGATGGTGTCCGTGGGAGGCTCTCATCTTGCGGAAGCCGGCGCGTGGCTTGCAAAAGTCCTGCCTGCAAACCGCCTGATCTATGTGATCACCTGCGAAAATGCGTCAAGCCCTGCAGACACACTGCAGAATGCGATTGGCCTGCCCAATGTGCTGGTGAGCGAGGCGGCGGTTTTCTGTACCACCAATGCGGACGGTGCGGACATCCTGTCGGAGGATTATCCGGAGCTTCCGTTTGATTCGAAACGGCTGCCCGGGTTTGCGTCGCCGGTTCCCGGCTTCCGGGCGGAACCGGAGTTCGGAGACCTTCTCCAGCGGAAGATCTACACCTACAACGCAGCCAGCGGCATCATCGCCTATATGGGATGGCTGTACGGATTTTCGGACTATGCCGAAGCGGCCAATGACCCGCGGATCCTGCAGATGCTGGATCAGAACTATGCAGCCACCAACCGGGCGATCTGCAAGGAATTTGGCTATGAGCCGGAAGAACAGGAACGGTTTGCCCTTCTGTCCCGGAAGAAATTCACCAACCGGGCCATCGTGGATACCATCGCGAGAAATGCCCGGGAGCCCCACCGGAAGCTGGGAGAAAATGAACGGATCCTGGGACCGTTAAAGCTTCTGGTCCGGAACGGAGAGGACGCTTCGGTTCTGTACAGAACGGCGGCAGCAGCCATGCTGTACCGGGATGAAACGGATCCGGTGTGGACGGAGATCCAGGAAACCTGTTCCCCGGAGGAGATTCTGCGCAAATGCGGAAAGCTGAAGGATCCGGAGATCACGGAGCATATCATGGGATATTACGAAGCGCTGATCCATGAGACGGAGGATCCGGAGGGAGACTGACAAAGGAGGAGCCTATGAAAAAAAGGATTCTGGAAACCAGGCTGGCCGAGGGGCAGGCAGCCCTGTTTTACCTGGGGCAGGTTGGGTTTCTGATCAAATATGAGGAGAAGTATATCCTGATCGACGGGTACCTTACGGAATATGTGGACCGGAATTTTTCCACGGAGGAGGTTGTCTGGAAAAGAAGATATCCGGCACCCGTCGATCCAGCGGAGCTGGATTTTGTGGACTATGTGTTCTGTACCCATGCCCATTCCGATCATACGGATCCCTGGACTTTGACAAAGATCGCGGAGGTGAATCCGAAGGCCTGTTATTTCGGCCCCCATGCAGTGGTGCAGGCTTATAAAGAGATGGGCCTGCCGGAGACTTCTCTCCGGGAGCTGAAGCCGGATGAGGAGGTCGAGCTCACGGATTCCATCCGGGTCACCGCCATCCCCGCGGCGCATGAGGAGCTGCATCCCGACGGATTCGGAGGCTATGAAGAGGCCGGCTACGTGTTCCGGCTGGGAGACCGGAAGGTGTATCATGCGGGTGACTGCTGTCTGTACGACGGTCTGGAGGAGCGGGTGCAGGGATGCGACGCCATGCTTCTGCCCATCAACGGCAGGGATTATTATCGCAGGTATAAAAAGGATATCATCGGCAATTTCGACAGCGTGGAGGCAGTGACCCTGGCAAAGCATACCGGAGCAAAGCTGCTGATCCCCATGCATTTTGACCTGTATGATGTAAATGCGGTCAATCCGGCCTATTTTGTGGACAGCGTGACCAGACTCAATCCCTTCCAGCCGTTTCATATCTTCGCGCCGGGAGAACGCTTTATTCTTGCATAAAAATGAAAAAAGGGGCTTGACAATCCGATTATATTTGATAAAATATAATTGCTTAAAATATATATGCTTTGCAAAGGAGGCAGCCCTATGAGTTCATTTTATGATTATTCTGTTCCCAATACAAAAGGCGAAGAAGTTTCCATGAAGGAGTTTGAAGGCAAGGTCGTTATCGTTGTGAATACCGCGACGGGCTGCGTGGAAAAGCTTCTGTAATCGCACAAAAAAGGAGACTTTGTTATGGAAAGATATGATATCGCCATCATCGGCACCGGTCCGGCCGGTATATCCGCGGCCATCACTGCAACGATCCGCAAAAAAAACATTCTGCTGATCGGATCGGCTTCCTCCAGCGACAAGGTCGCCAAAGCCCATGAGATCCGCAATTATCCGGGACTTCCGGCGGTATCCGGAGCCGGGCTGCAGGAGGCGCTGCTGGGGCATCTTTCCCGGATGGATATTTCCATCACCGAGGATAAGATCACGTTGATTTATCCTATGGGAGAGTATTTTTCCATGCAGGGAGCCAACGGCATGTACGAAGCCAGCTCCGTGATCCTGGCCACCGGCGTGGTGTCCGGAAAGCCGCTGCCCAACGAGGAAGAGTTCCTCGGGCGGGGGGTAAGCTACTGCGCTACCTGCGACGCGGCCCTGTATAAAGGAAAGACCGTCGGTATTGTAGGCTGGTCTCCCAAGGAAGAAGCGGAAGCCGACTTTATGAAGGAATATGCGGACACGGTGTATTACTTCCCGCAGTATAAGGATGAGGTCCATGTGGCGGACGGGATCACGGTCCTGCATGAAAAGCCCGTGGAGATCACCGCCGGCGGGTTCAAGGCCAACGGTCTGGTGACGGATCAGAATTCCTACACCTTTGACGGCGTGTTCCTGCTGCGGGACAGCGTATCCCCCAAGCAGCTGGTTCCCGGCCTGGAAATGGACGGCCCTCACGTAAAGGTGGAACGAAACCTGAGCACCAATGTACCCGGCTGCTTTGCCTGCGGAGATATCGCGGGAACGCCGTATCAGTATATCAAATCCGCCGGAGAAGGTAATGTGGCGGCTCTCTCCGCCGTTGCCTGGCTGGATGAAAGACGCCGCTCACAGGGGTGACTTCCTGTAAATAACCAGAAAAGGAGAATCTGACATGTCCGATCAGGATGCCATGCTTTTGCTCGATAACCAGTTATGTTTTCCGCTGTATGCGGCGGCCCGCAAGGTGACCGGTCTGTATACACCGTACTTTAAGCCTCTGGGGATCACCTATACCCAGTATATCGTGATGCTGGTGCTGTGGGAGAAGGAAAGCGCCACCGTCGGTGACCTGTGTAAAAAGCTTTATCTTGATAATGGAACCGTCACTCCGCTTTTGAAAAAGCTGGAGGAACGGGGCTATGTCTGCCGGACACGAAGCAAGGAGGACGAGAGGGTGGTGACGGTCACTCTGACGGATCAGGGACGCGCCTTGAAGGAAGAGGCCGTGAAGATTCCGCTCCAGGTGGGGGAATGTATCCGCCTTGCACCGGAGGAAGCCGCCGTGCTGCATTCTCTTCTGTACAAAATTCTGGAAACAGTGTAATATAGAGAAAGCGAAGATATTAAAAAGGAGGATTCATTCTATGGCAGTGACTGCTTTAAAAGAAGCTGATTTTGAAAGTGTTGTCGTCAATTCGGATGTGCCTGTCCTGATCGATTTCTGGGCAACCTGGTGCGGACCCTGCAAGATGCTCAGCCCGGTAGTGCACCAGATCGCGGAAGAGAATCCGCAGATCAAGGTGGTCTCCGTGGATGTGGATGAGGAGCCCGGCCTTGCGCAGCAGTTCAAGGTCATGAGCATTCCGACACTGGTCCTTTTCAACAAGGGTGAAGCTGTACAGCAGATGGTGGGTGTACAGCCCAAGGCTGTGATCGAACAGATGATCCAGTCGGTATAAACAGTTAAATGGCACAAACAAACTCTGGTCCCGTCGAAAGCCGGGACCAGATTATTATTAAAACCAGTATCATCGGCATTGCCGCCAATGTGCTCCTGGCTGCATTCAAAGCAGTTGTAGGGCTTCTGGCCAATTCCATCGCCGTGGTACTGGACGCGGTCAACAACCTGAGTGATGCCCTTTCCTCTGTCATCACCATCCTCGGAACCCGTCTGGCGAAAAAAAAGCCGGACAGGGAGCATCCTTATGGTCACGGCCGTGCAGAATACCTGAGCTCTACGATCATCGCCGTGCTCGTTCTGTATGCCGGTCTCACTTCGCTGATCGAATCGATCAAGAAGATCCTTCATCCCGAAGCACCGGATTACTCGATGGTTTCTCTACTGATCATCGGGGTTGCGGTCGTCGTGAAGATCCTTCTTGGGCTCTTCTTCAAGAAGAAAGGAAAAGAGGCGGATTCCGATTCGCTGGTGAATTCCGGACAGGATGCCCTGCTGGATTCGGTCATTTCCGCATCTACCCTGGTGGCGGCTGTCATCTATGTGGCAAGTGGAGCCAGCCTGGAGGCCTATCTTGGCGTGATCATTTCCATCATGATCATCCGTTCCGGCATCGAAATGCTCCGGGAGGCCATCAGCCGGATCATCGGGGAACGGGCGGATTCCGAGCTTACCAGAGACGTCAAAAAGATCATCTGTTCGGTAGAGGGAGTCCGGGGTGCCTACGATCTGATTGTCCATGATTACGGTCCGGACCGGACCATGGCATCGGTCCATATCGAAGTGCCTGATTATTTTACCGCGGACCGGATCGATGTGATGACGCGGGAGATCATGGAGAAGGTATATCTTGAAAAGCACGTGCTCATCACGGCTGTGGGTATCTATTCCCACAATACCACCAACAACGAAGTTATCGCTCTGCAGGAGAAGATCCGGAATCTGGCCGCAAGTCAGGAATATGTTCTGCAGCTCCATGGTTTTTATATGGATTCGGAAAAGAAAACCCTCCGTTTTGACGCGGTGATCGATTTCGCAGCTCCCGACAGACAGGCGGTATACACCGAGCTGGTGCAGAAGGTACAGGCCCTCTGCCCGGATTATCATCTGACGGTTGCGCTGGATTCCGATATTTCAGATTAAAGAGATACGGGGACAGGTTCCTTGACTCACTGCTTGCAGCGAGTCAAGGAACCTGTCCCCGTATCGTATTTGTTTTATAACGAATCGATCATTTCCTGGATCGCTTCAAGAGTTTCCTCGACAGAATAGCAGTAAAACTCTTCCAGGGATTCCATGTAATCCCGGAAGATCTCCACCATAAAGGTCTCGTTGAAAAGCATATAGATCAGAGGACAATCCTCGGTGTGCATGACCAGATATCCGATTTTGCCGGTGATGGCAAGCCGGAGATTGCTGGAAAGCTGTTCCAGCGGAGACCGGAGCATCCGGAAAACGCCGGATTTGCAGTATTCCTTGAACTGTTTCAGGATCCGGATACGATCCTCCGGAGAAACCGGCCTGCACAGATCGGACGGCAGCTCCCGGAACCGGCCGGTCCGTGCAAAAAACAGCAGTCCGTTCCGGGTGAAGAACTGATGCATCCAGGAAGGGTCGGACAGGGCACGGCAGGATCTTTCCAGCAGGACCGTGTAGTGTTCCGTGAGTTCTTCCCGGTTGGAAACGGAGGGATCGATCATGGAAAGAATGGTCTCCCGCCGGAGGAAGGGGAAAAGCACCCCTTCGGCCTGAATGATATAGGCGGGTGTCCCCGGTTTAATCAGGTGATTGAGTCCAAGAATCTGTTCAAACTCCTGAAGATCTGCGCTGAGGATCCGAAAAAGGGCAGAGCATTGCTTCTTCAGAGAGTCAAAGCATTGCTGCAGATAATCTCTGACGGTCGGATCGTTGAAAAAAATCCCGTTCTGGAAATCCGATGTGCAGAGGATGGCGTATTCGGTGGTCAGGATCATGCAGGGCATCAGATTGTACGTGTTGAAACGGGTATGGACATCTCCGTGATAGTACAGAGGGGTATACCCGATATTTTTCCGGGTGAACAGGGGAAACAATGTCTCCAGATACCGGATGTGCAGCAGCTGATGATCCGATGTGAGGGCCTCCGTGTTGCTCAGGCAGAAAATATGGTCGACGGAAAGAGGGTTGTCCGGGGACAGACTGCCGAGGGTCTGGAACAGATAGTCATAATCAGGCTGCACCAGAAGAGAGATGGAGCCCTGCCCGTGTTCGATTTCCTTGATGATGATCTGCCGCAGGAAGGAATTGATCTCCATCTGGGAATCCAGGGCCAGACAGGAAGGCGCATCGGAAATCTGTCCGTGGCTGAGTGCCGGCACGGAGCGGAGAAGGACGTCTTCCCGTATACTGGCAAAATCATCCGGAAAAGACCGCAGAAAGTGTTCCACGCTTTTCCTGCGGTAGTATTTCAGAGGGCCCAGGATGGTCAGCTGCCAGGATTCCATCAGATGCTGAAGCTCCGGCTGGGTCAGCCGCAGAAAATGGCCGATCCGGAAAACCATATCCAGAGAAGGCGGATTCCGTTTTCCCTTCAGGATCTTGTACATGGTGGAACGGTCGTAGCCGCAGTACCGGACCATCTGGGAAACATCGGCGTTTTTTTCGACTATAAAATTGCTCAGGAGTTCGGAGAAGGCGGACATAATTCCCTCCATAAACCGTTCAGAAATTCTTTTCCGTTCTTACTGGTATAAATATCGTTGGCTTCTTCGCAGGTCAGAAAATCCCGGAAAGCGGACAATATGCTGACTTCCTGGATCAGATGAATGATTCTGTTGTAAATAAGAGCCATTTTCTGTTCACTGATACAGATGAGGAGATTCCGGTGCAGCGGATTTACGGGGGAAACAGGGATATAGATTTCCTCCATCGGTTCCAGAAGAGGGCGGTTGATCTCACAGACCGGATAGGCATGGATCAGCTGCGGACTGATTTGCCGGCATTTGCGGAACAGATCCCAGAAGATCCGCACGCAGTCCTTGTCGGTATACAGCAGTGCGTTCTGAAAATCCGCCCGGGCGGAAATGGCGCAGGAAGAAGTCAGAAACAGGCAGGGCATTCCGTTGAACATCGAAAAATGGGAATGGGAGTCATCATAGTGATAAAAGGTACGGTAGGTGATGTCCTGCTTCTGATACAACGGAAGGATCTCGGAAAGAAGAGACAGATTGATCATCTTGCGGTTGGTATCGATCTCGTCTGTCTGGTTGAGACAGATAATATGATCCATCCGGAAGGGATATACAGCCGGGAACACACGAAGGAGATCCATAAAGGGTTTCTGATCCGGCTGGAACCGCAGAGCGATCCGTCCCTGCGGGTGTGCAGTTTCCTCCCGCAGGATCCGGCCCAGATACAGGAGAACTTCGCGCCTGCCGTTCAGCAGCCGGTGTGATTCTGGAAAGCGTCCATCGGGCAGTCCCGAAAAGTCCTGCATCATATTCCAGAGAGGAAGGTTTGTGAAAGAAGCTTCAGGCAGGTAACTCTCAAGAAAAGAACGGACATGTTTTCGGCGGTAATAGACGGGAGGCGTCACTTTTTCGATGGTCCAGGCCTGCTTCAGGGCTGCATGCTCCTCCGGACACAGCGACAGATAGGCTGCGATGGAATCCACGATGTCCGGAGAGGAGGGCAGACGTTTTCCGTTCAGCACCTGATGGAATGAGGAACGATCGATATTCAGGTATTGGCTGAGAGCGGTTATTTTGACATTCCGGGCTTTGATCAGTGCGTTCAGGCAGGTCGAGAACGGATGCATAAGATCCTCCTCCTCTCTGAAACGTCCATCGGACGGTTGTATTGGAATGGTAATAGTTTGACATATTGCATAATTATTGTCAAGATTTGACAGACAAAAAAACGGGCTTTATAGTAGGAAGAGATACGGTTAAAGGATTAACTGTTAAAAATAACTTTACGAGTTCAGATAGAAAGAAGGAGCAGAGAAGATGAAAGAGCAGACACAGTTTATGAGGACAGAGCTGCTTTTGGGGGAGGAAGCGATAAAGAGACTGGCTTCTGCGCGGGTGGCGGTATTCGGGATCGGCGGCGTGGGCGGTTATGTCGCCGAGGCCCTGGCAAGAAGCGGCGTGGGGGCTTTGGATCTGGTCGATCATGATACCATCAGCGTAACCAACCTGAACCGGCAGATCATTGCCCTTCACAGCACAGTGGGAGAATATAAGGCAGAAGTGATGAAAAAGAGGATCCTTGATATCAACCCGGATGCGGTGGTGACGGTGCACACCAGCTTCTATCTGCCGGAGACCCGGGATCAGTTTGACCTTTCGGCCTATTCCTATGTGGTGGATGCGGTGGATACCGTCACGGCCAAGCTTCTTCTGGCGGAAGAGACCAGGTCGGCGGGAGTGTCCCTGATCAGCAGCATGGGAACCGGAAACAAGATGAATCCTGCCCTTCTGCGTGTATCGGATATCTATGAGACATCGGTGGATCCCTTGTCGAGGGTCATGCGGCGGGAGCTGCGGAAACGGGGGATCGATCATCTGAAGGTGGTATGGTCCACGGAAGAACCCAGAAAGCCCCTCCTGGACAGTCAGGAGATCCGGCGTCTGGAGACCGGCGCACCGAAGGAGGAAGACGGAATGCCATCCCGCCGGCTGAAGGACATTCCCGGCTCCACAGCCTTTGTGCCCGCCGCCGCCGGCCTGCTGATCGCCTCCGAAGTGGTCCGTGACCTGATTGGATGAGTCACGGAACCTGTCCCCGCGACTCACTTACCGGTGGTATTTTGACGGGGAGTATGATAAAATAATAGATTAAAGTAAGCGAGGAAAGCAATTGTGGTTTGAGCTTGCTCAAACCAGCAATTATTCTCCGAGCGAAAATATCGTAAAGGAAATGATTTATTTCGTTTACGATAATATGAGCAATGGAAGGTGATGAGGAATGACGAAGCCTCGGAAACGGGATGATTATAAAAGATTTATCGTGTTCTGTCTGGCCAGTATTATCGTGGTGGCGCAGGCGGCAGCCTTTGCCTATGTCTGGTATAATTATTACCGGAATCTGATCTATGAACCCTTCTGGAGAAAGGGTAACTGGGTGCTGATCGCGATCTATGCCATGGTCAATGTAATGTTCTCCCGGATGTACGGAGGGCTGCGGGTCGGATATCTGAAGCGGACGGAGGTCTTTTATTCGCTGACGCTGGCCACGGTCTGTACCAACATCTTCGCATATCTGGAAATCACGCTGATCGACCGGTGGTTCCTGCCGGCACTGCCCCTGATCGAGATGACGGGAGTGCAGATCCTGATGATCGTCGTGTGGATCCTGGGTTCCCGCTGGGTATACAACCGGCTGTACGCGGCCAGAAATCTGCTGGTCATTTACGGAGCGAGGGATCCCGGCGATGTGATCGATAAGATGAACCGGCGCAGGGATAAATACAATGTCAGTGCCAAGGTGAATGTGGACCGGGGGCCGGAGGTGATCCATCAGCTGATGGAGGAATACGATGGTGTGATCATCTGGGATCTGGACGCGGAGACCCGCAACCAGTATCTGAAGTACTGCTTTGCCCATTCGATCCGCTGCTACATGAGCCCGAAGATTTCGGATATCATTCTGGCCGGGTCGGAACGGATCCACCTGTTTGACACGCCGCTTCTTCTGTCCCGCAACATGGGACTCTCGGTGGAGCAGCGTGCCATCAAGCGTCTTGCGGACATTGTGATGTCGGGTCTCGGGATTCTCCTGACTTCACCGCTGATGCTGCTCATCGCTCTGCTGGTCAAGCTCTGTGATCACGGACCCGTTTTATACACCCAGGAGCGGCTCACCCGGGACGGACGTCCCTTCCGGATCTGCAAATTCCGGAGCATGTACGTCAATTCCGAAAAGAACGGTGCCCGGCTGGCTTCGCGCCATGACGCCCGGATCACCCCGGTGGGCAAGGTTCTCCGCAACCTGCATCTGGACGAGCTGCCGCAGCTGTTCAATGTGCTGCAGGGGGATATGTCCATGGTGGGCCCGCGTCCGGAGCGGATGGAGATCATGGACGAGTACGAGAAGGAAATCCCGGAATTCTATTATCGTCTGAAGGTGAAGGCCGGGCTGACCGGCTACGCCCAGGTGTACGGGAAATACAATACCACGCCCTATGACAAGCTGAAGCTGGATCTGTTTTATATCGAGAATTTCTCTTTTCTTCTGGACATCAAGCTTCTTTTCATGACCGTCAAGATCTTTTTCCAGAAGGAAGTATCGGAGGGCGTGGCGGATAATCAGAAAAATGCGTTAAAGAAAAGATAGTCGTGCCGGACACACAAAAGAGAGAGCAGTCCGTGCCGGAGGGAGCAGTACATGGAAAAAACACTGCGGGATCTTCAGCTGGTGGAGCTGGATATCCTGAAAGAATTTCTGCGGATCAGCAGAAAATATCATCTGCGGTATTATGCCCTGGGAGGGACGCTCCTGGGAGCCGTGCGTCACAAGGGCTTTATCCCCTGGGATGACGATATCGATATCGGTATGCCCAGGCCGGACTTCGACCGCTTTATGCAGATCGCAGGGCAGGAGCTCCCGGAGGGCATGGTGCTCAAAACCTGGCAGGATACGCCGGGCTACGGCTATTATGTGCCGAGACTCTGCGACAGCCGGGTGAAGGTGGTGGATACGGCGTCTTCCGTGCAGAAGGTGCGGGAGGCCTGGATCGATCTTTTTCCGCTGGACGGGATGCCTTCCGGGCCCTGGCTTCGGAAGATTCACAGTACCCGGCTGCTGGCGGCCCGGGCGATGGTCAATCTTTCCATGTTTTCCACCAATGTGGATCTCAACCGGAAAAACAGGCCTCTTCCCGAGAAGATCCTGATCACGGCCGGCCGGATCCTTCCGGTGGAAAAAATCATCCGCACGGACAGGGCTCTGCGGCATCTGGACCGTCTGATGCGGAAATATTCCTATGACGGTTCCCGGTGGATGGTCAATTTTATGGGGATCCATAAGCTGAAGGAGATGTTTCACCGCAGCCGCTACGGGAAAGGCGCCTGGTATCCCTTCGAGGATGTGCGTCTGAGAGGGCCTGCGGATTACGATTTTGTACTGTCCCAGATGTATGGTTCCTATATGGAACCGCCTTCGCAGGAAGAGAAGAACCACCATTCTACCCGCATACTGGAGGAGACAGATTGAAAAAAGAGTATTCGGTCCTGATGGCCGTCTATGAAAAAGAGAATCCCGCGTTTCTGCGGGAGAGTATTGCAAGTATGAAAGGGCAGACACTGCCCTTTTCTGACTTTGTGCTGGTTTGCGACGGACCCTTGAAGGAAGACCTCGATGCGGTGATCCGGGAGGAAAAAGAAGAACTGGGAGACCGGCTTCAGATTGTCCGCCTGCCGGAAAACGGAGGTCTGGGAAGAGCCCTGGCAGCAGGACTGCCTTATTGCCGGTGTCCGGTGGTGGCCCGCATGGACAGCGACGATGTGAGCCGTCCGGAGCGCTGTGAAAAGGAATTCCGGATGATCGGCCGGGGGTATGACCTGGCGGGGAGCTTTGTGCAGGAGTTTGACCGGATCCCGGGGGATACGGACCGGCTGCGGACCCTGCCGGAAACCAACCGGGAGATCCGGCACTTTGCCCATAAGAGGAACCCCTTCAATCATGGTACCGTCATGTTCCGGAAGGAGAAGGTGCTGCAGGCAGGCAGCTACCGGGATTTCCCGGGGTTCGAGGATTATTCCCTGTGGATCCGGATGCTGAAACAGGGATGCCGGGGCTATAACCTGCAGGAGCCCCTGGTGGATATGCGGATCGGAAACGGCCTGTCCGGCCGGCGGGGCGGAAGCGGATATGTGCGCTCGGTGATCCGGTTCCAGCGGTTTTTGCTGCGGGAAGGCGTGACTACGCCGATGGATTTTCTTGTCAACTGCGGGATCCGCATCACGGTGGGGCTGATGCCGGATGCGGTCCGGGATCTGTTCTATAAACGGTTTCTGCGATGATTT
>CAMOUV010000012.1 GCA_946626695.1 uncultured Blautia sp.
ACATGGGGTGTTGGAAATAAACCCATTTTGAAGAAGCCTTCTGATCGTCAGTAAACTCATAGCCTCGACCTACCTCAAATAGTAAAATCGTTTTCTCGTTTTGCCAAAAATAGTAAAATCGTTGACTCGTTTTCTGAAATAGTAAAATCGTAGCCTCGACCCTGCTTCTGGACCAGTTCCCGCAAACATAAAAAGAGGGTTTCCATCACGCCGAGCACGAGCTGCTTCCGGTGACGGAAACCCCAGTATTTCAGGCTTTTTCAGGCCCCTTAGTTCAAGAATGTGTTAGTAGACAGACAGTCTCGATGTGTACCGTCTGGCAGAACTGATCCACACAGCAGGCTTTTTCCAGCCGGTAACCGGCTTTCAGAAATTCCGGCAGATCACGGATCAGGCTGGTCGCTTTGCAGGAGATATAAACGATCCTGTCGACGCCATAGCGGAGGATCCGGGGGAGAGCCTTGGGATGAATCCCATCCCTGGGGGGATCCAGAATGATCAGATCCGGCTTCTGCTCTGCCCGGTCGAGAAAAGCAAGAACGTCATCTGCCACAAAGCTGCAGTTTGTCAGTCCGTTTCGTTTTGCATTCTCCCTGGCGGCCTGAACGGCTTCCTCCACGATCTCCACACCGATCACTTCCTTTGCAACCGAAGCAGCCAGCTGCGCTATGGTGCCGGTCCCGCTGTACAGATCAAAAACAGTCATGTCATGGGTGTCACCCACATATTCGCGGACTTTGGAATACAGGACCTCAGCCGCATACGAGTTGGGCTGAAAAAAGGAAAAGGAGCTGATCCTGAAAGAGAGTCCCAGGAGCGTCTCGTAATAATGGTCTGTACCCCAGAGGATCCTCGTCTCATCGGCGCGGACGGTGTCGGAGAGCGAATCGTTGATCAGATGAAGGATCCCTACAATATGTCCCTCCAGTGAGAGCGCAAGAAGGTTTCTCACCAGTTCAGACAGATCCGTTTCCATCTGACTGGTCGTCACCAGGTGGACCAGAATCTCTCCGGTGGTGTTTCCGCGGCGCAGCAGAAGATGACGCAGCACCCCCGTATGACTGATTTTGTGATAGAAGGGAATCTTTCTGCCGGCAAAATACTCATGCACGCACTCCAGGATCCGGTTCAGATCCGGATGAACCAGTACGCAGTCTGTTGTGGTCAGCACGTCATAGGTGCTGCCTTTTTTATGCAGTCCCAGGGTCAGAGGACCGTCTTTGCAGGCATCTCCGAAGGAAAACTCCATCTTATTCCTGTATTGCAGCTCCCGGGGACTTTTAAGAAGCCCTTCCCATTGCACTTCATTCATATCCAGTCCGGGGACCTCCGAAAGAAGCCGGAAGATCTGCTCCTCCTTCATCCGACACTGGTCCGCGTAGGACATGGTCTGATACATGCACCCGCCGCAGTCCGGAAATTCTCCGCAAAGAGGCTTCCGGCTTTCCAGCGGGGAAGGTTCCAATACCTCCAGCAGCCGTCCCTCCATCCGGCCGGAACGTTTTTTGTTGATCTGAAAACGTACCTTCTGCCCGGGGATCCCGTTCTTTACAATGATCTTTTCATCTCCGAGCCGGATCCAGCCTTTGTTGGGATAGTCTACTCTTTCTATGATTCCTTCCGCAATATCGCCTTTTTTCATATTTCTCCTTCGGTGTTCTCATCATATACAAAAAGCTGCAGCCAGATATTCCGGAACAGCCGGAAAACTGCTGCAGCCTATGTTACATATTGATCTCAGAAAATCATTCTTTCTCTTCTTCGGCTTCTTCCTCAGCCTCTTCTTCCTCTTCCTCGTCATCTTCAAAGTAATCGTCGAAGTCCTCGTCAAAGTCTTCTTCGAAATCTTCAAGATAATCCGGAGAGAAGAAACGATACACTGCAAATGCAATGGCAACTACAGCCAGAACAGCACCGATCACGGCCAGAATGCAGATGACCTTCTTCTTGTTTTCTTCATCAAGCTCTTTTTTCAGTTTAAGGGCTGTCAAGACATCTTCCAGTTTCTGTTTTCCAAGTTCCATAACTGACACCATCCTTCCATGTAGTTGTGCCTCAAGAGACATTGGGTTAAGGCTTAGGTTATTATAACATATCCGCCTGTATTTTTCCACCACTTCTCAAAATCTTTCAGATTTTCTTCAGCTTTGCAAACCCGGCGAACATTTTCCGCCTGCCGGCGCGGTCGAATTCCACCGTGACCTCATAGTCTCTGCCGCCTTCCACGATCTCCGTCACCTTCCCCACACCGAATTTGACATGTCGGACGGTATCACCGATCCCGTATTCCAACGTTCCCATGGTCTTGTTTCCAAAGTTTCTGGAAGCCGGTACGGCCTGTGCGGACTGATAGGGTCTGGTCTGAAAAGCCATCTTCATCTGGGCATAGGCGCTGTTGGGGCTTATGACCTTATCGAGCGCCGGTTTTTTCTCACGGACCGTATACCCCAGATCCACCAGCTCCCGCGGGATCTCCTGTACAAAACGGGATACGGCATGCATCTGCACATCGCCCCGTACCATCCGCTGACGGGCGGAGGTCAGAGTCAGACTCTTCATAGCCCGGGTAATCCCCACATAGCACAGACGGCGTTCTTCCTCCATCTCCTCATCGTACTCATCCCGTTTCCGGAATCCTTCGGAAGGAAACAGGCCTTCTTCCATACCTGCCATGAACACGCAGGGAAACTCCAGACCCTTTGCGCTGTGCAGCGTCATCAGAAGCACATAGTCCTGGCTGTCATCCACGGTATCGATATCCGCCACCAGGGCGATCTCCTCCAGGAAAGCCGACAACGTCGCTTTTTCGCCTCTTTCTTCCATTGCTTCCATAAATGCCTGGGTCTTCGAGATCAGTTCATCGATGTTCTCGATCCGGGCCTCCGCCTCCTCGGTTCCTTCCTTCGCCAGATCCTCCACGTAACCGGTCGCCTGGATAACCTCCTCCAACAGTTCTCTGACCGTGCAGAAGTCCGCCTTGGTACGAAGCGTCTGGATCAGGCTCACAAACCCGTCGATCTTTTTCAGGCTTCTGCCCAGCGACGGGATCTCCTCCGCGACCCGCAGGGCTTCATAAAAGCTGTATCCCATCTGATCCGCATAGTCCTGGATCTTTGCCTGGGTCGTATCCCCGATGCCCCGGCGAGGCACATTCAGGATCCTCCGTACCGCCAGGTCATCCCGGGCATTATCCACCGTTTTCAGGTAGCTCAGCAGATCCTTGATCTCCTTGCGGGAATAGAAATTGATTCCCCCGACGATCTTGTAGGGAATTCCGGAATACAGAAGCTTTTCTTCAAACAGTCTGGACTGTGCATTGGTCCGGTACAGCACTGCACAGTCCTTGTAGCGAAAACGACCGTCCCTGTGATGGGCCGTAATTTCGCCGACCACATATTCTGCTTCCTCATATCCGCTCAGAAACTGGCGGAAATGAATCTTATCCCCGGTCTCGTTGGCCGTCCAGAGGGTTTTTGCTTTCCGGGCCGTGTTGTTGGCAATCACATGGTTGGCTGCCTCCAGAATTCTTCCCGTGGAGCGGTAGTTCTGCTCCAGGCGGATCACGGCCGCATCCGGGAACACATTTTCAAAACCAAGGATATTGCGGATATTGGCCCCTCGGAAGCGGTAGATCGACTGGTCGTCATCTCCCACCACACACAGATTGCGGTACTTTTCTGCCAGCAGGCTCACCAGACGGAACTGTGCCGTGTTGGTATCCTGATACTCATCCACAAGAATATACCGGAAACGTTCCTGATAATATTCCAGTACCTGGGGGTGCTTTTCAAACAGTTCCACCGTCTTGCAGATAAGATCGTCAAAATCCAGAGCATTGTTCTTTGCCAGAGCGCTCTGATACTCCCGGTAGGCCTCAGCCACCTTCACTTCAAAAGAATCCCTCGCATCCTTTGCCAGATCATCCGGTGTCAGCAGCTCGTCCTTGGCATGGGAAATCCCGGACAGCAGCGCCTTTTCCTTGTACAGCTTTGTATCCAGATTCAGACGCCGGGTAACTTCTTTGATCACGTTTTTCTGATCGTCCGTGTCGTAGATCGCAAAATGGTTGTCATATCCCAGAAAGTCAATGTGCCGCCGCAGGATCCGTACGCAGGCGGAATGAAAGGTAGAGACCCAGATGCTTTCCCGTCCAAGTCCGACCAGCCGGTCCACCCGTTCTCTCATCTCCTGCGCCGCCTTGTTGGTAAAGGTGATGGCCAGAATGTTCCAGGGATCCACTCCCTTCTCCTCAATCAGGTACGCGATCCGGTGCGTCAGGACACGGGTTTTTCCGGAGCCTGCCCCGGCGAGGACCAGAAGCGGCCCCTCCGTGCATAAAACCGCCTCCTTCTGAGGCGGATTCAGTGATTCGTATATTGTACTCATGATACTCTCCTTTGTATTCTTGCATTATACAGGAAGATCGGCCATCCTACAAGGCACTTGTTACTGTTCGCGGTCATCAGACAGAAAAAAAGATTTACTTTTTATTTTGAGAATCTTATAATAAACAGGTGGGCGGATGCCCGCGGCCCGTGTTTCGGACTGCATAAACTTCAAAACAAGAGGTATGCTTTATGACAGAAGAAAAGCGCAGAATGTTTGAAAAGATTGCTGACATTCTTTCTGCAATTGATTATATCAATCCGGAGGATCTGCCGAATATCAGCCTGTATATGGACCAGGTGACCACCTTTATGGAGGAGCAGCTGAACGCTACCCGCAGGCACGAGGATGACAAGATCCTCACCAAAACCATGATCAACAACTATGCCAAAAACAAGCTGCTTCCCCCTCCGGACAAAAAACGGTACTCCCGGGAGCACCTGCTGGTCATGATCTTTATCTACTATTTTAAGAATATTCTTTCCATCAGCGATATCCAGACTCTGCTCGGGCCGGTCACCGACAAGTACTTCCAGTCAGAAGGCGAGAAGGACATGACCTATATCTACAAAGAGGTCTTCCGCACCATCAAGGAACAGGACAGCTATCTGCAGAAGGATCTGTGGAAACGGTATACCATGGCGGATGCCGCCTTCGAGGATGCCGATTCCGAAGACCGGACTTTTCTGCGGGAATTCACCTTCATCTGTCTGCTGAGCTTCGATGTGTACATGAAAAAAATGCTCGTGGAGCGCCTGATCGACAGTATGGGGACACCGGACAAGGGCCGGGACGGAAAAGAAAAAGGACATAACAAAAGGCAGGATTGATTCCTGCCTTTTTGTTGTTTATCTTACTCATTCGTCTTCTTGTCCATCCGGGAAAACACCATTTCGTATCCGTCGTTCCCATAATTCAGCGAACGATTGACCCGGCTGATGGTCGCTGTGGAAGCCCCGGTCTTCTCCGAGATGTCCAGGTAGGTTCGTTTGTCCACCAGCATCCTTGCCACCTCAAACCGCTGAGAGAGGGAGAGAAGTTCGTTGATCGTACATACATCCTCAAAAAACGTATAACACTCTTCCTTATTCTCCAGACATAAAATCGCCTCAAACAGATGATCTACTGCTTCAGTTCTGATTTTTTTGCTCATCCCTTCTACTCCTTTGTGTTTATATGGTAATATTTTAGCACTCTAAACTGTGAAAAGCAAGGAGAAGTTTTCATAATCCGTCTTTCACTCACGGGTTGCCTTTTAAAGCAGAATTTTGTATACTGTATGGAGAAAGGGGAAAACTATTATGGGCGGTTTTTTTAATATGGACAATCCGTTTTTCCGGTTTATGGGCCGGGTTGCGGATCTGATGATCCTGAATCTGATCTTTATCGTCTGCTGTATCCCGGTCGTTACCATAGGACCGGCGATCACGGCCATGTACTACACCACACTGAAAATGGTACGGAATGAAGAGTCTTATATCGTGAAGGGCTTTTTCCATTCCTTTAAACAGAATCTGAAGCAGGGGATCTTCATCAATCTGATCCTTCTGGCAGTAGGCGTGTTTCTGTTTCTGGATCTGCGGATCGTTGTAGGAAATTTCCAGGGATTTGCCGGGAAGGCCATGTACGTGGTCATCTGGCTGGGGATCGTACTGTACGCCATGATCTTTGTGTACATCTATCCTCTTCTTTCCAGATTTTACAATACCATCCGCAATACCTTCATCAATGCGATCCTGATCAGTATCCGGCATCTGCCGAAGACGGTCCTGCTGATCCTGCTCACGCTTTGCCCGATCCTGATCTTTTTCATTCCGCAGACGATGATCTCTTCCCTGCTGATCCTGCTCTTTATCCTGGTGGGTTTCGCGACGCTGGCCTATGCCAAATCCATGATCCTGGTAAAGATTCTTGACAATTATATGCCGCCGGAGGAAACCACCCCCAGTGTCTGGGATGCGGAAGTGCCTGCAGCGGAGGATGCCGGCGAAGCTCCGGTCCAGGTTCTTCCGGAAAGTACTCCGGAGGACGGATCCGGCATAATGGAGGACTAAGGTGCAGACTGTTTTTACCTCTTACAAACTGATGATCCTCTACATGCTTCAGAATTCGGACAAGGCACTCTCCAATTCTTTCATCCTGGATTATCTTCTTCAACAGGAAAACAACGATTATTTTCGTGTCCAGGAAGCGGTTTCCGACCTGAAAGAGAGCGGGCTCATCGATAAAAATGTGGTAGGAAACCGTTCCTACTACCAGATCACGGAAAGCGGCAGGGAGACTCTCTCCTATGTGCTTCCGGATCTTCCGGAAAGCGTCCGCAAAAACATCCTGAATCATCTGAAGGAGCATCATCATGAGCTCCGGCATGAGATTCTTACGCCGGCGGACTTCTATCCGTCCGGAAACGGCAGCTCCTATCTGGTCCGCTGCCGGATCATCGAAGACGGCAATCCGCTTCTGGATCTTTCTCTTCAGCTCCCCTCCAGGGAAGCTGCTCTGGAAGCCAGCCGCAGCTGGCCTTTGAAAAGCCAGTCCATCTACGCAAAAATAATGGAGGAGCTCCTTTGAAGGGCTCCTCCGTTTTTATGCTTCTTCTCTGATTTTCTTCAGATACTCCTGTATCTTTTTCTCATATCCCAGATCCCCCGGAATATAGAATCGCTCTCCCTTGATCTCATCCGGAAGATACTGCTGTTTTACATAGTGGTTCGGGAAATCGTGGGCATACTGGTACCCAATCCCGTGTCCGAGCTTTTCATGACCGCCGTAATGCGCGTCCTGCAGATGAACCGGAACCGTGGTCCTCACCTTTCTGACCGATTCATTTGCCGCAAAGATCGCGTTGACCGCGGAATTGCTTTTCGGCGCACAGGCCATGTACGAAGCTGCCTGGGCCAGGATGATCTGGGACTCCGGCATCCCGACCCGCTCCACCTCCTGGGCGGCCGCGGAGGCCACACAGATCGCCATGGGGTCCGCATTTCCGATATCCTCGGAGGCAAGGATCATGATCCTGCGGACTATAAACCGCACGTCCTCCCCTGCAGCCAGCATCTTTGCCAGATAATAGACCGCCGCATCGGGGTCTGAGCCCCGCATGCTCTTGATAAAAGCAGAGATAATGTCATAATGGTTATCGCCGCCCTTGTCGTAGCGGATCACTCTTTTCTGGATGCATTCCGAAGCCACCGTCAGCGTCAGATGGATCTTTCCGTCTGCGCTTCTCGGCGTGGTCAGGATCCCCAGCTCCACCGCGTTCAGGGCTGCCCTGGCATCTCCTCCGGCCATATCCGCCAGAAATTCCACCGCGTCCGGATCGATCACGGCGTCATAGCTTCCCATGCCCTTTTCCATATCGGTCACCGCCCGCAGGATCAGCTTCCCGATCTCTTCCTTTTCCAGCGGCTTCAGTTCAAAAATGACGGAACGCGAAAGAAGAGCCCCGTTCACCTCAAAATACGGATTCTCGGTCGTCGCGCCGATCAGGATCAGGGTGCCGTCCTCCACAAAGGGCAGAAGATAGTCCTGCTGGGCCTTGTTGAAGCGATGAATCTCATCGATAAAGAGGATCGTTTTCTGCCCGTACATGCCCAGGGTCTCCTGCGCCTCGCGGACCACCTCCTCCATATCCTTTTTCCCCGCCACCGTGGCGTTGATCTGTCGGAAGGCTGCACTGGTGGTATTCGCGATCACCTTTGCCAGCGTGGTCTTTCCGGTTCCAGGAGGGCCGTAGAAAATGACGGAGGTCAGCTTGTCCGCTTTGATCGCCCGGTACAGAAGCTTGTCCTTTCCCACAATATGCTGCTGCCCCACCACTTCATCCAGCGTGACAGGGCGCAGTCTGGAGGCCAGCGGCGCCTCTTTTTCCAGCTGTTTTGATTTTGCGTATTCAAATAGATCCATTGTTTCTGTTCCGCAGTTTATTGTACTTTTTCTCTATCTCTTTATACACACCATCAAATCCGAGAACACTGGTATCCAGATACAGGTCGTAATAGGCCGGGTCGGTCCACTCTTTGCCGGTATACCGGAGACAGTATTCCATTTTGCGTTTGTCGTCCTTCCGCATGAATTTTTCCACATCCTTCCGGCTTCCCGACATTTTACTCATGGCTTCCTTGACACGGAATTCCCAGGAAGCGTGGACGAACACCCGAACCACATTCGTATATTCGCTCACATCCAGAATAAAATTGGAGCACCGGCCGATGATCACACAGTTTTCCCGTTCGCCCAGCTCCCGGATGATCTTGGCCTGATAGTTAAAAAGATTCTCGTCTGATGTAAATTTCTTGTCCCGGGGCGAGATCAGTTCCTTGGAGTAGATCCCGCTGCGGCCGTCAAACAGCGGCGGCTTCGCGCTGGTATATTCATCCACCCTTCCGAACAATTCCTCGTGAATCCCGCTGTCGTCCGATGTAAGCCTGATGATGTCCTTGTCATAATATGCGATGCCCAGGTTTTTGGAAAGCATCTCGCCGATGGTACGGCCTCCGCTTCCATATTGACGTGCAATGGTAATTACATAATTATCCATACAGCCTCCTATTCTCCCAGATATGCCTTCTGGACTGCTTCGTTGTGAAGAAGCTCATCCGCCTTTCCTTCCATGGTTACTTTTCCTGTTTCCAGCACATAAGCCCGGTCCGCGATCGACAGGGCTTTTCTGGCGTTCTGCTCCACCAGAAGGACCGTCGTGCCGCCCTCGCTGACCACCTGAATAATGTCAAAAATCTCATTCACAAAAATGGGAGAAAGTCCCATGGAAGGTTCGTCCATAACAATCAGTTTCGGCCGGCTCATCAGGGCACGCCCCATGGCCAGCATCTGCTGTTCCCCGCCGGAAAGCGTTCCCGCCCGCTGGTTTTTGCGTTCCTCCAGCCGCGGAAATCTCCGGTAGACCATGGCCAGACTGTCCTCGATCTCTGCCTTGTCCTTCCGGGTAAACGCTCCCATGATCAGGTTTTCATACACATTCAGCTGCGAAAAGATCCGTCTTCCTTCCGGCACATGGGCGATTCCCATCTCCACGATCTTATGCGCCGGTGTTTTTGTGATGTCCTTTCCCTCAAACCGGATCGACCCCTGCTTTGCACTCAAGAGACCGGTGATCGTATGCAGGGTCGTCGTCTTTCCTGCACCGTTGGCTCCGATCAGGGCGATGACCTCTCCCTCATTGACCGAAAAGGAAACTCCTTTCAGTGCGTGGATCATGCCGTAATAGACATGCAGATTATCAACTTCCAGCATTGCCATTTCCTTTTCCTCCTTACTGTCCAAGATACGCAGCGATCACTTCCGGGTTGGAAAGGACCTCCGCCGTCTCGCCCTGGGCCAGGAGCCGTCCGAAATTCAGTACCGAAAGCTTTTCACAGATACCGGAAACCAGCTTCATGTCATGCTCGATCAGGAGGATCGTCATGTCAAAATGATCCCGCACGAACCGGATCGTATCCATCAGCTCGCTGGTCTCGTTGGGATTCATGCCTGCCGCAGGCTCATCCAGCAGCAGAAGCTTCGGCTCCGTGGCAAGCGCTCTGGCTATTTCCAGCTTACGCTGCTTTCCATAGGGAAGATTTCCCGCAAGCACATCCGCCTCTTTGTCCAGTCCGAACACCTTAAGGATCTCCATGGAGCGCTCGTTCAGGGTGTTCTCCACCTGGTGCATCCGGGGCAGCCGCAGGATCCCGGTCAGCGTGGAATACCGGTACCGGTTGTGAAATCCCGTCTTTACGTTATCCAGGACCGGCATATCCTTGAAAAGCCGGATGTTCTGGAAGGTACGGGCGATCCCGGCCCGGTTGATCTCGATGGTATTCTTTCCGGTGATATCCTGCCCGTCCAGCCTGACAATCCCCTCCGTCGGCTTGTACACGCCGGTGAGCAGATTGAAGACCGTAGTCTTTCCGGCCCCGTTCGGTCCGATCAGTCCGTACAGTTCTCCTTTTTCGATGGAAACGGTAAAGCCATCCACGGCGTGAAGACCGCCAAAGGAGATCGACAGCTTGTTGACATCCAGTATAGCCATTAGACCTCCTCCTTTCCGACGGCTTTTCTTCTGCCGAAGGGCAGCCGGCTCAGAACTCTTTCCCGCCATTCTCTTGCGGCAGGCGCCCAGTTGAACAGCATCATGACGATCAGCACGATGGCATAGATCAGCATCCGGTAGTTGGACAGGAAACGCAGCATCTCCGGAAGAGCCGTGAGAATCACCGCAGCGATCATGGATCCGCGGATATTTCCGATTCCGCCCAGTACCACAAACACCAGCACAAGGATGGAGGTGTTATAGTCAAATTTTTTGGTGTTCAGCGTAGCCAGATTGTGGGAATACAGCACCCCCGCCACGCCTGCCAGCGCTGCGGATACCGCGAAGGCCAGCAGCTTGAACTTCGTGACCGGAATACCGATGGATTCCGCAGCGATCCGGTTATCCCTCGCCGCCATGACGGCACGGCCGCTTCGGGAATCGATCAGATTCTGCACAATGAACAGGGTAAGCAGGATCAGGATCACTCCGATGGTGAAATTCGAGTTTTTAGGGGTTCCCGAAATACCCAGCGCGCCTTTTATGATCTGTTTTCCGGTGGGTTCCAGATGCAGATCCATGGCTGAGGTCGTGCTGACATGAAGCCCCTTGCTGTCGATTCCCACATAGACCACGTTCATCAGGTTCTTGATGATCTCCCCGAAAGCCAGGGTGACAATGGCCAGATAGTCTCCCTTCAGGCGAAGGACCGGGATCCCGATCAGAAGCCCGAACAGGCCTGCAAACACAGCTCCCGTAAGGATCGCCAGAATGAACCGCAGTGTTTCCGGCAGGGCGCTGCCCACCACATTGGACAGAAACGCGCTGGTATAGGCTCCGACGCACATGAACCCCGCATGTCCCAGGGACAGTTCACCGGAGATCCCGACCACCAGATTCAGAGACACCGCAGCGATGACATAGACACAGATGGGAACCAGAAGGCCGGTAAGAAGGCTGGAAAGATTTCCCGTATTGATCAGGATCTGCACAACGACATAAAACACGATCACGATCAGATAGGTGATCAGCTTGCTCCGAAGCCGCCTGTTTTTGATTTTCTTGACAATATCCGTATTCATTTTTCTCTCCTCCGTCACCTCAGACCTTTTCCTGCACATTCTTTCCGAACAGGCCGGAAGGCTTGACCAGAAGAACGATGATCAGGACGCCGAATACGATGGCGTCAGCGACCTGAGAAGAAATATATGCCCTGCCCAGAATTTCGATCACACCAAGCAGGATCCCGCCCAGCATGGCGCCGGGAATGGAGCCGATACCGCCGAAGACGGCTGCCACGAAGGCTTTGATGCCGGGCATGGCGCCGGTATAGGGAGTGACGACCGGATATGCGGAGCAGAGCAGCACTCCCGCGATGGCCGCCAGGGCGGACCCGATGGCAAAGGTCAGGGAGATGGTTCCGTTCACATTGATCCCCATCAGCTGTGCCGCATCCCGGTCCTCCGAGACCGCCTGCATGGCCCTACCCTGTTTTGTCTTTTTGACAAACAGCGTCAGGCAGATCATGATGATGATGTTGGCCAAAATCGTGACGATGGTGGTCCCGCTGATCACCAGCCCGCCGTCAAAGAGGGACAGGGAGGGCAGGGATACCACATTGATAAAGGTTTTTCCGTCTGCGCCGAACATGAGAAGCGCAATATTCTGAAGAAGATAACTCACACCGATGGCAGTGATCAGAACGGCCAGGGGAGAGCCCGCCTTACGGAGAGGCCGGTACGCCACCATCTCGATCGTCATGCCCAGCACCGTGCAGGCCGCCATGGCGATCAGCACCGCAAGCAGCGGATGCAGTCCCGCTCTCGTGATCATCATCAGGACCACATACGCGCCTACCATGATGACATCCCCATGGGCAAAATTCAGCATTTTGGCAATGCCGTATACCATCGTATACCCCAGAGCGATGATCGCATATACGCTGCCAAGACTGATCCCGTCTTTCAAATACGTAAGAAAACTCATTGTGCACCTCTTTGTTTCGTTCAGAGCGGTACGCTGTCTTCCAGATCTCCGGCTCCTCCGGAAACATGGAAGACAACGCACCAGGGGGACAGTCTCCACTCACTGGTGACCGTCCCCCATTGTTTACGCGACAATCCCCTGTGGGTCAGGGTTTCTCAGAAGTTCTTTCTGATAACACCAACGCCAGGAAACCATTACATTGGCTGATATTCTCCGTTCTGGATCACAACCGCCTTCGGCTCCTTGTTCGGCTCGCCGGTAGCCGGATCCCAGCTGATCTCACCGGTAAGGCCTGTGATCGTGATATTGCCCATGGAAGCTTTCATGGCGTCACAGATTTCGGAAGCGCTCATGTCAGCTGTTGCACCTGCATCTTCCAGGGCTGCTTTCATCGCATAGATTCCGTCGTACGCATCGGCACCGAACTGGATCGGAACCAGACCGTCAAATTTCTCTTCATAAGTCTTTACGAAGTTCTGTGTCATTTCGTCTTCTGCATTGGGAGTGAAGGGGGTAAGCATCATCAGACCCTCTGCGAGAGATGTATCAAAGTTCTCCACGCCCAGGATTCCGTCCATACCGTCGCAGCCGAAGAAGGCCGGCGCAAAATCCATGGATGCGGCCTGCTGCAGGATCAGAGCAGCTTCCTGATAATAGATCGGAAGGAACACCAGCTCGGCTCCGCCTTCTTTTGCCTTGTTCAGCTGTGCGGAGAAGTCCGTACGGTTGTCGGAGAAGGCTTCGGAGGAAACGATCTCAAGGCCCTGGTTGGCCGCTTCTGCCGTAAAGTACTCCGTGATTCCTGCGGAGTAGGGATCGGAGGAGTCATAGATGATGGCGATCTTTGTAGCCAGACCATGCTCGCCAATATACTGTGCGGAGGCCGTTCCCTGTGCCGGGTCGGAGAAGCAGACACGGAAGGCATTGTCACCGAAGATACAGTCCACAGCCGTTCCGGAAGGAGTCAGCAGGAACATGTTGTCGTTGGCGGCTTCCCCTTCCACTGCGATGCAGGGAGCGCTGGTGACGGTTCCAAGAAGAAGCTGCATGCCCTGATCTTTCAGGTCATTGTATGCGTTGACCGCCAGCTCGGCATCGTGGGTGTCATCTGCGGTGAGAAGCTCAACCTGATAACCGTTGATTCCGCCGGCCGCATTGATCTCTTCCACTGCGATCTGGGCGCCGTTCATAACGGAAGTCCCGTATGCCGCTGCTGCTCCGGTAATCGGGCCGATGGCGCCGATGGTGAACACATCATCCGCAAATACGGAAACGGAAGCCATCATGGATGCCGCCATTGCAGCTGCCGCAGTGATGCTGAGTACTTTTGTCAGTTTTTTCATAATACTGCCTCCTTTTATATTGGACTTTCGTCCTTTAAAGCTTTAATAAAGTGATTATAGCATCCTGTGAAATTGAATTCAAGGGGCAAATACAAAAGCCGCAGCATCGTGTCGTTCACGATACCGCGGCCTCATTGCTGCAAAACCTTATGCGATTGCTTTCTTTGCGATCTCTGCAAGAGCTGCAAAGCCTTCTGCATCATTTACTGCCATCTCGGCGAGCATCTTTCTGTTGATATCGATGTTGGCTGTCTTCAGACCGTACATCAGTCTGGAATAGGACAGTCCGTTCATTCTGGCCGCTGCGTTGATCCGGGCGATCCACAGCTGTCTGAACTGACGCTTTTTCTGCTTTCTGCCGGCGTAGGAAGAAGCCAGAGCTCTCATTACAGACTGCTTAGCGATTCTGTACTGTTTGGAACGGGCTCCTCTGTATCCCTTTGCCAGTTTCAGTGTCCGGTTATGTCTCTTTTTTGCGTTCAAGCCGCCTTTAATTCTTGCCATTGTCTATTATCCTCCTGTTCGTCTTCTTCGATCTCTGCTTTACAGATACGGTAATGCTTTCTTCATGTTCTTTACATTCGTAGAATCAACAACAGTAGATTTTCTCAGATTACGTTTTCTCTTCTGAGACTTTTTGGTCAGAATATGGCTCTTGTATGCTTTATTGCGGACTAATTTACCGGTACCGGTCTTTTTGAAACGCTTTGCTGCTGCTCTACATGTTTTGATCTTTGGCATTCTTGTATCCTCCTTAATCTTATATGTCTGCGGTTAACGCTTTTCAGATAAAAACATTGTCATGCTCCGGCCTTCCAGCTTGGGAGCTTTTTCCACAACTGCCACATCTGACAACAGTTCTGCAAAGGAATCCAGAACCTTGCGTCCGCCGGCCATGTGTGCCATTTCTCTTCCCCTGAAACGGAGAGAAACCTTTACGCGGTCCCCTTTTGTCAGGAACTTGCGTGCAGTGTTGGCTTTTGTGTTCAGATCGTTGGTATCAATATTGGGTGAAAGACGCACTTCCTTGATATCGATGGTTTTCTGTTTTTTGCGTGCTTCTTTCTCTTTGCGTGCAAGCTCATAGCGATACTTGCCATAATCAATGATCTTGCATACAGGCGGTTTTGCCTGCGGCGCGATCTTCACCAGGTCCAGCCCGGCTTCCTGCGCTTTTGCGAGTGCCTCCTTCGATGAAACGATCCCAAGCTGATCTCCATCGGGCCCGATCAGACGGACTTCTCTGTCTCTGATCTGTTCATTAATCATTAAATTGCTGATAGTCTTGCACCTCCATACCCTAAATATATATACCTTGGACCTTTCCTCTCCGCGTCAAAAGCTGCCTTTGTCCGCCTTCTCAAAACATAAAAAGAAGTGCGGACAGAATCCACACTTCTCCATACAAACAAAACCGTATCAACGGTGTTTTGCCATATTAACCCGAGCCACATTGCCTGTGCTGAGGTGAGAGCGGAACTCTGCTTTATCATCGCGTACTAAGAAACAGTACCACACTCACGGCAATGTGTCAAGCTTTTTTTATCTGTTCTTCAGGAAATCCGGGATCTGGATATCCTTCTTCTGAACCGTGCTCGCCGGACGTTTGTTGTTGAACGACGTGGAGTTCATGTTCGGAAGCGTGAAGGACGGCATACTGTTGGAAGAACCCGAAGAAAGATTCGAGGTCGTCCTCGGCGTCGTGTTCAGCTGGCTGACCGGTCTTCTGGCGGCATTGCTTCCATACAGGGAGCCTGTGCTGCTTCTGCGGCCGCTGCCGAATCCGCCCTGGTTGTTGACATCCTGCAGTCCGGTGGCGATGACGGTGATCCGTGCATAATCAGCCACGGTATCGTCGTACATGGCGCCGAAGATGATATTGGCATCCTCGCCGGTCAGCTCCTGTACATAGCTTGCGGCATCGTTTGCATCCATCAGGGAAATATCGCCGGAAATATTGATGATCACATGGGTTGCGCCTTGGATCGTGGTCTCCAGCAGCGGAGAAGATACCGCCTGCTGCACGGCCTCCATGGCCTTGTCGTCACCGCGGGCTTCGCCGATACCGATATGGGCGATGCCTTTGTCCGTCATGACGGTCTGTACATCCGCAAAGTCAAGGTTGATCAGAGCCGGCAGGTTGATCAGGTCCGTAATGCCCTGTACCGCCTGCTGCAGAACCTCATCCGCCTTGCGGAGAGCTTCGGGCATGGTGGTCCGTCTGTCAACGATCTCCAGAAGCTTGTCGTTGGGGATGACGATCAGGGTATCCACCGCTTTTTTCAGATTTTCAATACCTGTCAGAGCATTGCTCATACGGGTCCGGGCTTCGAAACGGAAGGGCTTTGTCACAACGCCAACCGTCAGGATCCCCATCTCCTTCGCTGCAGCCGCAATGATCGGTGCGGCGCCGGTTCCGGTTCCGCCTCCCATACCGCAGGTCACGAAGACCATGTCGGCCCCTTCCATCAGCTGCTTGACTTCTTCAAGACTTTCTTCGGCGGCCTTTTCACCTACCTCAGGCTGTGCGCCGGCGCCAAGACCCTTGGTCACCTTCTCGCCGATCTGAAGTACAGTCGGAGCCTTACACAGCGTAAGAGCCTGTTTGTCCGTATTGACACCGACAAATTCCACTCCTCCGATCGCCTCTTCCACCATTCTGTTGACGGCGTTGTTTCCTGCGCCGCCCACGCCGATCACTATTATCTTGGCAGAAGATTCCGCCTCGTTTGTCATAATCTCTAACACTGTACTTCCTCCTTTTATATCTGTACCTGCAGGAAAGCCTGCACGGCTCCCTTCTCGCAAACGAAACAGACCCTTTCGTTCACGATATTCCCGTACGGAGAATCCTTGCTGATTTGAGCAGCCTCAAACCGCAGCTGCCTTCCCCGCTTACAATCAATATCACACATACAGATATATCATATATTTTTTTTTCAGATTTATCAACAACAAATTTCAGAATTCATGATTTTTTAATTTTCCGGGGCGGAAACGCCTTCGCCGGACCCTTCCAGGGTGGTTTCGGTGTTCTCCTGCACTGTCTCCGGAGCCGCGGACAGGTCCTCTGCAGCTTCCTGGGCTGCGTCTGCGGTTTCCTGTGTGTCTTCAGAAGCTTCTCCCGTACCGGCTTCCTCTTCCGCCGGGGCATTGGGATTGGGCCCCACATAATTGCCCTGCCAGTCGTACTCGCCGGTTCCGCTCCACATTCCGTTCTCTGTAAAGCCGCCCTCCCAGTCTCCGTAGGATTCCAGAAGCTCTTCGGTCGGGTAGGGGCCGATATGATTGCCGAAGGAGTCGTATTCTCCGTCTCCGGTGAAGTCTCCCCATTCCGTGTAGCCGCCGACCCATCCGTACAGTGCGTACTGCAGCCGTTCCGCCAGAGCCTGGGCCTTCTGCGCTTCAGCCTCCGCCTGTTCCTGCGTTCCGGTGCCTTCCGCCGCCGGATCCGTCTCGCCGCCATCGGCTCCCTCGGGGTCATCCGACAGGATACTTCCGGAAGCCGCCGCTTCGCTCTTTTCTTCCTCTGTCATTTCCAGCGGTTCGAAGGTCACGATCTTGCTGTTGTCTTTCACGCTCTCCAGATGAAGGATCCCTTTCCTTCCCTGAATCTTCGGAAGGATCGCGATGGCCCTGGCCATTTTGTCTTCCAGGTATTTGTTCTCTCCCAGATTGACCGTGATCATGCCGAACACCAGGGTGATCTGTCCTTTTCCGTCAAATTCCACATAGTCCGGAAGCTTTTGTTCCTTCTGAAAGATTGTGGCCAGCGTCACGGCGGTATTCAGGATATCCGTCCCGCGGAACGCGAGCTTCTCGTCTTCCACGACCTGCCTGACCTCGATCCCGCTGAAATAAGGAACCTTATCCTCCCGGTTCCTGGAGCCTTCCACAAAAAAGCCGTTGCGGTCAAAATAAATATAACTGTCAAGAAAGGGAATACAGCCCACCGGCTTCTTCTCTCTCACATTGATGGCGATGGTGTCCCGGGACATCTGGGTTACCGAATACCCGTCCACAAAAAACGTATCCTTCACATTATCCTTGGAGCAGAAGATCGGAGCCAGGACCGAATTCTCCGCAAACAGCCCCTTCAGCACCATAGCCTTCACTTCTTCGTCCGAATAGCGGGTACTGCCCCGGACTTCAATGTTTTTCACCTGAAAAAAAGAAAAGAAGAATACCATTGCCGCCAGGAGAAGCACCGCAAGCACGCCAGCGACCCACGCCGCTATTTTTTTATTCAATCTGAATTTTCTGCGAAATCTAGGCTCATCCATAGACCGTGTGTCTTCCCTCCGGCTCCATGGCACTGCTCCGGGCAGTCTCTCACAGAGCCCTCACATATTCCTTGAACAGATCTCCTCTCTGTTCATAATTCTCAAACTGACCCCAGCTGGCGCAGGCAGGAGAAAGCAGAACCGCATCCCCCGGTCTGGCCTGGTCATGACACACCTGCACGGCTTCCTTCAGATCCCCGCACAGGATGATATTCTCGATGCCGTGGCGCTCCGCCGCTGCTTTTATCTTCTCCCGGGTCTGTCCGATCAGCACCAGACAGGTCACCTTGCCGTCGAAGGCTTCGATCCACTCGTCATAGCTGGAGCCCTTGTCAAAGCCGCCGCCGATGAGGACCGTTGGACGGTTCATTGCGCGGATCCCCTTGATGGCTGCGTCCGGGTTGGTTCCCTTCGAATCATTGTAATAGGCCACTCCGTCCTTTTCCATGACAAACTCGATCCGGTGTTCCACCGCCGTGAAAGCGCAGGCGCTTTTCCGGATGCTGTCCATGGGGACTCCGAAGGCCCAGGCGATGGCCACCGCGGCCATCACATTTTCGTAATTATGCTCTCCCAGGATCTTGAGGTCTCCGGTCCGTACCACCGGGATCTCTTCCCCGTTCACCCGGAACAGGATCTGATCTCCCCGCAGGAACAGTCCCTCTTCCAGTTCTCTTCTGCTGGAGAACCAGATGACCTTCGTCTGCAGCGTTTCCCCGAAGCTCCGGAGAACTTCATCCTCATAGTTAAGGACACAGGTATCCTCCGGTGTCTGGTTCACGGCAATCTGTTCCTTTACCCGGATATATTCTTCCATGGTATGATGGCGGTTCAGGTGATCCTCGGTGATATTCAGGATCGCGCTGACCTTCGGAGCGAATTCTTCGATCGTCTCCAGCTGGAAGCTGCTGATCTCGGCCACCGTGATGCTCTCGTCCGTCATCTCCAGCGATTTGGACGTATAGGCGGTTCCGATATTTCCTACGACAAACACGGACGGAAAGGCATCGGACAGGATCTTTCCGGTCAGAGCTGTCGTGGTCGTTTTTCCGTTGGTTCCGGTGATCGCCGCCACTTTTCCTCTTCCGGCCCTGTAGGCCAGCTCCACTTCGCCCCAGATCCGGATGCCCCGGGATTTCAGTTCCTTCACCTGGTCGCTGTCCACGGGAATACCCGGGCTCAGGACCGCCAGATCCAGCCGGTCCAGGACTTCCTCCGGCAGCTTTCCCGTATAGATCTCCAGATCGCAGTTTTCACCGACACGGCTGCGGATGATATCCGCGTCCGCCTTGTCGTTGCCGTCAAAAAGAATGGGCCGTGCCCCCAGTTTTTCCAGAAGATGGGTCGCGCCGATTCCGCTTTTTCCCGTTCCGAACACCAGAATCTGCATACTGTTGAAATTCATTTTTTTCCTCCCCTTACAGCGCAAGCAGTCCGACCGCGCACATCACGGCCGTGACAATGGAAAAGACAGCCACAACCCTTGTCTCGGACCAGCCGCTGAGTTCAAAATGATGATGGATCGGTGCCATTTTGAAGATCCGTTTACCGTGGGTCGCTTTGAAATAGCTCACCTGGATCATGACCGAAAGCACCTCGACCAGATAGATCAGGCCGATCAGCAGGATAAACAGCGGCATCTCCATCATGTAGGCCGCACCTGCGACAAATCCGCCAAGGGCAAGAGAGCCTGTGTCCCCCATGAAGATCCTGGCCGGATAACAGTTAAACAGAAGGAATCCGAGAAGACCGCCCACAACGGCCCCGCAGATCGTTTCGATCCCGCCTCCGGTCAAAACGGAAGCAATCAGGAAGAATCCGGCCGTCACCACGGTGACCGTGGAAGCCAGACCGTCCACTCCGTCCGTAAAGTTCACTCCGTTGACCGTCCCGATCACTGCGAAAAACAGAAGCGGCAGGGTGATCCAGACCGGCAGGTGCAGGGTCCCGCCCCAGGGAATCCGCATGTCCAGCGTGGTATCTGTAAAGTGGAGAAGACAGAAGGCAAACACCGCCGTGACCACGATCTGCAGCAGGAATTTCTGCCAGGCCAGAAGTCCGTCGGAGCGCCGGAGGACCACCTTAAGATAATCATCCAGAAAGCCGATCACGCCAAAGCCCAGGGTCAGGATCAGGACCGGTACGATTTTCGGATACCGTCCGGCATAGATCAGGGAAGTGATCAGGATCCCCGCCAGGAAGATCACTCCTCCCATGGTAGGCGTCCCTGCTTTGCTCAGGTGCGCCTTAACCCCTTCCTTCCGTTCGGTCTGTCCCATTTTCAGTCTTCGCAGGAACGGAATAATAATGGGTCCCAATGCCGTGCTGATGCAGAAACAGATCAGCATGGCTGCCAAAATATCGTTATTCAAATCCGGCCTCCTCATTCGTGATGCCCTCGCTTTCCATATTATTGCCTTCCGTCACGCTCTCCCCTCCGTCCAGAGGGCCGGGCGCGCTGGTGTTCGACACACCGTCCGGCTCTTCCTCCGAAGCGCCGTCCAGTGCCTCCGATTTGATATACAGCCCGTTTTCGTCGAGCTGGTAATTTCCGTTTGCATCCAGCAGGTATCCCTCCGAATCGATGCGGTTGCCGTCCCAGTCAATCCGGTTGCCTTTGGAATCCAGCAGGTTGCCGTTCTCATCCATGACCGAATCCTCGGTGCTGGTAAGAAGTCCCTTGAAGCCTTCCCACAGCGGTGTGGAAGGAAGATATCCGCCGGCGGTCTCGTCCGGTTCCACATTCAGATAAGGAAGAAGCTCGGACAGGATTCCCTGGGCGATAAACTGGGCATAGGTACTGCTGGCCTGTTCCGCCGCATTGGGTTCATCCACCACCACATAGATCACCACCTGGGGATCATCGACCGGCGCAAAACCGATAAAGGATACCAGATATTTTCCGTTGCCCCGGGGAAGCTTTTCGGCCGTGCCGGTCTTGCCTCCGGAGCTGTAGCCGAACACTTTGGAATACCGGCTGGTGCCGGCTTCCACCGACTGCGCCATATAGCTGCGGATATCCGCGGAAATATTGGCGGAGATGGTCTGCTTCAGCAGGGTCGGCGAATAGGTCTTTACGATGCCGCCGCTGCTGTCCCGGATCTTGCTGACCAGGCGGGGCTGGTAATAATATCCGCCGTTGATGACCGAGCACATGGCGTTGATCTCCTGGATCATCGTACAGGTAAAGCCCTGGCCGAAGGCCGAGCAGGCAAGCTCCGTCTCTCCCATGGATTCCGTGGTGTGGATCACGCCGGCGCCTTCGTTGGGCAGGTCGATGCCCGTCCGGGTCCCGAAATTGAAAAGACTCTGGGTCTTGATAAACTGTTCCCGCCCCATGGCATCCGCGATCTGCATCATGCCGTCGTTGCAGGAATTGGCGATGATGTCGCCCAGGGCTTCCGAGCCGTGGCCGTAAGGATAGGCCGCGCACTTGATCATGGTCACATATCCCGTGGCGCCGAAATTCTGGAATCCGTCGCAGAAGAAGTGATCCTCTTCGGTGATCTTTCCCTTTTCCAGGGCCGCAGCCATCACGATGGGCTTCACCGTGGATCCCGGTTCGTAGGCGTCCGTGATGCAGTAGTTGTTCCACATCGCGTTCAGCGCCTCCACCGTCTCCTGGTCGTTCATCGCGTCGATCTCGGCCTCCGTGTACACATTGGACAGATCCCGCGGCGTATTCAGATTGTAACGGTCTCCTCCGTCGATGGCCAGGATCTCACCTGTGGAGGGGCGTTCCACAATGACGCCCACATTTTTGCCGCCCATACTGGTGTTGAAGGCGTTCACGTATTTCTCCACGATCTGCTGGACACCCACATCGATGGTGGTCTCGATGCTCATCCCGTTGGTGGGTTCGATGATCGTCATCTCCACATCCGCATCGCTGTTGAAATACCCGTACTGCCGTCCGTCCACACCGCTCAGCGTGCTGTTATAGTAGCTTTCCAGCCCCACATCCGCCACGTCTCTGGCCAGGGTAAAGCCGATCGTGTCGCAGGCCAGCTCATCGTAGGGATAGATCCGCAGATAATCCTCCTCGAACCATACCCCCTGCACGTTTCTTCTTTCTTCCTTTTCCGCATCGGAAAGAGTGCTGGTCTCGTCCACGGTGGTGTATTTTTCAAAATCCTTCTTTTTTTCGACGGAAAGCTGTTTTTCCACGATCTGGTACTGACTGTTCTTTGTACTGTCGCCGGTCAGCCTGCGCCGGATATCCTCCTCGTCCAGCCCCAGGACCTCCGTCATGGCCTTCACCGTGGGCTCCACGTAATCCGGATCGGAATTGACTGCCTTGCAGTCAAGGATAACATTATACACTTTGTTGCTTGTAGCCAGCAGATTCCCGTTCCGGTCGTATATGTCCCCCCGCTTGGCGGGCAGGACCCGGCTCTCGTATTTCTGCTGGGCCTGGGAAAGCACCTGCTTCCGGTACCGGTTTCCGCTGGTCGCATTGATATACGAAATACGGAAGGCCAAACCGACTAAAGCCAGCAACACCACCATAAAGAGCATCGCCAGCTTTTTCTTCATCCCGGTATGGAATTTCCGCGGCTTCAACGGTTCCGTCGCGAAAATTCTTTTGTTGCTTTTTTTCAATGGTTTCCTTTTTTTCCGTGCAGCCATTTCATCACCTATTTCGAACCTGGAACATCCTGAAACTGGCGGACATAGCTTCTGCCCTCCGTCTCGTATGTCATGATCTGGTCTTCGGCGGGATATTTCATTCCCAGTCTGCCGATCGCGATCTTCTTGATCTCCGACAGATCGATATCCGAAGTGACCTGGCTGTAATATGCATCATTGTCTTCCTTCAGCTGCGTAAGCTCTGATTCAAGAGACGCAACCTCCTTCATTCTCCGGGTGATCTGGGTCTGCAGCTGCAGATAGTGAACGCAGATCACCAGGATCAGAACCGAAAGCCCCGCAAGAAAAAGGACGTAGCCCTTCCCGATCCCTTTGGCCCGTTCCCTGTTTTTCTGTGCGGAAGCACTCAGGGGTTTCGGCTTCCGGACCGGCAGAGGTTCAGGCTGACGCCGGACGGGCGTTCTGCGTACAGGGGGTGCATAGACCGGAGCCTCCTGCAGTCTGCGGACAGTATTTCCCTCCACCGGGGACATACGACGGCCCTGGTATGCTCTGCGGCTTCCGGCCGGTGTCGTTCTTCTGATTGTCTGCCTGGTGTTTGAAACTGCCATTTATGTTCTCCTTTGTTTGCTGCAGTAAGCCCTCACGGCTCCCGCCGTTCGAAAATCCTGAGCTTTGCGCTGGCCGACCTGGAGTTGCCGGCAAGCTCCTCCTCTCCCGGGACAATGGGCTTTCTGGTAATGACCCTGCCCTTGCTCTGCTTTCCGCAGACACACACCGGAAAATCGGGCGGACAGATACATGGATTTTCGTTTTTGCGGAATATCGTCTTGACGATCCGGTCCTCCAGGGAATGGAAGGTGATCACACAGATTCTGCCATGATCATTCAGCAGGTCGATCATGGTATCCAGCGAATCGCTCAGCACCTCCAGCTCCCGGTTCAGCTCAATCCGGATCGCCTGGAAGGTTCTTTTCGCCGGATGACCGCCCGAAGCCTGAATCCTGGCCGGAATGGACTCCCGGATGATCTCCGTCAGCTCTCCCGTGGTCCGGATGGGTTTTTTTTCTCTCTCTTTTACGATATTCCTCGCTATATTTTTCGCAAACCGTTCTTCCCCGTAGTCCCGGAGAATACGGTACAGTTCTTTTTCTTCATACTCATTGACGATCTCGCAGGCTGTTTTGGTCTGTCTCTGGTCCATCCGCATATCCAGGGGAACATCCGAGCGATAGGTAAACCCCCGTTCCTCGTTGTCCAGCTGATAGGAAGAGACTCCCAGATCCAGCAGAATACCGTCTACCTTACGGATGCCCAGATCGCGCAGTACTTCCGCCATGTAACAATAATTGCTGCGGATGACTGTGGCCTGTGAATATGCAGCCAGCCGTTCACTCGCAGCAATTATTGCATCCTGGTCTTGATCTATGCCAATCAATCTCCCCTTGGCACTAAGCCTTTTGCATACTTCCGAAGCATGCCCCGCGCCACCCAAAGTACCATCCACATAAATACCGTCCGGTTTTACCTGCAAGCCGTCAATGGTCTCCTCAAGCAAAACCGATCTGTGCCTGAATTCCATCGACTTCTCCTTATCTGGATTCACTTCTGACAATCCGTTATATCACGATACCCATTTCCTGCATGCCTTCGGCAATCGCATCCATATCGTCATAATTACAGTTGTCGGTCCACTTTTCTTTGCTCCAGACTTCGATCCGGTTCAGATTTCCGGTAAGCACCACATCTTTATCCAGACCGGCAAACTCCCGCAGCGTCTGGGGGATCAGGATCCTTCCCTGTTTGTCCAGCTCGCAGGGTGTTGCTCCGGCCACAAAGAAACGTGAAAATGTCCTGGCGTTTTTGTTTGTAAGCGGCAGTGCGCGGAGTTTTTGTTCGAAGGCTTCCCACTCACCCATGGGATAAATCGAAAGACAGCCATCCAGCCCCTTGGTCAGAACGAACTCTTCTCCCAGGAGTTCCCTGAACCTTGACGGGATGATCAGACGCCCCTTCGCATCGATCGTATGGTTGTATTCTCCCATGAACATGTGTATCACCTGCCTTCAAGGATGCAAAACTCCCCTTTGCATCTTTGACCAGAGTCCTGGGCAGGCAAGCCACCTGTCCTCCATTCGACTCCACTTTTCTCCACTTTCTACCACTTATGAGTACATTCTAAACTATTCCCTCTGAAAAAACAAGGGGCAAAACCGTTTTTTTGGCAAAAAAAAGAAGGGGCTGTTTTTCCCTTCTGTTTGGAGTATAATAGGAAAGAATGAATACATCAGGAGGAAGACATCCATGAAAAAACCAAACCCTGTAAGCACCGTCCTGTCTGTCGCGGCAGGCAAATTCACACGGTTTGTTCTACGGAAAACAGGCCGCGGAGGAACCGCGATCCCCGGAATCGTCTCCATGAAGGTCTGCAAAAGCATACTCGCCGCCGTGTCCGACGGCATGAAGATCATCGTCGTCACCGGCACCAACGGCAAAACCACCAGCTGCAACATGATCGAACACGCCCTTACCGAAGCCGGCTGCGACTGTCTGCGCGACAAAGCCGGCGCCAATATGCTCCACGGTATTGCATCGGATCTGGTCTGCAATGCCTCCTGGAACGGGAAGCCCCGGCATCCCTACGCCGTCATCGAGTGTGACGAAGCCGCCCTCAAGCTGGTGGCGCCCCAGATCAATCCCGCAGCCATCGTCGTCACCAACCTGTTCAGCGATCAGGTGGACCGGTACGGCGGTGTCCAGAATACGCTGAAGGAGATCCGCACGGGAGTGGAAAAAAGCCCGAAGTCCACGCTGATCCTCAATGCGGAGGATCCCCTGTCCGCATCGCTTTCCCTCAACGTTCCCAACAAGGTGATCTGGTACGGCATGGAGGAATCCGTGGGCGTACGGGGTGATGTGGATCTGTCCGACGCCGGCGTCTGTCCGGTCTGCGGAAGCGAATACACCTACGATTATCACATCTACGCCCAGCTGGGCGGCTTCTGCTGCCCGAAGTGCGGCTATAAACGACAGAAGCCTTATGTATCCGTCACGTCCATCGACCGGATTGCTTCGGACGGAAGCACGGTGCAGATGAAGGTCGGGGGCAAGGAACGCACGGTCCGGATCGCCCTCCCGGCGGTGTACAACGTCTACAATGCGGCCGGAACCATCGCGGCAGCCAGAGCCGTCGGCATCCCGGTGCAGAAGGCCATCGATTCACTCGGAACGGTCCATTCCGCCTTCGGGCGGCTGGAGACCTTTGACCTGGACGGCACAAGGCTGCAGATGATCCTGGTCAAAAACCCGGCGGGCTGCAATCAGGCTTTCTCGTATCTGACCAGCCTGGAAGAGGATTTCACAGCGGTCCTCTGCCTCAACAACCGGACCGGCGACGGCCATGACATCTCCTGGATCAACGATACGGATTACGAAAAGCTCTGTGCCGATCCGCACCTGAAAAAGATCTATGTGGCCGGGGAATGCGCGAAGGAATTATCCGAGCGGCTCACAAAAGCCGGGGCCGGCGATGACCTGCAGGAGATCCTGACCGACTACAAGGTGCTGGTCGCCAGGCTGAAAGAAGAGAAACGAACCGTCTTTGCGCTTCCGAACTATACTTCCATGATGGAGCTTCGAAGCGCACTGAACGCAGAGACCGGCAATAAGGAGTTCTGGGAATAAACAACCGCAAGACAAATCTCTCCTTACCAGCCAGATTCCGGCCTCATGAGGATAACAGGCGAAGTTGCGGCCGGAAATTTCTTGCTTAATACAGTGATTCATAGAACTCAGTCCGCTTTTTTTCCGGCCGCAAGATAGCAGTAAGTCGAGTTGTGGCCGGAATTTTTCTGCTTAATACAGTGATTCTTAGAACTCAGTCCGCTTTTTTTCCGGCCGCAAGATAGCAGTAAGTCGAGTTGTGG
>CAMOUV010000013.1 GCA_946626695.1 uncultured Blautia sp.
ACCACCATCAGCATCACCATTCCTCTGGTCCGATGAATTTACAGTCCTTCCAGCCAGGCCGCTACCTTCGGGGCGGCCTTTGTCACGTCATCATCATACACTTCCAGTGCATCGGGACTGATCGTGGCTGCCGTCAATTCCGCCGTATCTTCAGCCGCATTGCCAAATTTGCTTCCTCCGTGGGTCACCACGGAATAGAGGGTCTTTCCCGTCAGATCAGTTTCGGTGAGGAAGGTCTTAACCGGCTGGGGAAGGGTCCACCACCAGAGCGGATAGACCAGAAAGATGCTGTCATAAGCTTCCAGATCCGGGAGTTCCCCGTCCAGTTCCCGGATGGTACCTGACTTGTTTTCCTCATTGGCTTCCGCAACCGTATCCTCATAGCTCGAAGAGTAGCGATCCTTCACCTTGATGGCATAGGTGTTGAAGCCGGTCGCGTTGGCGATCATCTCTGAGAGGAGCTCGGCGTTCCCGATCAGGGTTCCGTTTTCTTCCATCAGGGAAGCGCTGGAGACCGCATCCACGTCCGGTTCAAAATCCGTATTACCCACCCGGGTGAAATAGACGATCAGTCCCTTCATGTCTCCCATATCGACCGGTTCCATCGCAGCTGCTTCCGCGCGGTTCACATGGACGGTCTGATAATGTCTGCGGATATAAGGAAGCCCGAACAGGCAAAACAGAATTACGCCGGCGATCAGAAGCACCGCCAGGACCGAAAACACAATTACACGCTTCTTCGTATTCACCTTACTCTTTTTCATACGATTCAGGAACCCTCCTTATTTTGCATTGAATCCGTTCCACAGCTTCTCCTGACGCAGGGTTTCTTTGATCGTCTTCACAGTTCACGATTTTATTCGTTGACGATCAGGTTCTCGAAAGCGTTCTTCCGCAGCCAGACTGCCACATTGCCGCCCTCGGTACGAAATTCGCCGAAGCCTTCCTCATCGATCTGCACCGGGTCCGGACAGTTTCCGATGGCGTCGAAGAACTCCTCTCCGGCGTACTTTCTTCCCATTTCCATCCGGAGCGTTCCGCCCTCCGCGTTGCTCATCACGACAGCCAGGCCGGAGTCCGGATGTTCGTCATCCCCGTTCCGGGTCCAGCCGATCACATGGGCGTCCTCAAAATAATCCTTCTGTTCCCCATAGGCATATTCATGCCGGGCTTTGATCAGCTTGCCCAGGTTCGGCACCAGAGGCCGGTTCTGTACCGGATTGCCGTAATAATCCGAATAAAAGATGCAGGGAAGCCCATCCTGCCGCAGCAGGATCAGGGCATACGCCAGAGGCTTGAACCAGTCTTCGATAAAGGACTGGAGGCTCTGTCCGTACTGGGTATCATGGTTGTCCACAAAGGTCACGGCCTTCTCCGGACGCTCTTTGACCAGACTGTTGTCCAGGATCGTGTTCAGGGCATAATTTCCTCCGGCCACCGAAGCATTGTAGAAATTATAATGAAGGGCCACGTCAAACAGGGACATCTCATTGTCCACCTGGTCCAGATAGTACAGAAGCCTTCCCAGGTCTCCGCTCCAGTACTCCCCCACGGCCGGAAGCGGCCGTTCCATGTTCGTACGGATATAGGAAAGGAGTTCCTTATAAAATGCAAAGCTGATATGCTTCACCGCATCCAGCCGCAGACCGTCCAGATTCGCGGTGCGGATGTACCACCGCAGCCATTTCTTGGTCTCCTTCACTACCTCCGGGTTATCCATATCCACATTCATCCCCATCAGGTAGTCAAAGTTTCCCTTCTCCGGATCGGTGTCGGGATCCCATTTTTTGCCCGTAAACCGGTAGATCAGGTCTCCCTTCTGGGTATTTTCATCCCAGTCCGTGCCGGTAAAGTGCGTGTGATTCCACGTAAAAGAGCTGTACTTTCCATGTCTTCCCGGAAAGGTAAATTTCGACCAGACCTTGACCGGCTGCTCGCCGCCCACCTGCTCCAGACGGTTATCGGGATCGTCCGTGACCGCGGTGGTCTCCTCCGTCTCGTCTCCACCCATCCGGTGGTTCAGCACGATATCCGCAAAGACCTTGATCCCGTTGTCATGGAACGCGTTGATCGCCTCCAGATATTCCTCTTTGGTTCCGTACTTGGTCCGGACCGTCCCCTTCTGGTCAAATTCGCCCAGATCGTACATGTCATAGACGCCGTATCCCACATCCTCCTGAGAGGTTCCTTTATATGCAGGGGGAAGCCACACCGAGGTGATCCCCAGATTTTTCAGATTGTCCGCCTTGGCTGCGCATCGCTTCCACCAAAGGCCGTCGTTCGGCAGATACCATTCAAAGTACTGCATCATGGTTTCATTGGTTGTCATATCTATCGCCTCCTGAAAAGCAGACGGGCAGGCTTCTTTTCTGTCTGCAGCAGACTGCTGTCATATGCCCGTCAACCGGAAAATAAACAAAATATTAACCCTGAATATCAGGTTTTCAATGTTTTATCACAGAAAAACAGATTTGTCAAATTACCGGCTTTTCAAATGAGTCACAGGGGCCAGGTTTCTTGACTCAAGAAACCTGGCCCCGCTTCACATTTGTATTATGCTTCCAGGATCACCGCATCCTTCAGGGTGCAGTAGGTAAATTCGCCTTCGGTGTAGGTGTCGAACACGCCTTCCACCACGATCGAAAGGATCACGCACATCCACACGTCCCGGACCTGAAGCGTCAGGATGGAGGTGGAACCGAAAAGGGTGCTGCACACATCCCCCGAAAGATTGGAGGAGGTCGCGAAAAGATTCATGATCAGATATCCGAAAGCCAGCGCGCTTACCGAGATCATGGCCACGGCGGCGTCCCCCTTGATCCTTGTATTCTGCCCGGGCCTTCTGCATTTCCTTCCAGAACAGCAGTCTGTTCCATTCCCTTCCTGTCAGAACTGCGGTCCTGTGCATTTTCTTTTTCTTCCGAAACGGCGGCTTCTTCCATGGTTTTCTTTCAGAACCCCCTTCTCAGGCAAGGGCTTCCTTCAGCACCTCCAGGTTTTTCTTCATCATCTCCAGATAATCGGCTCCTTCTTCCACATCTTTGGCCGTCACGGACTGCAGCGAATCCATGGACAGGATCTGCTGGTCCCCGCCGGCCGTGCTCTGCACGATAGTCTGCGCGATCCGTTGATCGGATCCTTCGATCGTCAGTACGGTATGCAAGGAAAGCTCGTCCACCTTCTGCGCCAGAAATGCGATGGTCTCGAAGCTGGCTTCCGTCTCGGCGGAGCAGCCCACGAAAGCCGCATAATAGTCAAGATCGTAGTCGTCAGTCAGATAACGGAAAGGAAAACGGTCTCCGAAAAGCAGGGTGTCCTGGGCAGCCTCCGATACAGCCGCTTTGTACTCTTCATCCAGCGCATTCAGTTTTTCCGTATAGGCTGTGAGGTTGGCCTGATAGGTCTCCGCGTTCGCTTCATCCACCGCGGTCAGTGCGTCGGCGATGCTGCCGCACAGGACCGCTGCGTTCCGGAGGGACAGCCATACATGCTCGTCCAGTTCCCCGTCCTCACCATGGTCATGATCATGCTCTTCTTCATGATCGGCATCCTCTTCGTGATCGGCGTCCTCTTCATCGTGGTCGTGATCATGCTCTTCTTCCTGCATGCCTTCCACGACCTCCTCTTCCTTGGCCGCATCTCCCAGCGCTTCCAGCAGATTGATCACCACCATATCCGGATTGACGGATTCCTGCAGCGCATCCGCCACCCAGGCATCGGATTCTCCTCCCACATAGATAAACAGATCACAGGAAGAGATCTTCATGATATCCTCGGCTGTAGGCTGATAACTGTGCAGGTCGATCCCGTTGTCCAGAAGCATGGTCACCTCGGCTCCGGCCGGATTTTCCCCCAGAATCTTCATCACCCAGTCATACTCCGGAAAGATCGTGGTGACGATCTGCGGTGCGTCTTCTCCCGCATTTACCGCAAAATCTGCACAAAAAACACCCGCCATGACCATGGCGCTTCCCAGAACCTTTTTCCTGATCTTCATCATTCTGTATCCTCCGTTTTTACATTCTCATACTGTTTCTTCTGCTTCCTGCCGCCTCCGCTGTACGGCGGTGAAGACAGCCGTATTTGGGACAAAAAAAGACCAGAAAAGATACTTTTCCCCCTGATAATCCCGCACCTGTATCCCCGTACGATTATTTATCCGCCAGGCTGTATCCGTTCTTCATCCGTTCGCTTGCGCTCAGAAGGATCTTGTTCAACGTGGAGGTGGTCTGTTCCTTTGCCATCGCGCAGAGCTCCCGGTTCGCTTTTTCCGTCAGCGTAAAGTCGCCGGTCTCCTGCATCTTCCTGTCATACTTGCGGACGATCCGTCGTCCTTCCGTCATCACGGCATCCTGATACCGGCCGATGTTCTGGATGCAGGCGCCATAGTGCGGATCCGCCAGAGCTCCGATCAGACGGCTTCCCCAATAAAAATTCTCTGTGGAGGTGTCGGTCGTAACCTTGCTGAGGTAGTCCGGCAGCTTCGGCACATTGGTGTACACCGGCAGGATCGCGTCAAAGGTGGTCGAGCCAAAGCAGATCCACTCCAGTCCTTTTATTTCCTCCGGCACATCATTCCGGATCTGGCAGATCGCTGCAACGCCGGTCCGGTTGATCCCGATCGGCCGGTATACGCCTCGTTTTTCCTGGTCACGGCTGGTGTACTGGGCATATGCCGTTCCCTGGAAACAAGAAGAAAGCATGTACTTCACATCCTCCACGGTCACCTTGCGGTCCGGCACCAGAGCCCAGGGGATATCATCGCTTTCCGGACCGTACTCGGCCTGCGGCCCTTCCCAGCTGTGGGAATACGGCGTCAGATACCGGCCCATGAACCACGCCCGGGGCGTATTGTAAATATGATCCATGTCCGAATGCGAACCAAACACATCCCGCGGATTAAACGTTCCGTCCTGATTCAGATCCAGATGATTCTCCGTGATAAACTCTCTGAGATCCGCCGAACAGAGATGGTTCTCCTGCTTCCCGAAGGCATCCTCCAGATCGAAGCTGTCCATACCGAACTGGTTCGGCGCAATGACGCACATCTCATCCGGGACTCTCCTGGCCATCCAGTGATGACCGCCTATGGTCTCCAGCCACCAGACTTCATTCTCGTCATTGAATGCGATCCCGTTGGATTCGTAGGTGCCATACTGCTCCAGTAGACTTCCCAGCCGCAGCACGCCCTCCCGGGCACTGCGGATATACGGCAGGACCAGCGTCAGCATATCCTCCTCGCCGATTCCTCCCGGCACATCCTTTTCTCTCCGATTTTCCGCCTTCTTATACACCACCAGCGGATCCGCCGAGAGCACTCTCGGGTTGGAGGTGATGGTCTCTGTGGCTGTCATCCCCACATTCGCCGCGTTGATCCCCGTCGCCGGCCACAGGCCGTCCTTCAGATCCACATTCGGGCAGGAAGTATACCGCATCGGCTCCTCCGGCAGTTCGATCTCCACATGGGAGATGACACTCTTATATTTCCTCGGCTGGTCCTTCGGCTCCACGACGATCATCTTCTTCACGTCAAAATGCCCATCATCCGTTCTCGAGATCATGGTGCTGTTGTCATTGCTGGCCTTTCTTCCAACCAGAATCGTAGTACAAGGCATGTTTATCTCTCCTCTTCTGTATCATTTTTGTTCATATCTATTATAACGCAGAAACAGGCCCCCGACAATATGGTGAGTCACCTGTTACGCGGTACCCTTCTGCCATTCATCCCTTAAAACAGGTCGTTCATCTTCTTTTCCACCGGTTTTCAGACACATCTGCTATAGTATGACCATCAGCTGAGAAACAAGAAAATCAGCCCCGGTTTTCCGGAACTGACAGAATAAACAGAAAGGAAGAAAAATCATGAAGACGAATCAAAAATCAACAAATCTGTTCCGCAGCCTTCTTTTTACGGCAGTCCTGCTGGTCCTTCTGGCGATCCCGGTAACCGCCCAGGCGGCCACCCAGAAGATGTACACGATCGCCAACTCCAACACCCGGGTCTATTCCAACACCGGTCTCACAAAGGGGTATGGATGGATCTACGGTTCCGATGAGATCACGGTCCATTCAATTTCCTCCGGCTATTGTAAGGTGACCTACCCGACGACCCTGTGGTTTACCAAAACCGGCTACGTCCCCACCAAAGCGCTGTTCACCGCCACCAGCGGGTACAGCTACAATGCCAGAGCCGCTGTAAAAACCTACCGGCGACCCGGCGGTGCCTCCTATGGTTCGATCTACAAGGGCGACAAGGTCCTGGTGCTGGGAACCAGCGGCAGCTATACGCAGGTCCGGTATCCGGTGAGCGGCGGCTATAAATTTGCCTTCATCACCACTTCGGACTGCAACGCGTATATCAAACCGGCCCCGGCTCCGACACCGACGCCTGCGCCGGACAACGGAGCCAACATCGCAAACGGAACCTACCTGATCCGTACCGCCATGAACAACAAATGTCTGGATGTACATGGCTTGAATACCGCCAACGGGACCAACATCGAGATCTGTTCTTACAACGGCGGAAACAACCAGAAGTTCAACGTGACCTATGTTTCCAACGGATGGTACAAGCTCATCGACGTCAACTCCGGCAAGGCCGTGGACGTGGCCGGCGGCGTGAAAAAAAGCAATGTCAATGTCCAGCTCTACCAGTGGAACGGCAGCGACGCGCAGCTTTGGCGGTTTGCCAGCGCCGGAAACGGATATTTCTATATCCAGAACCGGCTCGGTTACTACCTGGATGTGTACAACAACCAGACTGCGGACGGAACCAACGTGATCGTCTATTCGCTGAACCGCGGCCGGAACCAGCAGTGGAAACTGGAAAAGACCAGTGCCTCCATAGGCAGCACCCTTGCCATCAGCGGCAATACCGCTCCGGGCACCCTCACCCAGGGATCCGGCTTTACCGTAAAGGGTATCGTAAGCTCCAACTACAGGATCAGCAAAATCACCGTCGGCATCTACACCACGGGCGGCTCCGCCGTATCCACCAAGACCGTTTATCCGAACACCTTCAGCTACGATATCAATAAGATCGACAGCTCGGTCCATTTCGGCTACTGCAAGGCCGGCAGCAGCTATGTATACAAGGTCGTGGCCAGCGATGCGAAGGTTTCCGACCGGCTCCTGCAAAGCACCACCTTCTCCTGCATCGCAAAGAACAACGTCGTCGTCTCCTCCGATATCCGTTACCCGATGAACAATGCCTATGTCTGCGGCAACAACTGGCGGACCTATTACAGCAAACGTCCTTCCAGACCCTATCACCTGGGGATCGATATCCATTCCTCTTCGAGAGACCGGAAAGTCTACGCAGCCATGGCCGGAACCGTTGTAAAGGCGGGCTGGAATGCATCCAACGGAAATTACGTGGTCATTCAGCACTCCCTCGGAGGAAAGACCGTGTACAGCTTCTACGCTCATCTCTCCAGCATCACAAAATGGAGCGGAGCCGTCACGACCTCCACCCAGATCGGCGTGGTGGGGAATACCGGTTCCGGGTCCGCAGGCGAGCATCTGCACTTTGCCTTTGTCAGTGCCAAATGGAGCGGAAGCTATTATGGCTACGGCACATACTTCACCGGCGACAAGACCACCTACGGCGGCGTCACCTATTACAATCCGCATTATGTGATCTCTAACAGACGGCTGCCGTAAAACTCAAAGAAACAACAAGCCGCAGGGACAGGTTCCCTTGACTCACCGTCTGCGGTGAGGCAGAGGATCCTGTCCCTGCGGCTCATTGTCTTCGTGACTCTTTGTTATCAATAAAGGAACATCGCCACGCCGTAGGCCGGCAGCGGATAGGAAATGGAATAGGGCTGGTTGTCGCATTCGCCCTCCACCGCTTTGTATACTTCCTTGGTATCCACCAGGCCTTTCTCGGTCATGAGAAGGCGGTACTGTTTCTTTTTCGGCACGCCCACACGATAGTCCGGGCGGTCAATGGGGGTAAAGTTCATCACCACCAGCACATTGTTCCGTCCGGTGGCCGATTTACGGACATAGCTGAAGATACTGCGGTCCGCATCATCGGCATTGATCCACATAAAGCCCTCAGGATCGGTATCGCCTGCGTACAGGGCCGGATACTTGCGATAGACATGCAGCAGATCCTTCACATACGACTGCAGATCCCGGTGGTTCTCTTCGCCCAGAAGGAACCAGTCAAGCTCCCTCTCCTCGCTCCACTCCCGAAGCTGGCCGAAATCCTGCCCCATGAACAGGAGCTTCTTGCCGGGATGGGTAAACATGTAGGTGTATCCCACCTTCAGGTTTTTGAATTTGTCGTCCGGATACCCCGGCATCTTCGAAAGCATGGAGCATTTCAGATGGACGACCTCATCGTGGGAAAGGACCAGCACATATTTCTCGCTGTACGCGTACATCATGGAGAAGGTCATCCGGCTGTGGTTGAATTTCCGGAAGAAGGGATCCAGCTTCATGTATTCCAGGAAATCGTGCATCCATCCCATGTTCCATTTGAGGGAGAATCCAAGGCCGTCATCCTCCGGCTTTCCGGTCACCTTCGGCCAGGCGGTGGATTCCTCGGCGATCATCACGACGCCATGGTTTCTGCCCAGCAGACAGGAATTCAGATGCTTGAAGAATTCGATCGCTTCCAGATTCTTGTTGTCGCCGTACTTGTTGGCCACCCACTGGCCGTCGCTCTTGCCATAATCCAGATACAGCATGGAAGCCACCGCGTCCACTCTGAGTCCGTCCACATGGCACTCCTCCACCCAGAAGAGGGCATTGGCGAGAAGGAAGTTCTTGACCTCCGGACGGCCGTAGTTGTAGATCTTGGTGCCCCAGTCCGGATGCTCGCCCTGCCGCGGATCCTCATGCTCATAACAGGCGGTTCCGTCAAAATTGGCCAGGCCATGGGCATCCTTGGGGAAGTGGGCCGGAACCCAGTCCAGGATCACGCCGATCTTGTGCTGGTGCATATAGTCCACAAAATATTTAAAGTCCTCCGGCGTTCCGTACCGGGAGGTGGGAGCATAATATCCGGTAACCTGATAGCCCCAGGATCCGTCGAAGGGATGCTCCGCGATCCCCATCAGCTCGATATGGGTGTAGCCCATATCCTTCACATACTCAGCCAGACGTTCCGCGGCCTGACGGTAGGTGTAGAAGCCTTCCTCGTTTTCTTCGGACCAGGGATGCTTCATCCAGGAGCCCAGATGCACCTCGTAGATCGACATGGCTTCCTTTTTCTCGTTGAATTTGGCGCGGTTCCGCATCCAGGCCGCATCCTTCCAGGTATAGTTGGAAATGTCTGCAATCCTCGAAGCGGTCCCCGGTCTCTTCTCCGACCAGTTTGCATAGGGATCCGCCTTGTAAAGCTCCTCCCCGTGCATGCCCACAATAAAAAATTTATACATCTGACCGACGGCAGCACCGGGGATAAAGGTCTGCCACACTCCGATGGGGCCGGCTTTTTCCATGGGAGCCGCGTGGAGATCCCATCCGTTGAACTCGCCGATCACGGAGACAGACTGCGCATTCGGCGCCCAGACGGCAAAGTACACGCCCGCCACTCCTTCCTCTTCGGTAGGATGTGCGCCAAGCTTCTTATAAATATCATAGTGTGTTCCCTGTCCAAATAAATATTGGTCAAGCTCGGTAAATTCCATTTCCTTCTCCTCCTGGTTCATAATCCTGCCCTTTCCCGGGCTGCCATCGGGTTCCTTTCTGCAGGCCGCAGCCTGCCGTACTGTATAAACCAATCTGCCTTCCAGAGATGTCCGTCTTTTATCCTTCCGCGCCGGTCTTTTTCGCCATGATCTCTCCGTTGTACGCATATCCGGGAACCGTTCCGGTATCCAGCGTGCTCTGCAGGAAATTCGAATAGACTGTGTTCTGAAGCTCCACTTCCTTCGCCTCGGCCATTTCACTGAGGGTCACCAGCTTGTACCCTTTTTCCACCAGCTCCGGTATGATCTGCTCCACTGCCTGCACGGTAGGCGCGTAGATGTCATGCATCAGGATGATCGTCCCGTCCGAAAGCTCGGCCTCCATGACCGCGTCATACTCGGAGGAAGCATCCATTTTATCCCCGTCCTCCACATCCAGAGACCAGGTAAAGAAGGGTTTTCCCACGGTTTCGTAGATCGTATCATTCGCCATGGCATAGGGTGCCCTTGCGATCTCCGCCTTCCTGCCGCAGGCCTTTTCCAGCGCCTCATCCGTATCTTCAAACTTGCTGATCACCTCTTCCATCGTGATCAGGTTCAGCTGCAGATCATCCCAGGAATTGCTTCCGATCTCGCATCCCAGTTCTGTCATCCGCTGCAGGGTGTCCTCGCAGCCTTCCACATTCTGCCCTTTTACAAAAAAGGTGGCGTGGGCTTCGTTCTCCTCCAGGATATCCAGGATCGAATCCGTATAGGCCGACGGCCCTCCGTTGAAGGTCAGGGCCAGCAGGGAACGCTTGCGGTCCCGGTTGTAGGAGCCATCCTGATTAAAATAATAATCCTTCTTTCCGATCGTCACCCAGCCGGTCCGGATATATCCTTCCTCATCAAAATAATACTGTACCCCGTCGATCTCTTCGAAGCCGTTGGAAAAATAGGTTCTGTCCGGATTCTGGTACCAGCGTCCGTAGCGGTCCTCATGCCACCCCGGATTCAGTACCGTGGTCTTTGCCGTATCCCGGTCGTTCCGGACCGGAATGCGGACCGCCTGCTCCGGCATGACTTCATCCTCCGCCGGCACCTCAGCAGTATCCTCCCCCGGTATCTCCCCCTGGGCCTCCGCCTCCGCCATCAGCTCTTCCTGCACAGCCTCGTCGGAAAAATCGGCTCCCTCATCTTCATCGGGCAGGAAAAATCTTCCGACCAGCAGACAGAGGGCGACGGACAGCAGGATCAGCGGCACGACCACGCGGAGGATGTTCCGCATCATCATCTGACGCCGCTTTTGCCGCTTCCGTCTGTTTACGATGATTCTTCTGTTCATGAAATCTCTCCGGCCCGGAGCTTATTCTTCCGGTTCCCCGGCCGGTGCCTCTTCCTCTGCAGCCTCTTCTGTTTCTTCTTCTGCGGACTCTTCCTCTGCAGGCTCTTCCGTTTCTTCTTCCGCGGGCTCTTCTGCCTCCGTCACATCCTCGGGCACCTGGGTCTCATCGATCTCTTCGATGGCTTCCACCACGGCATCTCCCTCGGTCTCTTCCGTTTCTTCCTCTGCCGGTTCTACGATAACGGCATTGTCCACAATAAACTGCTCCACCCGGTACAGGGCGATGGTAGCGTACACCTCCGATTCGCCATAGACCTCAATCAGACCGATCAGATCCTCAAAGCCATACTGGGTCACCAGCTTTTCAGCGATCTTCTGGATCTCTTCATCATCCATGGAGATCTCTTCCTCATCGATGATGCTCTGCACGATCAGATCCTGGGCCACCCGCTGCTTTGCGTATTCCCTGGTTTCCGCCTCGAACTGCTCCATATCCATCCCCTGGGATTCCACGAACTCCTCCAGGGTCATATCGCCTTCCTCTGCAAAGGTGACCATCTGCTCTGTCATCCAGTCAATGGCATTCTGCAGATCCTCCTCCGGATAATCCTTGATCTCGGAGGATACCCATACCTGATAAAAAGCCTCCTGCGCCAGCATTTCATCCGCAGAGGCAGCGTTCTGCGCCTCCAGCTCGGTCCGGACGGAATCCTTGTATTCGTCCACCGATTCATAATCCGAATTGGCCTGGACCCATTCGTCCGTCAGATCCGAGGGACGGTTGATGCGGTTTACGGTCACGGTGAACACCACATCCTGTCCGGCCAGCTCTTCGGAGCCGTAATTTTCCGGGAAGGTGAGGGGAATATCCTTGGTCTCTCCCACCGCCATGCCGATCACGCCGTCTTCAAAGCCCGGGATGAACGTGCCGGAACCGATCTCCAGCGGATACTCCTCCGCGGTCCCTCCGTCAAAAGCCACATCATCCTTCTTGCCGACAAAATCAATGACAGCTGTATCTCCGTTCTGCACGGTTCCGTCTGTCACCTGCTCCGCCGTATCCGCCAGACGCTGGGAGATCTCAAACTCCAGTTCATCCTCACCCGGAGCCGTATCCACAGCCTCCAGCTCGATTCCTTTATAATCGCCGAGGGTCACGTAATCGCTCAGATCCTCTTCCTGTAAAAGTCTCGGGACGGAAATATTCTCTACCTTCGCCTCCGCAAAAGCCGAAGCCGTAAGAGAAACGGAGCTGATCATCGCCAGTGCTGTCAGTAAAGCTTTTTTCATCATGGTTATCTCCTTTGTGTAAAAATAATATAGCATTGTAACCCTGTACCGGTTCAGCCCATGGGCGGAACCGGCGTCGGTCTGGAGCTGTCCCAGACCTTTTCCACGTCAAACAGATCACTGCACATCTCCGGATTATAGAACATCCGGTATCCGTCCAGATTCCTGCGGCCCTGCCGGAAGAACTGATCGGAGATCTGCACCCAGTACTGGCTGGAATCCACATTACAGTAATAATGATATCCGCGGCTCTTGAAATACTGGAATTTCGGGTTGTCCAGGGAATAAGGCTCCCAGTTTCCGATATCCGCGCCGAAGGCGAAAATGATCATGTCGGTCCTGCCCAGGATCGGCGCCACATAGGCCTCCCATTTTTCATTGTCGACCTGCAGCTCCTCGGCGGAAGAGGATGTCGCATTCCTGTGCCCCCAGGTATGGCTTGCGAACTCCCAGCCTTCTGCCTTCATGGCCTCCGCCACCCTTGTGGCCTCGGCCACATCCTTGTCATAGTCAAAATCCGGATGCATTTCCAGAAACTCTCTCTGATTCTGCTGCAGATTTTCCTTTGTCTTGTAGGCGATGTCTGTACGGTATCCCAGAACACCGTTGTATCCGGTCATGGCCAGGATGCCCTTCCTGCCATGATACGAAAAATCAGGATGCTCCTTCACAAACGTATCGATCAGCGGCACCATGTCATAGTCGCCGATGGAGACCGTCCCGTCCGACTCGATGTATTCACATTTGACATCCCCGTTCTCATCCAGTACCAGCTTCGTGGCAAAGCCGTCTCCGTCCATATAATGGTAATAGCTCACGTCATCCTGCGACAGGACAAACGGCGTTTTTCCCTGCGGCAGAAGAATATGCCCCCGCTGCACGGTGCCGTTTTCATCCACCGTCGCCATGTCATGGGGACTGACCATCACATAACCCTTGTCATACATGGTCTGAATGATGCCGTTGAACTCGCTGACCGTGGTCATCATCTGGTTATAGCCCGCCTCATCGGAATCCCCGTCAAAGGCTTTGGCCGTATCCACGATCAGCGTATGGAAAAAGATGTGGGTGATGTTTTCCAGCGGATAATCCACACAGGACGCCTTGATGCTGCGGTATCGTTCCGCCGCATCCTGCAGCTCCTGGCTGGAGGAATACTGCGGCTGCGATTCCAGGAACCGGATGGCACCGTCATAATCATACTGGACCGCATAGGTATCCGCTTCATCGATCAACGGCTGCAGCGCCCCCGGTGTCGGTGTCGGTGATGCCGTCGGCTCCGGTGTCGGTGTCGGCGTCGATGTCACGGCCAGATAGGCCTTTTCTCTCTTCGCATCATCGTCCACGGATGAAACCAGCTTGTCCTCAAAGGGCAGCAGCTTCCGTACACTGCAGCCGCTCCCTCCCAGAGCTGCACATGCCAGAAAAACCCCCGTACAAAACAGATATCTTCCCTTCTTATTCATTTTTCAGACTCCTTGCCCCTCTAATTTGATAAATTCGCCCGGATCGTCATCTCCGGAAGAATTAACATAACTCCCCTTTTGTATTATACCGTTTATCTTCCCGAAAAGCTACCTCTAATTTCATAAATTATATTCAATATGCACAAAAAAAGACTTTCACGGTCAAAACCGCAAAAGTCTCTTTTGGTTCTTTTGTTTTCGTGCCGGTTCATGAAAGCAGAAGTCCGCTGATGCCGCCCCAGATCAAATTCCAGGCCTTTTCCGCCTCGGCGTCCGAATATTCAAGCTGTCCCCGCAGCATTCTCTTTACCGCGCAGCTGGTGACATCTGTGATATACGCCCAGAACAAGGCAGGCTTTACCCGTTCGTAGAGTCCGTACTGCCCGATCACCTGGTTCAGAATCGAGGCAAACTTAGCAAAATAATTATTCTGGATCTCATCCTTCATTGCCCATACTTTTTCGTTGTAATACTCTCTGTATTCAAAGAAAAACATGCTGCGGTAGCTGTTGTCCACCAGCGCCTTCAGATAGGCAAGCCAGGCGGCTTTTGCAGCGTTCGTGACACCCTCCGGCGTATCTGTGCCGGAAAGATTCACGCTTTCAAGCGCCTCTCCCAGTATCGAGACGATTCTTTCAAAACAGATCTCAAACAGATTCTCTTTCGAGAGAAAATGCCGGTAGATCAGTGCCTCGGACACCCCCACCTTCATGGTAACCTTCCGCATCGAAAATGAAGGCAATCCATTTTCAGCCACGACCTGCATAGTTGCTTCGATTAGTTGTTCTTTTTTGTTCCTGCGATTCATGCTGATCTCCTCAAACATTCAAACCTTCATTTTAGTTTCGATTTTATGCGTATTTTAGCAAAAACAGCCTGAATATGCAAGCAAAAAAAGGCGACATCCTTACTTTACCGTTTTTGGCATTCTTCGAAAGTCATTGCGTTCCCCGGCGAAAAATGATACAATAACGGAAACAAAACTATTAGCCTGAGGAGGATCCCATGAGTAAAGTAACGATTATCCTTCTGATCATTCTTGTCGTTCTGATCGGCGTCCTGATCGCGCTGTACTTTTTCGGCAAGAAGACCCAGAAGAAACAGAAAGAACAACAAGCCCGCATGCAGGAGACCAAGCAGACCGTTTCCATGCTGGTGATCGATAAAAAACGGATGCCCATCAAAGATTCCGGTCTTCCTCAGATGGTGATTGATCAGGTGCCCAAGCTGATGCGGCGGCAGAAGCTTCCTATTGTAAAAGCCAAGGTCGGACCCAAGATCAGCATCCTGATCGCAGATGAGAAGGTCTTCGACCTGATTCCGCTGAAAAAGGAGATCAAAGCTGAGATCAGCGGACTCTACATCATCGGTGTCAAAGGCATCCGCGGCAACCTGGAAAAACCGGTCGAGAAAAAGAAAGGCTTTTTGAGCCGTTTCCGCAAAAGCTGAAACAAACAGGGACTGAGTCACATGACTCAGTCCCCTTTTTACGGTTTACAGTTCAAAAACCGGGCCTTCCTTTGTCTGGGCCTGAATCTCCAGACAACAGTCCGCCACATGTTCGTTATTCATCTCCAGCGCATATTCCACTTTCACATCCAGCTTTTTTTCCTCCTCCACAAGCGTCAGGCTCGTGGCCGCGATCCCCATCTGCAGCGTGCCGAGGGGCGTGGTGTAAAAAGCCATGTTCTTTTTTCCCCGTTCAAAGACCATATGCACATTGATCAGCCCTTTTTTGCGGACCTCCATGGCCGCCGGAGACATTTTGACATAATTGACCGTGGGCTCTCCGCTCTCATCCACGATCTCCTCATACCGGAGATAATGAAAACCGTTTTTATAATAATAGGATCCGGGAACCACCATCTCCACCGGTTCCTCCTGTCCCTCTTCGTTGATCATCTGAAGGCCCGTCACCCGGATCAGAACGTCTTTATCCATCTGTCCCACCTTCTTTCGGCTGAGAATAGTACCGTTCAATGTCGATCTTCTGGGTCATCTCCACATCATAGGGAAGAATCGAATTGGCAAACTGTTTGAATTTTTCCGCCAGATCGCTCACATAGAACCGGTAGGGAAACTCTTCCTCCCTCGTTTCCCGGCTGCAAAGATCTTCCTTCTCAAGCAGTCTTTTCAGCTCCAGAGCTGTCTCGTAAGCCGGATTCACCAGCCGTACCGATTCCCCCATGATCTCCCTGATGGTAGACCGGAGCAAAGGATAATGGGTACATCCCAGGATCAGTGTGTCTATGTCCTTGTCCTGCAGCTCCTTCAGGTACCTGGACGCCACCTCCCGGGTAAGCGGATCGTGGGTCCAGCCCTCCTCCACCAGGGGACAGAACAAAGGACAGGCCTTGCCGAACACCTGGATGTCCGGATCCAGGCTGTGCAGCAGTTCTTCATGAATCCCGCTTCCGATGGTGCCCTCCGTTCCGATCACGCCTACGCGTTTGTTCCGGGTCCCGGCTGCGGCCACCTCCGCTCCGGCCCGGATCACGCCGATGATCGGCAGCGGAAATTCATGCCGGACGGTTTCCAGCGCAAAAGCGCTGGCGGTGTTGCAGGCGATCACAATGGCCTTTACATCCTGTTCCATCAGGAAGCGGATGATCTGCCGCGAATACCGCGTGATCGTCTCCTTGGACTTGCTGCCGTAGGGAACCCTGGCGGTATCTCCGAAATAAACGATTTTCTCACTGGGCAGATTCCGCATGATCTCCCGTGCGACGGTCAGGCCGCCCACGCCGGAATCGAACACACCCACCGGTGCATTCCTTATATCAGTCATTCTTTTTCCCTCTCTCTGATCGAGCGGATGATCGCTCTTCTCTGGTTTTCAAGATGCTGAAAGGACACTTTCTGCGCCGCCTCGGCATCCCGGCTGCGGATGGCATTGGTCAGGCTTCTGTGCTCATTCAGAAGCTTTTCCCGGGACATCTCGTCCTTCAGGTACTCCAGACGATACCGGTAAATCTGTTCTCTCATATTGTTAAGCACCTGAATAAGCCTTGCGTTGTCCGATGCCTGGTAGATGATCTCATGAAAGGACTGATCCGCCTCCGCGATCCGGACCAGGTCTCCTTCCTGGATCGCCTTTTCAAACTGCTTGGAAGCCAGCCACAGCCGGTCCATCTCTTCCTCTGTCATCCGGCTGCAGGCCTTTTCGATGGCAAAGTTTTCCAACGTGATACGCACCTCCAGGACATCCGTCAGGTCTTTCTCGGTGATGCTCGCCACCTGCGCTCCCTTCCGGGGCACCATGACCACCAGCCCTTCCAGCTCCAGCTTCCGCATGGCTTCGCGGATCGGAGTCCGGCTGACACCGAGCCGTTCCGCCAGAGCCACTTCCATCAGACGCTCTCCCGGCTTCAGTTCTCCCTTGAGGATCGCCTGCCGGAGAGTCTGAAACACCACCTCACGCAGGGGCAGAAATTCATTCATCGTAACTGTAAAATCTGTCATTTTCTGTTCTCCTCCGATCGAATCCGTCTCCGCTTCCCGGCTCATCCGTGAAAGATCTCCGTCACATGCACCACCTTGGCAAGACGGCTTTCCCGCAGGACAGCCGCGGCCTTCTCCGCCTGATTCCGGGACGAAAACAGTCCGAAGACGGTGGGCCCGCTTCCGCTCATCATCGCTTTCATGGCCCCGTTCTTTTCCATCAGCTCCCGGATCTGTGCGATCACCGGATACTGTCCTTCGATCCCCGGTGAAAAAACATTCTGCATCCGGGAGGTGATCCCCTGCAGATCCTTCTGTTCGATGGCCCGGATCATCCCGTCGATATCCGGCCTGCCGGAGATTGATTCCGTATCAAGGGTCTGATAGGCTGTCTTGGTGGAAACCGAGATCCCCGGTTTTCCGATCAGCACGGCACAGTCGGGCATGGCAGGCAGCGGTGTCAGGATTTCTCCGATCCCCTCCGCCAGCGCCGTGCCCCGCAGTACGCAGTAGGGCACGTCGGCACCGATCTGAACCGCACGCTCCATCAGAGCCTTCCGGTCCAGCCCCAGATGAAACAGCCGGTTGATTCCCAGCAGTGCGGCGGCCGCATCCGAGCTCCCGCCGGCAAGTCCCGCCGCCACCGGGATAAATTTATGAAGGTGCATCCGGACGCCTTTTGTCACGTCAAATTCCTTCATCAGAAGATCCGCAGCCTTCCAGACCAGATTCCGGGAGTCCGTCGGGATATAGGGAAGATCCGAGGAAAGGGTTATCCCCGGTTCCTTCTTCACCGACATTTCCAGCACATCATACATGCCGATGGTCTGCATCACCATCCTCACATCATGATATCCATCCGGTCTTTTCCCGGTCACATCCAAGGCAAGATTGATTTTTGCCATTGCTTTCAGCCGCATCCGATGACCTCCGTTTTGTTTTTGCATTTTGAATGTACTTTGTATACATTTCTACGAGCCCCATTGTATATCTTTTCTCTCCGGATTTCAACAGGCAGCCTGAAAAGTTTTGTTGCATGGAGCAGAAAAATTCTGTATACTGCATGGAGAGACCGCGAAAACGAAGGGAGTACATATGATTCGTTTTATCATTGTCTGTATCATTGTCGTTTCCTTTCTGATCCTGAGTCTTCCGGTACTGTTTGCCGAATGGCTCATCGGAAAGAAATGGCCCCGCGCCAGGGATATCAGCTCTCTGCGCATCATTCAGGGAGTTTTCAGACTCATCATGAAAATCAGCGGCGTCCGGATCACCGAGATAGGCCGGGAAAACCTTCCTCTGGACCGTCCTTTTCTTCTGGTGGCGAATCACCGCAGCTATTTTGACATTCTGATCCTGTACAGCCTGATGCCGGACCTGACCTGCTTTGTCGCCAAAAAGGAGATGAACCGGTATCCGGTCCTGAACATCTGGATGCGGAGGCTTTACTGCCTCTTCCTGGACCGGAACGACCTGCGCCAGGGGATGAAGGTCATTCAGACCGCCACCGAGTATGTCAAAGGAAATATTTCGGTCGTCATTTTCCCGGAGGGAACCCGCAACAAAAATCCGGATGAACTGGACATGCTGCCCTTCCACGAAGGGAGCTTCCGGGTAGCGACGAAGTCCGGCTGTCCTCTCATCCCTGTGGCCCTCAGCAATACCCAGGAGATTTTTGAGGCGCATTTCCCCCGGATCCGTCCGACCCACGTGATCGTGGACTATCTGCCGGCCATCGACCCGGCTTCCCTTTCCCGTGCGGAACAGAAAAACCTTGGCGCAGCTTCACAGGAGCAGATCCTTGCCCGTCTTGCCGCCAATCGGGATAAATTATAACAGCAAAACAGGAGACAAACTATTATGGGACTGAAAAAACGAAGAATCGTGATCAAGATCGGCACCTCCACCCTGACCAATGAGGAGGGAAAAAGCAACCTGCGGCAGATGGAAAAACTGGCCCTCGTGCTTTCCGATCTGCAGAATATGGGAAATGAGATCGTACTGGTCTCCTCCGGCGCCATCGCCGTGGGGGCCAACAAAATGCGTCTGGCGGAGCGTCCCACCAGCATGCGGATGAAACAGGCCGCGGCTGCCGTAGGACAGTGCGAAAACATGTTCCTCTATGACAAGTTTTTCGGGTATTTTGACAAGACGGTGGGCCAGATCCTTCTGAACGCCGAGGACATCACCCAGGAAGAGAAAAAGGAAAACCTGTCCAACACCTTCGAAGCGCTGCTGGAAAAGAACATTATTCCGATCGTCAATGAAAACGATTCCGTCAGCTACACGGAGATCGAATCCGAAGAAAAGCTCTTCAGCGACAACGATGTGCTGTCCGCGGTCGTCGCGATCCTGTGCAGGGCCGACCTGCTTGTGATCCTCTCCGACATCGACGGCTTTTTTGACAAGGATCCCCGCTTTTACAAAGACGCAAAGCTGATCAACCGGATCGATGAGATCACCGAGGAAGTCTATAAGCTGGCCGGAGGCGCCGGATCCCGACGGGGCACCGGCGGAATGCGGACCAAGCTGCAGGCCGCCGAGCTCGCCACCTCCCAGGGCATCAGCACGCTGGTCATGAACGGAAAGGATCTCGGACAGCTCTATGATATCGTGGAAGGAAAAAAAGTCGGAACCCTGTTTTCCTCCCGGAAATAACCCAGACAGCAACACCCCGGAGGCAGATGACTGCAGAGATCCGGGGTGTTTTTGTATTCTCATTCTACAGGCAAAGCAAAAAAGCCCACAAACCACGTCATATCGCAGTTCATGGACTTCAGTGCGCCCTCAGGGGCTCGAACCCTGGACACCCTGATTAAGAGTCAGGTGCTCTACCAACTGAGCTAAGGGCGCTTGTTTTTGTTGCCTTGTTTGTCAACAAAAGCTATTCTACAACGAACCTTCCGCCTTGTCAACACTTTTCTAAAAAAATTTTCAATTCCGATCCGGTCTCCGGCCCTGTTTTTTGTCAAGCCCTTTTCTTCAAATCGACACTTTTCGTCATTTTTGCCGAAAAGCAAGCACAGGGAGTTCTTGCCGGAAAAAGAAACGATATCCGGCATTTTTGTGGAAAATGTGGATAACTTTGTGAATAACTTGATTTTTCAAGGGTTTTCAGCCCCTGAAAATGTGGATAACCAGTGCAACACTTTTGAAACAATTTTAAATTGTTCGAAATATTTGTGCACTTTTTCTACAGAGGCTTCCGGCGGGACCGGAAGCCTCTTCGTTCCGCATTCCGTTTCAGCCCAGATACCGCTGCACCGAAGCGACAGCATTCGCGCCGTCCGCTGTGGCGGTCACCACCTGCCGCAGCATTTTGGTCCGCACATCCCCGGCGACATACAGTCCGGGCATGGACGTGGCACAGTCTTCCCCCGCACAGACGTATCCGGCTTCGTCAGTCTCTGCAAGTTCCCTGACCAGCCCGCTGTTCGGAGTCATGCCCACGGCGATAAAGACTCCCTCCGTCACCAGGGTGTTTTCTTCTCCGCTCACACGGTTCTTCAGCACCAGTCCGGAAACCTGACTGTCTCCCTCGATCTTTTCCGGCACACTGTTCCAGATAACCCGTATATTCTCACAGTTCTGCACCCGGTCCCGGAGTACCGCATCAGCCCGCAGCATGTCCCGTCGATGGACCAGGTAAACCTGCCTGCACATTCTGGAAAGAAACAGCGCATCCTCACAGGCGGTATTCCCGCCGCCGATCACCGCGGCGGTCCGGTCCCGGAAAAAGGCCCCGTCGCAGGTGGCACAGTACGAGACTCCCATACCGGAGAGCTCCTCCTCTCCCGGGATGTCCAGATGCCTGTGGGCGGCGCCGGCAGCCAGGATCACGGTCCGGGACTCGTAGATGTTCTTCCGGGTCTTCAGAACAAAAGCCCCCTTCGGATCTTCTTCTCCGCGGGAGGTTTTTTCGATGGACAGAACCTTCTCCCGGAGCGGCTTAAGCCCCAGTCCTTCGGCATGGGCTGCAAAACGGTCTCCCAGCTCCGCTCCGGTTACGGACGGAAGCCCGGGATAGTTATCCACCAGAGCACTGTCGGAAATCTGGCCGCCGGGAACGAACCGGTCGTCTAGCCACAATGTATCAAGATGTGCGCGGGAGGCATAAATGGCTGCGGTCACACCCGCAGGTCCCCCTCCGATTATGATCAGATCGTACATAGAATTTCCCCTTTTCCTGTTTCTTACATTTTTTCCTAAATCTATTATATGCAATCCGATGTTTTTTTGCTATAATAAAAACCATGAAAAAGAATGATTATGCTCCTTTAAATAAAATTGAAAAGATAAATTCCCGGATCAGCCTGGTTTGCTCAATCGCCGCGCTGGTCGTTTTTGTGCTGTTGTTTTTGTTTCTGGATGATCAGCTGGTAAAAAAGCCGGTCCGGGATCAGCAGACACAGGACCTGGAGGATGAAGAGAATGTCCGCAGGCTGGCTTCCGAACCGGTGGTCACCACGGCCACGGTGGTGGCGGTGGGCGACAACCTTTTCCACGACAGCGTCATCAAAGCCGGACAGCTTGACCCGGACAACTGGAACTATGACCGCTATTACGAATATGTGGCCGACAAGGTCCGCTCCGCCGATCTGGCGATCGTGGATCAGGAAACGGTCCTCTCTGCGGATCACAGCGTAGCCACCGGCTACCCGCGGTTCGCCACCCCCACGGAGGCGGCCGAATCTCTGGTCCGGACCGGATTCGACGTGGTCTACTCCGCGACGAACCATGCAGACGATTACGGAGAAGACTATCTTCTGAACACGATCCAGTACTGGAAGACCGAGCACCCCGAGATCACCCTTCTGGGGATCCACGATTCCCAGGAGGATGCGGACACCATCAAGGTCCGGGAGGTCAACGGGATCCGCATCGCGTTTCTCAGCTATGCCTACGCAACCAACGGCCTTGGTTTTGGCGAAGACAAATCCTATCTGCTGGATCTCTTCAGCGTGGGCTCCGAGAAGGTGGGCGAAATGATCCAAAAAGCCAAGGAACAGGCGGATGTTGTGGTCTTCATCGCCCACTGGGGCATCGAGGACGAGCCCATGCCCAGCGAATACGAAAAGCAGTGGGCCACCTTCCTGATGCAGCAGGGCGTGGATGTCTGTATCGGCGGCCATCCCCATACCCTGCAGCCCTACGGCCTCCTTTCCGACAAGGAAGGGCACGAAATGCTTCTGTTCTATTCTCTCGGAAATTTCATTTCCGGCCAGAAGCAGTTTGTGGAGCTGCTGGAAGGGATGGGCGAATTTACGATCCGGAAAACGACCCAGCCGGACGGAACCTCCTCCGTCGAGATCACAGACCCCACGATCCACCCCATGGTGATGCATTATAACTCCGACCGCACCGATTTCCGGGTCTATTTTATGGAGGATTACACCGAAGAGCTGGCGGCCGAGCATGGTGTCCATGCGGATGTGGGCGACATCTTCACCCTGAAGAACCTGCAGAAAAAATTCGAAGAGATCATGTCCATCAATGTCAAGCCTAGCACCGGCACCTCCATGCTGAATGTACGGATGACCTGGGACGGAACCCTTCTGGATCCAAACGGAAATGTGGTCGCCAACACCGGAAACGAGACCGCATACCAGTACTACGGCAAAATGGGCATCAACATTCTGGATTATGATGCAGAATACGACTATACCGCCAATTACATAGATCAATGAACAGCACCCGAAAGTAAGAAAGCCTTATGGAAAAGTGCCCGCATTTTTCCATAAGGCTTTCTTACTTTCGGGCGGACAAGACGCGCAGCGTCTCTGTCATAAAACACCCCGGGATCTTCCGATCCCGGGGTGTTCATGCTGTTCCGTTATTATAAAACCACCCCAGCCGGAGCGTGTTCCCGGGATAGATAAGAGTGAGACCGGACACCTCCGATACAGGTTTTGCCCCATACTCCTCCCAGAACTGGCGTGGTCTGTTCTCTATTATATCAGTTCTGCCGCAAAGTGCAACCGTCTTACAGGTATTTGCACGTCTTTTCCATCAGCCTCTTCCGATCAGACAGAATATCCCGAAAGCGGCCACATCCACCGCCACGATCGTTGCCCCGACCGGTGTTCCCGCGATGATGGAGATCAGAATACCCGTCAGGGCACAGACGACCGACAACACCGCCGAACAGATCGTGACCGCCCGGAAGCTCTTGAATACCCGCATCGCCGAAAGAGCCGGGAAGATCACCAGTGCAGAAATCAGAAGCGACCCTACCAGATTCAGAGCCAGCACGATGATCAGCGCAATGATCACAGCGATCAGCAGGTTGTAGGTGTCCGCCCGGGTTCCCACCGCTCTTGCAAAATTTTCATCGAAGGTCACATCAAAGATCTTGTGATAAAAAAACACAAACACCGCCAGAATGATCACCGAAAGGATCACACACAGCCAGACATCCTTCTTCGTCAGGGTGACGAAAGAGGTGGAACCGAACAGGGTGCTGCACACATCTCCCGCAAGATTGGAGGAGGTGGAAAACAAATGCATCAGCAGGTACCCGAAGGCCAGCGCTCCGACCGAAATCATGGCGATGGCCGCATCCCCTTTGATCTTCGTGTTCTGTCCGGTCCGCAGCAGAAGCACGGCGCAGATCATGGTCACCGGCAGAATCACCACGGTGGTGTTCGTCACCTTCAGCACACTGGCGATCGCCATGGCGCCGAAAGCCACGTGGGACAGCCCGTCGCCGATAAAGGAAAAGCGCTTCAGAACCAGTGTGACCCCCAGCAAAGAAGAACACAACGCGATCAGCACGCCCACGATCAGGGCGTAGCGCACAAAGGGATAGGATAAATATAATGACAGTTTCTGTATCATAAAAGCCTCTTTTCCGGAGAATGCTCTCTCAGAATTTTTCCTCCTCCGCCATCATGTAATAACGGCCGATGCTGCTGGCCAGATATTCGTCCCGGGTTCCGAAAAAAACATTTTTTCCGATATGCAGCACCCGGTTTGCATCCTGCACGGCCGCCCCCAGGTCATGGGAGATCATGATGATCGTGATTCCCTCCCGGTTCAGCTCACGAATCAGCTGATACATGTCCGCCGATGCGATGGGATCCAGCCCGGACACCGGTTCATCCAGAAGCAGGATCTTCCGGGTTGCGCACAGAGCTCTGGCCAGCAGCACTCTCTGCTGCTGCCCTCCGGACAGTTCCCGGTAGCAATGGTTCTCAAACTGCCGGATCCCCATCCGGTCCATAGCCTCCTCCGCGATCCGTTTCTCTTCCTTGTTATAGAAGGGACGCAGCCCTTTCCGGGCCTGACAGCCGGACTGGACGATCTCCCTCACCGAAGCCGGAAAATCCCGCTGAACCACGGTCTGCTGAGGCAGATACCCGATCTCGGTAAGCCGGAGTCCGTCCCCGGTCTCGATTTTTCCGCCAAGGGGCGGCGTAAGCCCCAGAAGCGTTTTCATCAACGTGGACTTGCCGGAACCGTTTTCTCCCACGATGCAGAGGTAATCGCCCTCCTCCACCGAAAAGCTGATGTGCTCCGCCACCACGCCCGTCTCATATCCCAAGGTCAGATCCTTGCATGTGATCTGTGCCATTTCTGCTCTCCTCCATTCGTCACTTCTGCGCTTCGTCCGGCTGTTTCCCGGCTTCCGCCGCCTCTTCCGCCGCACAGCGATCGCAGATCCCGTAAAACACCGTCCGCATCGGATTCAGAGTAAAACGATGATGCTCCTGCAGATGAGCCGCGATTCCTTCCAGCTCATCGCAGTGCAGGTGGATCAGGACACCGCATCGTTCGCACTTGCAGTGAAAACACACCGGCTCGCAGCAGTGCTCCTGACTTCCGATGTATTCAAAACAGGCCGGGCTGTTGGCATCGATAATGTACTTGTTGACCATGCCCTCGCTGACCAACCGTTCCATCTGGCGGTACACCGTTGCGGTTCCCATTGGTTTCCCCAGGGTCTGAAAATATGCGCAGACATCGCTCACCGTGACATGCTGTCCCGCAACCGTCTCCAGATACGCGATCAGTTCCTCTCTGTGTTTCGTTTTATATTGGCTTTTAATATTCATATTGAAACTTCCTCCGGTGAAAAGGAATGCGTGACGGAATCTTCGGCTGGCAAATATGTTTTGCATGTCCATCCTTCTCCTGACTTCCCGATTTTGTCTGTTCGCGTCTGTCAGACACAAGTGTCTGCCATCCACGTACATTCAAAATCAGTAAGTCCGTCGAAAAGCTGGACATCTGCAAGAACATATTTGCCAGCCGAAGATTCCTGATGAATCCACAATATAAAAGGAGCTGTCCGTAATGAGAATACAGCTCCCTCTGTGATGACTTTCCTATCATAGCGCGGCTATGACGAATTGTCAATATAAAAACGATTTTCATTTTCACATTTGTTCCTGAAGCAGCAGCTTCCGGGCATTTTCCTCCGTCACCCGGATGACTTCTTCCTCGGGAACATTTTTGATCTCCGAGATCGCCGTCACTACATATGGAAGGTACAGGGAACAGTTTCTTTTTCCCCGATAGGGCACCGGCGCCAGATACGGACAGTCCGTCTCCAGCACGATCCTTTCCAGGGGCACCTCTCCCACGACCTCCTTCAGCTTCCGGCCGTTGGTAAAGGTCACCACGCCGCCGATTCCAAGATACAGGCCCATCTTTACATATTCCCGGGCATGTTCGACCCCGTAGGAATAACAGTGCAGGATTCCGCCGTACATTCCCTTGTTCATATATTCCCTGACGATCGTAAGCGTGTCCTCCGCCGCATCCCTGGAGTGGATCATGAAGGGGAGCTCCTCTTCCCGGGCGATGTCCATCTGGGCGCGGAACATTTCCTGCTGCCGTTTATGATTTTCCGGCTCTTTATGCCAGTAATAATCCAGCCCGATCTCTCCGATGGCCACGATCTTTTCATGCCTGGAAACCTGCCGGACTTCTTCCAGTGTTTCCGCGGTCATCTCTTCGGCGTAATCCGGGTGCACGCCCGCGGCGCCCCAGACATAGGGAAAGGCTTCCGTCAGCGGCAGGATCCGTTTCAGACTGTTGATGGAAGCGCAGACATTCACCACGTTCCCGATCCCGTTGTCCGGAAGGGAAGTGAGCAGTTCCACGCGGTCTTCCTCAAAAGCCTTGTCGTCGTAATGTGCATGTGTATCAAAGATCATCTTTTTGTCCTCACTGTGGTTTTCTCGGAAATCCTATTATACTATGACTGCACTTGGAAATGCAATATGGAGGGATATCGATTGCTCCGGACG
>CAMOUV010000014.1 GCA_946626695.1 uncultured Blautia sp.
GTCCAGGCGTCCACATACTCATCCATCATGAGCACGCCAAGCCGGTCGCAGGCATCCAGGATCGCCTTGGAGCAGGGATTATGGGCACTGCGCAGCGCGTTGTAGCCGTTTTCCTTGTGCAGGCGCACCTTCCGCTCTTCCGCCTCCGGGAAAGCGCAGGCGCCCAGCGGTCCGTTATCGTGATGGATGCAGGCTCCGCGAAGGATCACTCTCTTGCCGTTGATGGTCAGGCCTTTTTTGGTATCCCAGGCCAGCGTACGGATTCCGAAGGTTTCCTCCACCACATCCTCACCGAACTGTACCCGTGCCGTATAAAGGTGGGGGTGGTTCGTGCTCCAGAGCTTTGCCCCCGGAACCTCCAGGAGGAATACCGCCTCATTGGTATCGGTGACATTCTTCTTTTCTGCCAGAACCTTTTCTCCGTTCAGGATCTGTACATTCACCTCTCCAGGCTCTGACACCTTGACCCGGACCTCGATGGCTTTGGTCTGATAATCCATGGTCCGGATGCGGACGCCGTTCAGCCCGATATGCTTTGCATCTCCGAGCCATACATTCACCGGGCGGTAGATGCCGGTGCCGGAATACCAGCGGCTGTTCGGCTGGTCCCCATTCTGGGCGATCACGCGGATCTCATTGTCTTCGCCGTATTTCAGGAACTCGTCCAGCGTGACATAGAAATTTGTATACCCGTAGGGACGGAACGCAGCTTTTTCTCCGTTTACATACACTTCCGCATTGTGGTAAACGCCTTCAAACTCAAGGACGGCTGTTTTTTCTTTCCATTCTGCAGGCACGGCCAGAATTTTCGTATATTCATAATCCCCGCCGATGTACCAGCCGATGTTTCCTTCGCCCTGGCTTTCCTGCGCCCGCGGCTCATCGATCATCGCGTCATGCGGAAGATTTACGGTCTTCGTCTCTCCCTCTCTGCTGAGAGGATGTACTTTCCAATCATCATTAATGCAAAGTTTTCTCATCCGGATACCCTCCCTGTCAAAATTTACTGATAGTATCTTAGCATGAAAACCTTCGAACAGACTTTTTTTCCGTAAACAACCATTATTCTAACGCAAACTGCGCCGTCTGCTTTCAATCTGAAGATTCGATCATGATCAGATTTCCGGAGGCATACCGGACGACTGCGGTCTCCGCCGCGATCTCATTGCTCACCGTCAGTCCGCTGTCCCGGGGACGAAGCAGAAAGTCCCGCAGCGGATATTTGAACCCTGTAAGCGTGAGTCCCGTCACATCGCCGCCGAAGGGGAAGAAGGAGACATAGCGGCTCTTCACTTCTTCTTTTTTCAGCTCCGTTCCCGGAAGGACCAGGGAGATCCGGTTGTTGCTGTCCAGGATCACCGCTTCTCCGCCGGCTTCCCTCGCCAGCACAAGCAGACTGATGTTCGCCACCACATGATCCAGACGTGTTCCCGTACAGCCCAGAAGGGCGATCCTCCGGCTGCCGTTCTCCACGGCGTGCAGGAAGGCCGCCTGCGTGTCCGAGACATCCTTCTCCGGGCGAAGCCGGATCACCCGCAGTCCGTCTTTCTCCAGCTCCGCCATGCGCTTCTCCGCTTCCGGCGTGATGCTGTCAAAATCCCCGATGGCCAGGTCGGGGAGTATATTGTTCTGCTCCAGAAAACGCATCCCCGCATCTGCCGCGATGAGGAACGCGTCCCGGTTTTTTTCAAGAAAAGCGAGGGCAAAATCCTTTTCGATATTGCCCCCGCTGATAATGATCGTATCATATGTTTTTTTCATATGGGTATCCTTACTGTTTCTCATTCTTCCCCGAGGCCGGCGATCTGTTCCTTCACCTGCCGGATATTCTCCGCAATGTCGCCCCGGAAAACGCCGGAGCCCTCTACCAGGAGGGATGCGCCGGCACGGACCGCAATCGGGAGGGTTCTTTTGTGAATACCCCCGTCCACCTGAATTTTGCAGTCCAGCCCCTTTTCGTCGATGTAGGCCTTCGCCCTGCGGATCTTTTCCGTGGAGGATTCAATATAATCCTGCCCGCCAAAGCCCGGCTCCACCGTCATCACCAGCAGGATCCTGCACAGGTGAAGATACGGAAAAGCCTCCTCCACCGGGGTGCCCGGCTTTACGGAAATTCCGGCGGTCAGACCGCAGTCCAGAATCGCCTGCAGGGTTGCTTCAACATCTGAACAGGCCTCCAGATGCACGGTGATGGAATCCGCCCCGCAGTCCGCAAAATCACGGACATACCGCACGGGCTCCCGCACCATCATATGCACGTCCATCAGCATGCTCGTTTCCTTACGGATTGTCCGGAGAACCGGCATCCCGAAAGAGATCGACGGAACGAAATCACCGTCCATCACATCAAAATGAAGGATCCGGCATCCGTTCTCCTCCACCGTCCGGATCTGCTCTCCAAGGCGCCAGAAATCAGCTGAAAGGATCGAAGGGCAAAGTTCCGCAGCGTTCATCAGTACCTCCTCTGTTCCGCCAGTTCCTGAAACAGGCTCACATAATCCGCATAGCGCTGTCCGCTGATCTGTCCATCCTGCAGCGCTTCCTTTACACCGCAATCCGGTTCATGAATATGCCGGCATCCAAGAAACCGGCAATTTTCTTCAAAAGGTCTGAATTCCGGAAAGAAACCCTTCAGCTCCTGCTCCTCAAGTCCCGTAAGAGACAGCGAAGTGAACCCCGGCGTATCCACCAGAAAGGTATCCTTCCCTATGGGAATCACCTGGGCGTGCCGGGTCGTCTGCTTTCCGCGTTTCAGCTTGCGGCTGATATCCCCGGTCTCCATCAGGATGTCCCCCGAAAGATAATTGGTCAGAGAGGATTTTCCCACGCCGGAGGGTCCTGCCACCACCGTGGTCTTTCCGGCCAGAAAATGCCGGACCTCTTCGATCCCCTTCTCCATTTCCAGGCTTGTGCACAGCACGGTGTACCCGGTGGTGTCGTAGACGGCCCGCAGCCGTTCCGCTTCTTCCTCCGGTACCAGATCCGTCTTGGAAAAGCTGATGGTCACAGGAATGTTCTGCATGCCCATCATCACCAGAAAACGGTCCAGGGTCAGGAAGTTCGGTTCCGGGTCCTTTACGGCGAAGATGATCAGGGCCTGATCCACATTGGCCACGGCCGGCCGGATCAGCTGATTCCTCCGGGGAAGGATCCGGTCGATGCTCCCTTCCAGATCTTTTGTGTCGGTTATCGTAAATTCCACATCATCGCCCACCAGAGGCTTCTGCTTATCCTTCCGGAAAATCCCTCTCGCCTTACAGGCATAGGTCACATCGTCCTCTGCGTAGACATAATAAAATCCTGCAATCCCTTTTATGATCTTGCCGCGCATGCATTACCCGACTTTCTCAAAGGTGATGCTGTAATGTCCCAGCTCCTCATACGTGCCGTTTTTCTGTTCGTAGACATAGATGATTCCCTGGGCTACGCCGGGAGCTCCCGTCAGATCCAGCTGATACGGAAATTCCAGGGTCTCGCCGTCAACGATCAGGGAAGCGGCGGGCTGTCCGCCCACATCCTGCACCAGCTCCAGCCGCACCGGACCTCCTTCATAGCCCTCCGGCGTGTTCAGACGCTGTCTGCATTTCCACACCTCGCCGGCGGCTGCGGCCGCATTCTCCGTGCTGGCCTGTTCCTGTGCTTCTCTCTGTGCGGCCAGCTCTTCGGGACTCCGGTTTCCGGTACTGATGGTCAGAGTCACCGGCTGGTCCGGATCCACCATGGTATCCGGCTCCACGCTCTGGGCGATCACTTCACCCTCCGGCACGGTGCCGTTCTGTTCTTCCACGATCTGAATATCAATAAACTTCCCGAGGGTCGTAAGCGCATCATTCTTTGTCTTGCCCACCACATTCGGCATCAGGGCGGCTGAGCCGTAATCGATGCCACGGCTTACCACCAGAGTCACGGTGGTGCCGGGCTCCACGCTCGTTCCGGCTTCCGGAGATACCCGCACCACATAACCCGGTTCGACCTCCGCATATCCGTCGATCCCCATGGGACTGTACTCCTTCTGGACATCCACGATCAATCCCATGGATTCCAGCTTCTCCTGGGCCTCTATGCCGGTGGTACCGTCAAACCTCGGGATCTCCTGCTCCAGCAGTCCCTGGCTTACATAGTAATGAACCGTGGAATTTTCTTCCACCGCCGTGCCGGCTTCCGGTTCCTGCCGGCTGATGGTGCCCTGGGGCTGCCGGGAAAGCTCTTCGCCTTTGATCTGCATGCCCAGATGCTGCTCATTCAGCAGTTCTCTGGCTTCCGCCTCGGTTTTGCCCACGATATCCGGAACCAGAATCGGCTGGGCCTCCTGCTCTTCATTGCCGCTCTGGGCTGTCTGCTCCGTGTCCGGACTGATCCGTGTTTCCAGAAGTCCGCTTCTCTTGACGAGGAAAATAATGGCCGCGATCAGCGCTGCCGCTCCCAGGATCAGCAGGACGATGGGAACGATCCGGCTGCTTCCGCGCCTCTTCTTTTTCTTTCTGCCGGAGCTTCGCTTCATTTCTGCCTTGTATTCTTCATAGTCCAGCTCTTCGTTCCGCAGCTCCTTCTCCAGCTGTTCGATCTCTTCCTTCTCCGTCATGGGCGGAGGAGTCTGCTGGATACGGGCGGACTGTTTGATCTCGTCCACTTCCTTTTCGGGAATGACCTTGGTCTTGGTTGCCCCGTCCACGATATTCAGCTTGACAAAATCTCCCTGCGGATCGATCAGCGAATGCTTCAGGTCCGCGATCACGTCCTCCATCTTCGCATATCTGCGGTCCACGCTTTTCTGCGTACATTTGTAGATGATCTGTTCCAGGCTGTGAGGCAGATCCGGCGCATAGGAGCTGGGCGGCACCATCTCCTCCTGCAGATGCTTGATGGCGATGGCCACAGTGGTATCTCCGTCGAAGGGAACCCGGCCGGTCACCATCTCGTAAATCGTAATACCCAGGGAATAAATGTCGCTCTTTTCGTCACTGTAGCCGCCCCGGACCTGTTCTGGAGAGCTGTAGTGAACGGATCCCATCACATTCGAGCTGATGGTGTTGGAAGAGGCCGCCCGGGCAATGCCGAAATCCGTCACCTTGACCTTGCCGTCCGTCGAAATGATGATATTCTGCGGTTTTACATCCCTGTGAACGATATTATGGCTGTGGGCCGCTTCCAGACCCATGGAGACCTGGATCGCGATGCTGGTCGCTTCCTTTACGGACAGCCTGCCTTTTTTGGAGATGTATTCCTTCAGCGTGATGCCTTCGATCAGCTCCATCACGATATAGTAAACGCCCTCATCATCCCCCACGTCATAGATATTGACGATATTGGGATGCGTAAGTCCGGCCGCAGCCTGGGCTTCACTCTTAAACTTACGTATGAATGTGGTATCCTCACGGAATTCCGGTTTCAGCACCTTCACCGCCACAAAACGGTTCAGCTTATGGTCCTTGGCTTTGTATACATCCGCCATCCCGCCGGTTCCTATCTTTGCAAGGATCTCGTAGCGTTCTGCAATGATCATGCCTGTCTTCAACATACTTTCCTCTCCTTGACGCGTTTACTGAGTCAATACGGCAGATATGAAAGCGCCGCTCTCATATGGTTACCTCGTTCACAAACGGTTCGATCAGTATGACCGCGATGTTGTCCTTCCCACCGTTCTGATTGGCCTCCCGGATCAGTTCCTTGCCCTTCCGGCTCAGATCCTTCTCCGGTCCGAGGATGATTTCTTCCATTCTGGAATCCTCCACCATGTTGCTCAGACCGTCCGAGCACATCAGAATGGTGCTGCCCGCCTCCAGTTTCAGGTCAAAAAAGTCGACTTCAACCGTTTTCTCGGCGCCAAGTGCTCTGGTAATGATATTTTTTTTCGGATGCGTCCTTGCCTCCTCCGCGTTGATCTCGCCGAGACGCACCATCTCTTCCACCAGGGAATGGTCCCGGGTGACCTGCCGGATGGCATTCTGTACGACATACAGCCGGCTGTCTCCGATATTGGCCACATAAGCATACTGGCCGACAATGGTACATACGACCATCGTGGTCCCCATGCCCTGCAGATTCTCGTTGCCGGACGCATCGTTCAGCAGAGCGGTATTGGCCGCTTCGATCGCATACCGGATCACCTTGACCGGATTGTAATTTGCATCCTTCCGGATCTGCTCCACCAGGGTATTGACCCCGTGCGAAGATGCAAAATCACCGGCATTATGACCTCCCATTCCGTCTGCCACCACAAACAGATTCGGAAGATTGCCCACCGGATCGACCGAAACAAATATATAATCCTGATTGATCTCGCGCTTCTGCCCGACGTCAGTAGCCGAATATACCCTCATGCTGCTTCTCTCTTTCTGCCCGGAAGATCTCGTCATCCTCCAGATAACGTCTTCTGAGCTGTCCGCAGGCGCCGTCTATATCCGCGCCCATTTCCCTTCTAATAGTAACATTTATTCCGCATTTTTCAAGGATATTTTTGAATTTCTCCACATCCGGGCGGAGGGAACGCCGGTATGTCCGTTCTTTCACGGGGTTGACCGGGATCAGGTTGACATGACAGTTCAGGTCTGCGATCCTTCCGGCCAGTTCCCTGGCTTCCGCCTCCCTGTCATTGACCCCTGACACCAGGCTGTATTCAAAGGTGATCCTCCTGCCGGTCTTTTCAAAATAAACCCGGCAGGCGTCCAGCAGCTCTTCGATGGAATATTTGTTGGCCACCGGCATCAGCTCCCGCCTTTTTTCATCATTCGGAGCATGAAGAGAGATGGCCAGCGTGATGGCCAGCTTCTCTTCCGCCAGATCATGGATCTTCGGCACCAGTCCACAGGTGGAAACCGTGATATTCCTCTGACTGATCGTAAGTCCTTCCGGACCGGTCAGGATCCGGATGAACCGCAGCAGGTTTTCATAATTATCCAGGGGCTCTCCGGTCCCCATCACGACCACGTTGGAAACCCGTTCCCCCGTATCCTCCTGGATCCGGTAGACCTGATCCAGCATCTCCGAAGCGGTCAGGCTGCGTACCAGTCCCCCGATGCCGGAAGCACAGAAACGACAGCCCATACGGCAGCCCGCCTGGGACGAAATACACACCGAATTGCCGTGCTGATACCGCATGAGGACGCTTTCGATCACGTTCCCGTCCGACAGACGAAACAGATATTTCCGGGTCCCGTCCAGCGAGGAAACCTGCACGGCCAGCTTTTCCAGCACGGTAAGCGGCCATGCGGAAAGCTTTTCCCGCAGGCTTTTGGGCAAGTTGCTCATCTGATCATACGACGAGACCAGATGCTTATGCATCCAGGAATAGACCTGCCTGGCCCGGAAAGGCTTTTCCCCCATCGATACCATAAGGGAGGTGAGCTCTTCGATTGTCAGTGACTTGATATCCTCCATCCCTTACTTCCTTCTGAATCGCGCAATGAAGAAGCCGTCTGTCCCATGGATCCCGGGAAGCAGCTGGAGATAGCCGAGCCCGGTGCTCTCACAGTGCAGCGCTTCCGGAAGGTACGGATCCAGGCTCTCCAGCCGGAAGGCGGGATAATGGTTCAGAAACCACATCATGTTCTCTTCGTTCTCTTCTTTTGCAATGGTACAGGTACTGTAGATCAGGACGCCCCTGGATTTTACATACTCCTGGGCACGATCCAGGATCAGCCTCTGCAGACCCACGATCTCCTCCTGCCTCTGGGGTGTCATCCTGTATTTGATCTCCGGCTTCCGGCCGATCACGCCGTACCCGGAGCAGGGTACATCCGCCAGGACGATGTCTGCCGCCAGCTCCGATTCCATGTCGAAAACCGTCGCATCCTGCACCCTGGTCTGGACATTGATGCAGCGCATCCGCTGGATGTTCTCTTCGATCAGGCGGATCTTGGACTCGCTGATGTCCCTGGCCTCCACCTGGCCGTAGCCTTCCATCTTGTCTCCGATATGAAGGCTTTTTCCTCCGGGCGCCGCGCACAGATCCAGCACGAAGCTGCCCCGTTCCGGCGCAGCCGCCTCCGCCACCAGCATGGAGCTCACATCCTGGACGATGATTTTGCCTTCCCGGAAGGCATCCAGTTCCATCAGATGGTCATACCCCGAGATCCGGAAGGCGTAGGGAAGATAAGGAGCCGGCTCCACACGGACGCCCTGGGCTTCCAGGCTTTTCCGTACCTGGGCGGGATCCGTGAGATACGTCCGGCAGCGGACGGTGATCGGCTTTTCGGTCACAAAATCCTTCAGCATGGTTTCCGTCGTCTCTGCCCCGTAATCAGCGATCCATTTTTCGGTGAGATAAGGGGGCATGGAATACCGGATCGACAGGAATCGGGCCGGATCCTCCTCCCGGGAGGGCCATGGTATGGCGTCCTTTTCCCGGGCAATGGTCCGGAGCACGCCGTTCACAAAGGCCTTCAGATTGTAAAAGCCCCTTTTCTGGGTGAGATTCACCGCTTCGTTCACCACCGCGCTGTCCGGTACACTGTCCATGTACCGCAGCTGATAGACCGACATCCGCAGGATCTCCCGGATTACCGGTTTCATTTTCCCCACGGTCACGGAGGAGTAAAGATTAAGGATATAATCCAGCTGCAGCCGGTATTCCAGCGTTCCTTCGATCACTCTCGTGACAAAGGCTCTTTCCTTCTTCGGCAGATACTGGTATTTTCCGAGTGCTTCCCGGATCGCTATATGGCTGGGAGCTCCCTCCTCGATCTCCAGAAGGATATCCAGCACCAGTTCTCTTGTGTTGATTCCGCTACCTGTCACGTCTGCTTCCTCCGTTCGCCAGCGCGATCAGCCGCAGCAGCTGCAGCACGGAGGCCGCCAGCGATGCGACATACGTAAGGGCCGCGGCCGTCAGTACTTTGCGGGCACCTTTGTTTTCTTCCTCCCCGAGGATCCCTGTCTGCACCAGCATCGCAAGCGCTCTCCTGCTGGCGTTGAATTCAACCGGAAGCGTGACCAGCTGAAACAGGACCGCCAGGGAAAACAGGACAATCCCTGCCATGACAAGCGGCCGGAGCGAAAAAATCAGGCCCGCCACGAAAATGGGCCAGCTCAGGGTCGAGCCGATGTTCGCTGCCGGAACGATGGCCGACCGGATCGCCAGAGGCGCATAGTTTTCCGCATGCTGCATCGCATGGCCGCACTCGTGGGCTGCCACGCCCACCGCTGCCAGGGAATAATGGCCAAAGATCGGTTCCGACAGGGAAACCGTCTTGTTTCTCGGATCATAATGATCGGTAAGACTGCCCTGGACCGCCGTCACCTGTACATCGCGGATACCGGCCGCCTGCAGGATCCGGAGCGCCGTATCCCTTCCGGTGATCCGGGAGGCGCAGGGTATTTTCGAATATCTGGCAAATGTGGATTTCAGGCTGGCCGATGCGGCCAGGGAGATCAGTGCTCCTGCGATCAGAAGCAGATAGGTGGGATCAAACCATCCAAAGCCGATCCCTCTTCCTCCATAATACATTCCGGGCCCTCCTTTTCAGTGTCATTCCGTTCTGGTAAAAACCGTTCCCTTCTCCACGCGGAACCCCCGGAGGAAGGCATCCGTATCCATTCTTTTTTTCCCCTCCAGCTGTACCTCTTTGAGAACGAGGATTCCGGAGCCGCACTGCACCCGGATCCCTTCCCTTCCGGCGGAAAGGATCGTACCGGGCGCCGCCGGGGTTTCTTCTTCCCCGCATACGGCGGATTTCCAGATTTTCAGGGTTTTGCCGTTGATATGGGTATAGGCACCCGGCCACGGCGACAGGCCGCGCACCAGGCGTTCCAGGTATGCGGCATCCTTTGTAAAGTCCATATCCCCCATCTCCTTCCGGATCATGGAGGCATAGGGCGTCGGGCTCTCCTCCGGCTGAGGTACCGGGATGAGCCGTCCCTCAAAAAGATCCGGCAGCGACTCCTTCAGAAGCCGGGCTCCGGTATCCGAAAGCCGGTCAAAAAGACTGCCTCCGGTATCCTCCGGCGTGATGGGCACAACGATATGGTTCAGCATGTCTCCCGTGTCCAGCCCCATGCTCATCTGCATCAGGGTCACGCCCGTCTCCTTATCTCCGTTGATCAGGGCATGCTGGATCGGCGCCGCGCCTCTGTATCGTGGCAGAAGAGACGCGTGAATGTTCACGCAGCCGAAGCGGGGCAGGGTAAGGATCCGTTCCGGTATGATCTGCCCGAAGGCCGCCACAATGATGATATCCGGAGCAAGGTCCCGGAGAATTTCGAAGAACCCTTCCTCCCGCACCTTCACCGGCTGAAAGACCGGGATCCCGTGCTTCAGGGCCTCTTCCTTCACCGGCGTTGCCTGCAGCGTCTTTCCTCTGCCCTTGGGCTTGTCCGGCTGGGTCACCACTCCGACCACCTGATAGCCCTCTTCCGACAGCATCGCAAGGGGAGGAACCGCAAAATCCGGCGTCCCCATATAGACGATCCTTCTGTCGGCATATCTGTTCTCACTCATCCGCTTCTTCCTCTTCTTCGTAGGTCACCGCATGAAGCTCCCCTTCCACAAGACTGGTATACAGTTTTCCGGAAAGATGGTCGATCTCGTGACACAAGGCCCGGGCTAGCAGCTCCTCTCCCTCCACCTGGATGGGATTCAGATCCAGATCCTGGGCTTTCACGATCACATGGTTCGGCCGGGTAACCTGGCCGGCCATTCCGGGAACGCTCAGGCAGCCCTCATCCCCGGTCTGTTCTCCGTCACTCTCCACGATTTCCGGATTGATCAGGATGAGCGGGCCCTCTCCCACATCGATCACCACAAGCCGCTTGAGGATCCCCACCTGCGGGGCGGCCAGACCGACGCCGTTTGCGTCATACATCGTGTCCAGCATATCCTCTGCCAGGGTCCTCAGTCTTGCTGTCATTTTATCAATTGTTCTGCACGGTTTTGTAAGGACGGGATCCCCCTCCGTGCGGATCGTTCGCAGTGCCATATCGTCTTCTCCCTTCGTCATCGCAGTTCATATTGTATGTAAATCGTCCGGAAGCCGGTATTCGCTTCGATATATTTTTCCAGATTCTTCCGGATACGGATCAGCAGTTTTTCTTCCGGATGGCGCAGATACAGGGCCATCCTGTACATATCCTTGATCCTGCCGATGCTTTCCGGTGCCGGTCCGATGATCCGGATCCCGGTCCGGTCCTGATTCCGCTCCGCAAACTGCCGGAGGAAAAACATGCCCTTCTGCAGCAGTTCTTCATTCTCACAGGTGGCATGCAGGATCAGCATGTGGGAACAGGGCGGATATTCCATCAGCATCCGGTAGGATATTTCTTCTTTGTAAAAGCTCTCATAATCGTGGGAAGCAGCCGCTTTGATGCTGTAATGCTCCGGATGATAGGTCTGTATCACCGCCATGCCGTTTCTGCTGCCTCTTCCCGCACGGCCCGCCGCCTGCATCAGCAGCTGCATGGTCCGCTCCCCGCTCCGGAAATCCGACTCATTGAGGGACAGATCCGCCGAAATGATGCCCACCAGCGTCACATCCGGAAAGTCGTGCCCCTTCACGATCATCTGGGTCCCGATCAGGATGTCCGCCGAATGCGTGGTAAAGGCAGACAGGATCGAGTCGTAGCTTCCCTTGGCCCTCGTGGTATCCAGATCCATACGGAGGATCCGCGCCTCCGGGAAGGCCTTTGCGACCACCTGCTCCACCTGCTCGGTGCCGGCGCGGAATCCTCCGATATACCGGGATCCGCAGGAAGGGCACACCACCGGCGTCTCGGTCTCGTAGCCGCAGTAATGGCAGATCATTTTCCCGTTCCGATGCTGGGACAAGGACACATCACAGTGCCTGCATTTCACCACATACCCGCAGGAACGGCAGGAAACAAACCCCGCATATCCCCGGCGGTTCAGAAACAGCATCACCTGTCCGCCCTGGTCCAGGCTCGTCTTCATCGCTTCCGCCAGGGTCCGGCTCAGGATGGAACGGTTGCCCTCCTGCATTTCCCGGCGCATATCCACCACCGATACTGCCGGCAGAGCACGCTCCTCATACCGCCCCTTCAGGCTGACCAGCCGGTATTCTCCGGAGCAGGTCTTAAAATACGCCTCCATGGATGGCGTCGCCGATCCCATCACCACCCTTGCTCCCTCTTCGGAAGCCCGGAATACCGCGGTTTCCCTCGCGTGGTAGCGGGGGGTGGACTCACTGGCGTAGGCAGGCTCATGTTCCTCGTCGATGATGATCAGCCCCAGACTGGAAAAGGGCGTGAAAAGCGCAGAGCGCGGCCCCACCATGATCCGGGCATCCCCTTCTCTGGCCCGCCGAAACTGGTCATACCGTTCCCCGGCGGACAGTCTGGAATGAAGGACCGACACCTGATCTCCGAACTGCGCGTAGAATCTCCGGAGCGTCTGATAGGTCAGAGCGATCTCCGGGATCAGGACGATCACCTGTTTTCCTTCGGACAGAACCCTCCGGATCAGTTCCATGTACACCTCGGTCTTGCCGCTGCCGGTCACGCCGTGAAGAAGGACCGGCCGGGGTGCATCCGTTTCCCATTCCTCCAGGATCTGCGCAAGAGCCTCGCTCTGTTCCGGGTTCAGCTGTTTCGGCATTTCCCTCGGAAGAGAATCGCGGTCAAAGGGGATCCGCCAGGTATTATCTTCCTCGATCCGGATCAGTCCTTCCCGCACCAGCGGTCCGGTGACGGAAGGAACCGCGCCCAGCGTCCTGGCCGCCGCAGTCCCGTCCAGGCCCTCATCCCCTGCCGCAAGCAGGGCTTCCAGCAGACGGATCCGTGCTTTGTACCGGGACGGGGAAAGGCCAGCGAGCTTCTCTTCCACTACAGCCCGTTCAACCGCCAGACAGATCCTTCTTTTCTCCTTGTTCCGCATCTTTTCCTGAATGGGAAAGACGGTGCGCAGCGCCTGGATCATGGTGCATCCATAGGTTTCCCGGATCCAGGCTGCCAGGACAATCATCCTGGACTCCGTGGTTTCCTCCGAATTTTCCACCGAAAGGATCGTTTTCACCAGGGAAGGGTCATAGCCGCTTTCCTCCGAAATGCTGACCACATATCCCTTCCGGGAATGGTCGCCCCGCCCGAAGGGCACTCGTACGACCATGCCGATCCGCAGATCCTTTTCCATCTCCTCCGGAATGCGGTAGGTGAAGCTTCGGTCTACCTTTTCATGGGAAATATCAATAATGACTCCCGCATATTTCATAATGGCTGCTCTGCAAGGATCTCGGCGATCAGAACCCTCTCATCCATAGGATATTTCTTGCCGCGGATCTCCTGATAATCCTCGTGGCCTTTTCCCGCCAGCACGATGATATCGCCCGGTTCGCCGTGATGAATGGCATAGGCAATGGCCTCTTTCCGGTCCGCGATCTCCACATATTTTCCGTCGGTCTTTCCGATCCCGGTCTTGATGTCGTCAATGATGGCCTGGGGATCCTCGTCCCGCGGATTGTCGGAGGTGATGATGGTCAGATCCGCCAGCCGTCCGGATACTTCTCCCATCTCGTACCGGCGCAGTCTGGAACGGTTTCCGCCGCAGCCAAACAGGCATACCAGCCGGTGGGGGTTGTATTCCCGGAGCGTGGTGAGCAGGCTTTCCAGCGCCATGGCGTTATGGGCATAGTCGATCATGAGGGTGAAGTCTTCCGAGACCTTGACCATCTCGATACGCCCCTTGACCTTTGCTTCCCGGAGAGCGCGGATGATATCCTCCTCCGAGACCCGGAAGTGCCGGCAGATGGCGATGGCCGTCAGCGAATTGTAGATGCTGAAACGTCCCGGTATATCGATCTCCACGGGAAAATCCATCAGTCCTTTCACATGATAAGCGATCCCCAGATACCCTTTGCCGCCGATCAGCGACCAGTCCTCCGCCCGGAGATCCGCCTCCGGCGAAAAGCCGTAGGTTTCCAGCTGACAGGTGTGCCCCTCGATCATCCGCTCGAAATGGGCGTCATCCCGGTTCACGATCCCCACCCGGCACTGCCGCAGCAGCATGGCCTTGCAGGAAAGATAATGGTCGAAATCCCGGTGCTCGTTGGGACCGATATGATCCGGTTCGATATTCGTGAAGATCCCGTAGTCAAAGACAAAGCCCTGCGTGCGGTGAAGCATCAGTCCCTGGGAAGAGACCTCCATCACCACGCAGTCGCAGCCCGCATCCGCCATCTCGCGGAAATACTGCTGGATCACGTAGGATTCCGGCGTTGTGTTGGCGGCCGGGATCCGTCGGTCGCCGATGATGGCTTCGATGGTCCCGATCAGCCCTACCTTGTAGCCGGCGTTTTCCAGGATCGAACGGACCATGTAGGTGGTCGTGGTTTTTCCTTTTGTCCCGGTGATCCCGATGGTCTTCAGCTGCCGGGCGGGATGGCCGAACCAGGCTGCGGATACGAATGCCATGGCATAGCGGGTATCCTCCACGCAGATCACCGTCACATTTTCGGGAACCTCCACCGGTTCCTCCGTGAGGAGCGCCGCCGCGCCTTCCTCTGCGGCTTTCCGGGCGAAGGAATGACCGTCCGCCACGGCCCCGCGGATGCAGATAAACAGGCAGCCCGGTTCCACTTTCCGGGAATCATAAACCACCGCCGAGATATCCGGGCAGGGATCTCCCTGCAGGACCTTGTATTGCAGATTTTCCAGTAAGGAAGCTAGTTTCATGGTTTCTCCTTTTCTTTTTGTCACAAACCGCAGTCAATATCCTGCGGCAGAGAACTCTTTTTCAATTTATAGAATACCACATAAAAGTGGGGTTTTCAATTCTTATGTTAACTCTGCCGGTCTGCCCGGTCATCAGACAGCTGAATATGTTTTGCATGTTCGTCCCTCTCCTGACAGCTCCGAATCAGTCTGTTCGTGCCTGTGAGACATCAATGTCTCCCACTCACGTACATTCTGATTCAGGCAGTCCGTCGAGAAGCCGTACATCTGCAAGAACATATTCAGCTGTCTGATGACCGTAAGCAATGCCCATCTGTCACAATAATCTGATCAGATTCACCAAAATATCAGTTGCATGCATTTTATTTTCGGTTTATAATTATACCAAATCTCCTCGTAAGATTTGCATAATTGTACAAAACCACATAAGGAGGATCGTTTTATGGGTAAATTTGTCATGAAAGGCACAAAAACCGGCATCAAATTTGATCTGAAGGCTTCCAACGGGCAGATCATCGCTTCCTCTCAGGTCTATGCTTCCCCCGCATCCTGCAAAAAGGGCATCGCCAGCGTCGTCAAGAATGCGCCTGTCGCGGCCGTGGAAGACCAGACTGTCGAAGATTATGCCCGCGAGAAAAATCCGAAATTCGAAATCTATACCGACAAAGCCGGCGAATTCCGTTTCCGCCTGAAAGCCAAAAACGGACAGATCATCGCCGTAAGCGAAGGCTACACCGCCATGTCCAACTGTAAGAACGGGATCGCCAGCGTACGGAAAAATGCGGTGGATGCACCGGTTGTGAAAGAAGACTGAAGAAAAGTGTAAAGGAAGAACAGAATGTTTTGTCCGAAATGCGGCAGAAAAATTGACAGCAGCGCCAGATTCTGCGGGTACTGCGGAACTCCTCTCGGCAGCAGCCGGAAAAGCACGGTCCCCGGACCTGCGCCGGGCTATCGGCGGCCTGTTCCGGCCAAAAAGAAAAAAAGCGGCAACGGAAAGATCCTTCTCACCCTCATCCTGATCGTGTTTCTGATCCTCCTTGCCGTTGCAGCGGTTCTGCTGATCCTGCATAAAAAGCCGGAAAAGACCAGCTTTCTGGCCTCCGGTCAGGGATCGGCATCCGCGGAGAATCCCCCGGACACCCCGGCCGCAGAAGCGGCTTCGTCCGATACGGCGGAGCCTGTCCCGCAGACCGATACCCCGGTTCTGAACGAAGCCGATTATTCGATGACAGTGACCGGTTACTCCACCTTCGGCTCTGCAGGATACCGGGTCAGCTGCACCTTTGACAATCGTTCCTCGGAAAATCTCTGTCTCGGCTACAACCGTCCCGCGGTAAACGGCACGGCAAACAACACCGAGGGCAGCTATTCCATACCCGCGGGAGAATCCTGGTCCGGCGGCATCAATCTCAATCTGGCGGGGATCTGCAGTCCTTCGGAGGTGCAGACCATCTCTCTTCCTCTGTTTGTCTATCCGGACAGAGGATCCGCCAATCCCATGCCCTCCACCCAGCAGGCTTCCGGGAACAATTACATCAATACCACGGTGACGCTCTCACCCTGATGTTTCTTACAGATATCGTATTTCAGGCACACAATCGCCGCCCTGCTGCATGGTCAGAACCGCGTAGCTCGGGCGGCGTCCGTTTTGTCTGGGATAGGAAAGGCTGCCCGGATTGACCGCCAGGACGCCGTCCCTTCTGTGAATCGCCGGCTTGTGGGTATGACCGCACAGGACGATGTCGCAGCTGCGGGAAGCCGCCTCGTCCACGACGCCCGCGATATCCATCGATACGCCGTACATATGACCGTGGGTCACCAGGATCCTGTGGCCGCACAGTTCCAGCTCCTCTTCCCGGTTCAGATCCGAAAAGAAATCGTTGTTTCCCGCAATGATGCAGCAGGGGCACTCCGCTATGGCTTCAATGAAAAACTCCCTGCCCTCCACGTCTCCGCAGTGGATCAGCATGTCAACGGGGCTTTCCAGCTCCAGCGCCTTCTCCAGCATCTCATCCTTCCCGTGGGTATCACTTACTACCAGTATTTTCATCTCGTTCTCCACTTCCGGACCGGTTTATCCCGCAGGCTGCAGGTATGCTTTGATCGCACGCAGCGCCTTTCCTCTGTGCGAAATCCTGTTTTTCTCCTCCCGGGGAAGCTCCGCCGAGGTGCACCCGTATTCCGGCAGGAAAAAGATCGGATCGTAGCCGAAGCCGTTGCTCCCGGCCTCCCCGTAGGCGATCCGGCCTTCCATCGTTTCCCGGACCACCTGCACGCTTCCGTCCGGAAATGCAGCCGCAACGGCACAGACAAACCGGGCCGTTCTCTTCTCATCCGGGACGCCTTCCAGACGTTCGATCAGGCTGGCGTTTTTGATCCGGTACGAGGTATCCTCTCCCATGTACCGGGCTGAATAGATCCCCGGCTCCTTGTTGAGGGCATCCACCTCCAGGCCGGAATCATCCGCCAGCACGATCTCGTTGGTCAGCCGGCAGATCGCCTTCGCCTTGATCATCGCATTCTCTTCAAAAGTGGTTCCGTCCTCCACGATCTCCGCCGTGATCCCCGCTTCCTTCATGGAAAGGACCTCCACGTCCATATCGCTCAGGATCTCACGGATCTCCCGCATTTTGTCCTGATTGCCCGTGGCAAATATGATCTTTTTCATGCTCATTCAACTCCTTTGCTCCCCTGCCGGTTCCCTTCCGGTCCTCTTTTCGGAGGCTTCGGTCCGAGGAACTGGTAGAAATAGGTTTTCAGCATCCCGTTATAGATCTTGCGGTTTTTATCTGCCTTCCGGCCGATATCCCGTTCCGCGTTTTCATACGAAGTGATCAGGTACATGGACCAGCGGTCCAGGGCATTGAACCGTTCCCCGATCTCCCGGTACAGAGCCGGCAGCGCTTCCTTTTCCTCCAGCCGTTCCCCATAGGGAGGATTGGTGACCACAAAGCCATAGCTTCCGGAATGATGCAGCTCTGACAGAGGGCGCCGCTGCAGGTGGATCATCTTCTCCACTCCGGCCATCCTGGCGTTTGCCCGGGCGGCCTTGATGGCATTTTCGTCAATATCAAAGCCCTGAATGTCGGTTTCCGCAGGGATCTTTACCCTCTCCCGGGCTTCTTCCCGGACGTTTTTCCAGATGGTCTCCGGTACCAGGTGCGGCCATTGCTGTGCCGTAAACTCTCTTTTCAGGCCGGGTGCCATATGAGCCGCCATCATGGCGGCTTCGATGGGGAAGGTTCCGCTGCCGCAGAAGGGATCCACCAGGATCCGGTCTCCGCGCCAGGGAGTCAGCATCAGAAGGGCCGAGGCCAGGGTCTCCGTGATGGGCGCCTTGACCGTCGAAAGACGATAGCCCCGCTTGTGAAGCGATGCACCGGAGGTATCGATTCCGATGGTCACGATATCCTTCATGATGGAGACCCGGATCGGGAATTCCGGACCATCCTCGGGAAACCAGGAACGATGGTACACCGTTTTCAGCCTCTCGACGATGGCTTTCTTCATGATGGACTGGATATCGGAGGGGCTGAAGAGCCTGCTCTTCACGGAATTGGCTTTCGTGACCCAGAATTTTCCGTTCTCGGGGATGTATTTCTCCCAGGGAAGCTCCTTGGTTTTTTCAAAGAGCTCCTCAAAGGTTTCCGCCCGCAGCTCACCGGCCTTAAGAAGGACCCGCTCCGTTGTGCGAAGATACATATTGGCATCCGCGATCCCGCGCGCATCCGCCTCAAAGGTCACTTTTCCGTCCTCCACCCGCAGGATCTCATATCCCAGATCCGTGATCTCCCGTTTCAGAACCGCTTCCAGGCCGAAGTGGCAGGGCGCAATCAGCTCAAATCGTTCCATAAAGTACCCTTTCCATACCGTATCTTGTGGTCAAACCAAGGGCAAAGCACAACTTTTTGTCAAAAAAACTGCAAAAAAAGCCATTTCTGACGCAAAATCATGTTGCTTTTTCGAATCAGGTATATTATAATATGCTTTGTAAAAAGAGTTTACCCTTCTATAATTCTTTTTACAAAACCCCTTATTTTATTATTTATACTCCCCTCGAAACCCCTGACAGCTCCCCTGTCAGGGGTTTCAACCTTTTACGGCATTTTCCATCACAGAAGATAGATCGGAAGCTCTTCGAAGACACGGATCGGCTGATTCGGGTCTGGCTTTCTGACCGTCTCTGCTGCAACGGGTGTTTCCAGGCTTTCCGCCTGTACGGCTTCCTGCACCTGTACCTGCTCCTTTGCTTCTGCGTCTGGCGCCGCCTTCTTCGTGGTCGTTCTCTTCTTTGCGGAAGCGGATGCTGCACGTTTAATACTCTCTTTTCCCACCGGCATTTCTGATCACCTCCTCTGCCAATGCTGTGTATTCCTTCGCGCTCCGGCTGCTGTGCTTATATTCAACCACCGGCGCGCTGTTATCCTGGGCCCATTCGATATTGCTGTCCACACGGATCACGCTCTCCATAAGACGGATCCCCTCCATGTCCCGGAGCGTCTCCATCGTCTGTCTGAAATATCCCTTTCTTCCATCTGCTTTGGTCACCACGATCCCCATCACCTCCAGCGAGGGTACCAGTTCCCGGACATGATTCAGAAAATCGAACATGTTGGCAAGGCCGAACATCCCCCAGGGGCTGGCCTCCACCGGTACCAGGACGTAATCCGAGGCGCAGAGAATATTCATCACCCAGCCGCCCAGCGTCGGCGGCGCATCGATCAGAATGAAATCATATTCCCCGCTCTCCTTGATCTTCTGCAGGCCCTTCCGGAGAATAAACTCTCTCTGCCACTTGGTAAAAAGCTCGTATTCGATGGAACTCATCAGCGTGGAGGAAGGAATCAGGTCCAGATTGTCATACCGGGTATGCACGATGTAATCCGACAGATCCTCCTGCCGCGTCACCCCGTAATACAGGTTCTTCTGATTCTCCGCCATGGAAAGGACTTCCTCCTCCGTAAAAAACGAAAGAGAAAGGTTCAGCTGCATGTCGCCGTCCACCAGAAGCACCTTTCTGCCCGTCCGGGCCATGGCCGCCCCCACATTGGAGCAGGTCGTCGACTTGCCGCTGCCTCCTTTATTGTTCGTAAAGCAGATCGTGACTGTATTCTTCATAAGTCCGTCCCTCTCATTTCAGACACCGCAGCGGTCGCTTTCATCCGCTGCAGGTTCACAACACCGACGCATCCTTATCCCGTCAGGTTCAGACGCCTTTGCCTCTGATCCTGGTATCATCATTATAAAATCAGCTCCATTTATTGTAAAGCATTCTTTGCGAAGCTCCGGCTGATTCTGCGATAGATCAGAATGATCGTCGGGATCAGGAAGAGATCCGCCGTCAGCCACGCGCTCTGATCCGCCCAGCAGATTACCGTAAAGCCGAACCTCGGAACCAGGGTCATGCAGATCACCGTACGGGCGACCATCTCGATCAGTCCCGCCGTCACCGCCATGGCCGGATACCCGAGTCCCTGCACCACAAGCCGCCCGATGGCCACGATGGCCAGAGCCCAGTAGAAGCAGCCGAGGGCCCACAGGTAGCGGGCGGAGGCATCCAGGATCGCCGCCTCGGAAGCGCTCACAAAAAGCATGGACAGGTTTCTTCCGAAGAAGATGAGGATCAGGCCGGAAACGATCCCATAGGCGATTCCCGCCGCAAAGCCGTCCAGGATGCCCTGACGCATCCGCTCCGGCTTGCCCGCACCGTAATTCTGTCCCACGAAGACGGAGACCGCCGTACCGATGGCGTCAAAGGGACACATGGCAAACTGTTTGATCTTGGTGCCGGCCGTAAATCCGGACACATAGACAGCGCCCAGTCCGTTGTTGGAGGCCTGCATCACCATGCTGCCGATGGCGGTGACCGAAAACTGCAGACCCATGGGAATTCCCATGCCCATCATCATCAGAAAGTCTCTTTTCTTAAAGATCCTGTCCCCGGCGGACAGATGCAGGATCTTTTCTTTCTTAATTATATACACGAGACACAGGATTCCGCTGATGGCCTGGGACATGACCGTCGCAATGGCAGCCCCTGCACATCCCCAGCCCAGTACCGCGATACAGAAAAGATCCAGACCGATATTCAAAACCGTTGACACGGCAAGAAAAACGAAGGGGATCCGGCTGTTGCCGATGGCCCGCAGGATCCCGGCCATCAGATTATACAGGATCGTAAACGGAATCCCGAGAAAGATCACCAGAAGATACGCATAGGCATCGTCGAACAGCTCCTCCGGAGCCGACATGATATGCAGGATCGCCGGGCAAAGAATCGCACAGGAAACCGTAAGGATCACCGCCACGATTCCTGCCAGAAGCATGCCGTGAAACTCACAGCTTTTCATCTGCTTCAGGTCATTCGCGCCGAAATATTTCGCCACGGGAACCCCCAGGCCGCTGCACATCCCCGTACAGAAGCCAAGAATCAGAAACTGAACGCTGGTACTCAGTCCGACGCTGGCCAGGGCATTTGCGCCGAGGATCCGGCCCACAATGGCCGCGTCAATGATATTGTAGGTCTGCTGCAGCAGATTTCCCAACAGCATGGGAATCGCAAACCGCAGAATCAGCGGCAGCGGCTTTCCCTCTGTCATTCTGCCTTTCATTCAAAACGCCTCACTTTTTTTACTGGATTTATAGCAGCCATCATTATACCCCAGCGAGTCGCCAAACTCAATATCTTATTTTTACCCTGTAGAACGGCAGATCCTGCCCCGCGGACATTTATTCCGCAGAACGAATGTCCGCGATCTGCTTCGCTGCCTGCTCATCCCGTCCGGTTCAGACTTTGTTTTTTCAAAAAGAAAACTCCCTTCCAGATAAACAGGCTGTATGATTTCGCCTGTCTGCCTGAAAGGGAGCTTGTCATCCTGCGTCAGTCCCTTTTCTTCTTATTCTGTCTGTCACCAGATTCCGCTGCCGATTGCAGCACCTTCGATCGGGAGGCCTTTTTTGTATCTCTCCATGAAGACATCAAAGCCTTTCACGCCTTCCGGATCCGGATCCAGCGTACTTCCTGCATTTCCGGCAAATACGCGTTCATCCAGGAACTGTGCCAGGGTCTCATCATCCTTCTTGTCAATCAGGTATGCGGCCAGAAGCGCGATGCCCCAGGCTCCGCCTTCTCCGGCGGTCTCCATGACCGAAACCGGAACATTGGCAGCGTCCGCCAGGATCTGCTGACCGACTCCCTTTGTCTTGAACAGACCGCCATGGCCCAGCAGCCGGTCGATCTTTACGTTTTCTTCATTGAACAGGATCTCCAGACCGATCCGCATTGCGCCGAGGCAGGTGTACAGATGACTGCGCATCAGATTCGCCAGGGTGAAATTGCTCTCCGGTCCTCTGACCACCATGGGACGGCCTTCGGAAAAGCCTGCCACATGCTCGCCGGAATGGAAGCAATAGGAAAGAACGCCTCCGCAGTCCTTGTCGCCTTCCATGGCTTTGTTGTACAGCATGCCGTACAGCGTCCCCATGTCTGCCTTGATCCCCATCGCATCCGTGAATTCCTTAAACAGATTCACCCAGGAATTCAGATCCGTGGTACAGTTGTTCTCGTGCGCCATGGCCACCGGATCACCCGCGGGGGTCGTGACCATATCGATCTCTCTGTGCAGCTTTTTGAGGTTGTCCTCCAGAACCACCATGGCAAAGGCAGAGGTTCCGGCGGATACATTGCCCGTACGCTGTGCGACGCTGTTGGTAGCCACCATGCCGGTCCCGGCATCACCCTCCGGCGGGCAGAGCGGAATACCGGCCTTCAGTCTGCCGGTCACATCCAGAAGCTTTGCGCCTTCCTCGGTCAGCGTTCCTGCAGCCTCACCGGCCTTCAGGTTCTTCGGGAAGATCTCCCGCAGCTTCCAGGGGAATCCGCAGGGTGCCACCAGTTCATCAAACTGTTCCACCATCTTCTGATTATAATCGCGGGTCACTGCATCGATGGGGAACATGCCGGAGCCTTCTCCGACGCCCACCACCTTGCATCCGGTAAATTTCCAGTGGACATAGGTGGCCAGAGTAAATACGGAAGAGATGTCCTTCACATGCTCCTCTTTGTTCAGGATCGCCTGATACAGATGAGCGATGCTCCATCTCTGGGGAATATTATACTGGAACAGCTTCGTCAGCTCATCGCTGGCCTTGCCTGTGATATTATTCCGCCAGGTCCGGAACGGAACCAGCAGATTTTCATCCTTGTCCAGCGCGATATAGCCATGCATCATTCCGCTGATTCCCAGAGCTCCGAAGGAATCAAGCTCGATGTCATATTTTTCCTTTACATCCTTCACCAGATCCTGATAACAGTCCTGAATGCCTGTCCAGATATCCTCCAGACTGTAGGTCCATACTCCATTCTCCAGACGGTTTTCCCAGTCATGGGCTCCGGAGGCAATGGGTGTATAGGTTTCATTCTCCACAAGCACGCCCTTAATGCGGGTGGAACCGAATTCGATTCCCAGTGCGGTGCGGTTTTCCTGAATTGCTTTTTTGATTGCCTGCATGTCCATGATGATCATCCTCTCTTTCCTTTCTCACAGATCTGATTGACAGGTACAGTAAATCGTTTTTCTATGCTTATTGTACAACGAGGCCCCTGTTTGAACAAGTCTTTTTTGGTATTATTAATCCCGTTTCAGGTAAAAGCGGATCGTTGCAAACCGCGTGGTTGCCTGGTCCCGGATCCGTTGCCCAGATTTCTTCTCCGGAGCGCTCTTTTTATCTGTCACGGTGTACCAGCCGGGTGACGATAAAGAGAACGAGGATCAGAAGCAAAAAGAAGGGAACCGCCCGGACCGCCATGCGGAACAGAATATAGATCACAAATACAGCGGCCGCAAAATATGCGATCCTCCGGATGACCGACAGAAAATCATGGGATGAGGTCCCCTCCATTTCCCTGATTTCCTCTTCCTCCGAATCGTACCCGTGATAATGGTCGGATGGATCCTCCATGGAATCCGCCCCCGGATCCGCATCCAGCAGGCTTTTTGCGATCAGCCTGGGGTCTCCAAGCTGTGCCAGCACGGTCTCCTCCGCTTCTCCCATCCGAACCTTGGACTGAATATAATCCTCATAATAACGGAGATGCGCCGCGATCTTCCCCTCCTGCATCTGCCCTTCCAGCTGTGTTCTGATCACCTCAAGGAATTCTGTCCTGTACATGAAACCCTCCCGCTGTCAACTGATAGTCTCTGCATTCATTGTATCATAGCCCCCGGAGATATCAATCATACAAATCATGAAATTTTTCTAAAAGCGCCGCAGGGGAATCACGGGGACAGGTTCCGTGGCTCGCCCTTACTTTCGGAATCTTCCGAGTGTTGTCAAAACAGACAACTCATGTGCAAGCAGCAAGAATTAAAAGCAGGAGAGCAAAAATACGAGTTGACATTTCCATTTCATTAGTGTACTATTCCCCTAGTGCACTGAGATACAACGTTTGGTGAGGAGCAGAGCAACGATATGAAGTACACAAATTCTGCGCCGATCTATCTGCAGGTGGTGGATTCCATCAAGGAAAAAATCATCACCGGCGTTCTTGCTCCGGGAGACAGGCTGCCTTCCGGACGGGATCTGGCCTTGGAATATACCATCAATCCCAACACTGCCGCGAGAGTCTATCAGACTCTGGAGCAGGAACAGATCTGCTATACAAAGCGGGGTCTGGGAACCTTCGTGACGGAAGATCCGGAACGAATTCGCGTTCTCCGGGAGGAGATGGCAGAGAATCTCCTGGATGCATTCCTGACCGGAATCTCCAGGCTGGGCATATCCAGAGAAGAAGCAATACAGATGATCATAAAGAAAGAAGGGTAAAATGATGCTGGAAAGCAAAGAGATCACAAAGGTCTTCGGAAAAAAGACCGCTGTTGACAAAATTTCACTGAAACTGTCTCCCGGTTTCATCTATGCCATGCTGGGACCGAACGGAAGCGGCAAAACCACATGGATGAAAATGGCCGCCGGTCTGATCAAGCCTACCTCCGGAGAGATGTACTATGACGGACGGCCGCTGGATGTAGCCAGCCGTAAAGAAATCGCATATATGTCCACGGAGCCCTATTTTTACACCTGGATGACGGCCGGTGACGTAGGAAAATACTATCAGGATTTCTTCGAAGACTTTTCCATGGAGAAATACCGTTCACTTCTGGAACGGATGGAGCTTACGGAAGATCTGAAGACCAAGGCTCTTTCCTCCGGTATGATGGCCAAGCTGAAGATCGCCGTGACGCTGGCCCGGGATGCCCGGGTGATCATGCTGGATGAGCCGCTCAACGGCATCGATCTTCTGGCACGCGATCAGATCATGAAATGCATCGTCGAGGCCGTCGCTCCGGACCGGATCCTGCTGATCTCCAGTCACCTGGTGGAGGAGCTTGAAACCGTGGCCGACTACGCAGTTTTCATCAAAAAGAGCCATCTGATCGAGGTCCGTGAACTGGAAGAGCTCCGAATCTCAGAGGGAATCTCGGTGGCTGACAAGTATCGTCAGATCTACGCAAACATGGGAGGTGAAAACGAATGAGCAAGCTGTTCAAATATGAATTCAGAAAAAGTCTCTTTTCCAAACTGATCTTTATCGGCGTTACCGCCGTGATGGAAATCATCTATCTCATCGGCGTGTTCGGAGAATACGAAAAGCCCCTGGTTCTCGGTGCCGTCGGACTGTTCTTTACAGCCCTGGCCGGGATCGCCTTCATCGGAATCGAAAGCATCCTGATCCTGTACCGGGATCTCACGACCAAACAAAGCTATATGCTTTTCATGACGCCGAACAACAGCTACAGGATCCTGGGTTCCAAGGCCCTGGAAAACGCTTTTTCGGTGCTGCTGAGCGGAATCTTTTTCGGCGGACTTGCCGCCCTGGATTTCTGGCTGCTGTTAAAGAACAATCTCGAGCTCAGCGATATCATCAACATGATCACAGACATGCTCCATTCCATCGATCCCAGACTGGAGATCAAGCCCAATGTGTTGGCTGTCCTGCTGCTTCTGCTGCTTTGCAGCTGGATCCTGCGGATCGTGACCGGGTATCTGGCCGTTGTCCTGTCCTGCACGCTTCTTTCCGGCAAAAAAGCCTCCGGCATCATCAGCTTTGTGATCTATATCGCCATCAGCCTTCTGATCGGCTGGGTCTCCGACAAGATTCCCGGGCCGAAGGAAGTGGTTCCTTCCCTCGCGTTCAATTCCGTTATCTTCCTGGTCTGGGCAATTCTGATGTACTTTGTCACGGCCTGGATCATGGACAAAAAACTCAGCGTGTAACCGCACACAAGAAAGGCTTCCGCATTCTTTCCATGCGGAAGCCCTTTTGCTGTCTTTCAACCGGTTCTGCCTTCAGCCTTTCTCCGTAAGCTGCCGGTATTCCATATAATAATAGAGATTTCTGTATTTTTCCGTATTCGCCCCGGCGGCCGCATTTTCCACATTGCTGTCCGGACCCATCCACACTCCGTTTCCGGTAAAGACCGGGCATTGTTCCCGCACCTTCAGCATCACCTCATAGTATAAGGGCAGCGGAATACCCGCAAGGTCCGTCAGGGTG
>CAMOUV010000015.1 GCA_946626695.1 uncultured Blautia sp.
TTTTTCGTTCAGTCTTCGCTTTGCAGGGCTTCTTTGATTCCTGCGAGGAAGTCCTCGAAGGTATCAAAGACCGGCAGATCCGGATTGTCTTTCCGGATGCCTTCGGGAGCACGGAACAGGAAGCCCTTCTTCCCGGCCCGGATCATGGCAAGATCATTAAAGCTGTCTCCGGCCGCGATCGTCTCGTAGCCGCAGGACTGCAGTGCTTTTACGGTGGTCAGTTTGGATTTTTCGCACCGCATACGGAAATCCGTGATCTCTCCGTTCTCTCCCACCACCAGGCTGTTGCAGAACAGGGTCGGCCAGCCGAGTTTTTTCATCAGAGGAGTGGCAAACTGTTCGAAGGTGTCGCTGATGATGATAACCTGAGTGATGGATCGAAGCTCATCCAGGAATTCTTTCGCACCCGGAAGGGGATCGATCTTTGCGATGGTTTCCTGGATTTCCTTAAGCCCGAGGCCGTGTTCGCGCAGGATCGAGAGTCTCCAGTTCATCAGCTTATTGTAATCCGGCTCGTCCCGGGTGGTTCTTTTGAGCTCCGGAATCCCGCTGGCCTCCGAAAAGGCGATCCAGATCTCGGGCACCAGTACTCCTTCCATATCCAAACATACAATTTTCATGCCAAATCCTCCTGTCTCATTCTTTGTTATTTTGCTTTATCTTCCTTCGCCGCTCTTTCGTTGGTATCGATGGACGATCCGAAGACGAAAAATCTCTGATACAGAAATTCCGTGCTGAAATTCAGGATCATGTTGATGGCGGTCACAAGATATTCATTCCAGCCAAGCGAGGTGGTGAGAAAATGCTCCAGCCCCGTGGTAACGGGAATGAAGACCGCATAATAGGCTGCAACCTTCAGCATAGCCTGGGGTACGTTGGCCGCGGACTGGAATGTAAACTTCCGGTTCAGGGTAAAATTCCACAGCACCGACAGGACCAGAGCGATCAGATAAGAGGCCCAGTAAGGTAAATGAGCCGCTTCATTCAGGAGCGTAAAGACCCCCAGTTCGATCAGCCCTGCGCTGGCCGAGAAAAATGCAAACTTGACAAATCGGAAAAACTCTTTCATCTTTGCCTCCTCAGGCATGGGCCTTGAGCTGCGTATAGGTACGCCGGATCAGCAATACCGCGATCACGAAGGTCAGGATATCCGACAGCGGCATGGAAAACAGAACGCCGTCCAGGCCGAAAAACACGGGAAGAAGAAGGGCAAAGCCCACGCCGAAAACCACTTCACGGATCATGGAAAGGCCTGCGCTCTCCTTCGCCTTGCCAAGGGCCTGCAGAAAGATGAAGCAGGCTTTGTTCACACAGGCAAAGATCATCATGCACAGATAGATCCGGAAAGCCCGTACCGCAAAATCCGTATAGTACACACTCTCATTGGCAGCGCCGAAAATGGCGATCAGCTGCCGCGGGAAGAGTTCCACGATCAGAAGAGCAACGGCACCGATGATGCCTTCCATCACAAGCAGCCGGGTAAACAGATCCCGCACTCTCCTGTTCAGCCCCGCTCCCATATTGTAGCCGGCGATGGGGATGCAGCCTGCCGCCAGACCCACCACGATGGAAATCACGATCTGGAAGAATTTCATCACGATGCCCACCACCGCCATGGGGATCTGCGCATATTCCTTCTGGCCGAAGACCGGGTCCAGAGCACCGTATTTGCGTACCATGTTGTTGATGGCTGCCATGGCTGCCACCAGAGAAATCTGGGACAGAAAGCTGGTGATCCCGAGGACCAGCGTCCTTCGGATGATGTCGGCCTGCAGGGTAAAATCACTCTTCTCCGGCTTGATGGTCTTCATTCTGCGAATATAAAGGAACGCCAGGACTGCCGTTGCGATCTGTCCAAGAACCGTAGCGACGGCCGCTCCCATCATGCCCCACTTGAACACAAAAATAAACACCGGATCCAGAATGATATTGATCACTGCACCGAGAACAGTGGAGATCATGGCAAAACGCGGATTGCCGTCTGCCCGGATGACCGGATTCATGGCCTGCCCGAACATATAGAAGGGAATTCCCAGGCTGATATAGAAGAAATATTCCCTGGCGTACCGGAAGGTCTCTTCATTGACGGTTCCGCCGAACATGGTGACGATCGGATCACGGAAGATCAGATAGAGCAGACAGAGAACAATGCCGCTTGCAACGGACAGGACAATGGCGTTCCCGACGCTTCTTCTGGCTGTTCCGATCTCCTTCTTACCCAGACTGAGACTCACAAAGGCACAGCAGCCGTCTCCGATCATCACGGCGATGGCCAGGGCGATCACCGTCAGGGGAAAGACCACCGTGTTGGCTGCGTTTCCGTAGGAGCCCAGATAGGACGCATTTGCGATAAAGATCTGGTCCACAATATTGTAAAGCGCGCCCACCAGCAGGGAAATGATGCACGGGATCCCGTACTTTCTCATCAATACTTCGATCCGTTCGGTTCCGAGAAACTGATTTGATTTGGTTTCCATAGTATCTACCATCCTTGTTTGAGATCACTTTTCATCTCATCTGTACTTCTCAGTATAAATGAAAAACGTGCAGCATGCAACCGGATTTACGCAGTTCATGCTACACGTTGAAACAGATTCTGTAAAAGTGTCATTCGCCTTTTCGGCATTCGAAAGTATACCACAGGCGTTTTGATTTGTAAAGCAGCGAATTTTCTTTTATTTTTTAACAATCCACCGATCCAGAGCGCACAAAGTACCTGGAAGTACGAACAGGATCAGCACCAGGGAGCAGGAGGCTCCCTTTGCAATGGTATGGCAGATCTGCAGGATAGAGGGATCTCCGAAGACATAGCCCAGGATCGCCGTCACGATCACGATGATCAGCCCCGAGGTCAGAATTGTATGGATGGATTTCCCGTAGGCTTCCTTCACGGCCCCGGGCAGGTCCGCTTCTCTTCTGGCTTCCCGGTAATAATTGGTGTACAGAATGGCGTAATCGATCGTGGCTCCCATCAGGATGCTCTGCACGATCAGATAAGCCAGATAATACATGCTCAGTCCCTGCACGCCCATGATCACGACGGTGGCATAGACCGCCGTCTGGATCAGCAGGACCAGGATCAGCGGGATCACAAAGCTCCGGAATGTGAAGATTACCACCAGGAAAATGGCGGCCGCCGTGAGAATGGTGATCCGGTTCAGTTCTCCTCCGAAGCTGCCGGACATCTCACAGGCCATGACGGAATTCCCGATCAGATACCAGTCTCCCCTAAGCTTCTCCGTACACTTCCTTTCGAGCTCCCGGATAAAATCCATGGTGATGTCCGCTTCATCCGGCAAGGTGGTCATCATGGCCATGATGGAATGGGACGGCCCCCGAAGCCTTTTGGCTCCTTCGTCGATCTGAATCCGGAACTCCTCTGCCTTCTCGATCATCTCCGGCGAGATCCAGCTCCCGAACAGCGGGTTTTGCGGAAGGTCTTCCGTGATATATTCCAGCAGCTCCCCGATCGTGGCCCGGGGCTCTTCTTCGGCCCTCCCCCGGGATGCGCTGCACATTCCGATCAGCATATCCAGCATGGTCTCCAGCTCCGACGGGCTTATGGTTCCGGGAAGCAGATCCGCAAAGGAATCCTCCATCCCCATGGCTGATGCCATGGCGAGCAGCTCCTTCCCTGTGAACGCTTTTCCCAGCGTGTTGGCATAGGCCGAAACGCTGCGGACGCAGTCCTCGTTTTCATACTCTCCGATAAAGCTTTCTATGATTTCTTCGTCCTCGTTGCTGTAGAGAAGCACGATGGCGTTGTTCTTTTCAAACACATCGTCGATGGGACTCTCCGTTACCAGGGTGTATGCGATATTTGTATTTCCCCGCAGAAGGAAAACGGTTATAAACAGCCCCAGCAACAGGAAGGGGAAGATCCTGCTGAAACGGATGCTCATTCTCTCAACGCCGCCCGTGGGGAATTTCGGCACCGGCTTCCGGGTTTTTACGATCGCCTTTTCAAAGGAAAGGATCAGTACCGGAAGAATGGTAAACACGCAGATCAGGCTGATCAGCACGCCCTTTGCGAGAACAATCCCCATATCCGCTCCGATTTTGAAGCTCATGAAGACCAGCATCAGAAGGCCTACCACCGTTGTGAGTGAACTGCCTGTCACAGGCCGGAAGGCTTTTTCCAGCGCATTCTTCATGGCCAGAAGGCTGGCCTCCTTCTCATCGGATCCGGAAGCAGAACCGCTCACCTCCCGCTTCTCCTGCCGGTAATACTCCATCAGCATGATGGAGTAGTCCATGGAAAGAGCCAGCTGCAGAATGGATCCTATGGCGTTGGTCGTCTGCGAAACACTCCCCATGATCAGATTCGTCCCCATATTGATCAGCACCGCCACGCCGATGGTGACGATAAAAAGGACCGGCTCCGCATAGGAAGGGGACATGATCCACAGGATCGTCAGCAGGATCGCCACGGCTGCCATCAGAATCCAGGGAGGGATCGTGTTGGATGTGGTCGTGTCCACATGATACTCCATATCATGATACCCGCCATACTCCTTCCGGATCGAAGCCTCCAGCGCAAGGATCTCCCGGGAACCGAAATCATAGGTTGTGTTTACGGAAAAAAGCGTATACGGCGGCCTGTTGTACTGCTCGTCCCCCGCCTGATATCCCACGCTGCTCACGTACTCAAGGGAAGACAGCTTCTCTTTTACTTCCAGCGCCTCCTCTTCCGACAGATCCGTGAACATGACCCGGATGGAGTTCTCCGAGGCCAGTCCTCCCAGCTCCTCCGTCATGATCGCAAGTCCTGTCTTCATGGGGGAATCATCCGGAAGATACCGTGTCATATCCGTGACGATCTCCACCCTCGGGAACAGGAGGGCACAAACACCTGCAAGGAGAAGCATCAGGATCAGGATCTTATAGCGATAGTCCACAATAAAACCGGCAAGCTTTTTCATGTTCTTTTCCTTTTTTGATCATATGCTCCGAACAATATGACACATTATATTATCCTAAAACTTTACCATGATTTCATAATTTTTTCAACGCATAAAAATAAGACTGCCTTCCGGCAGTCTTATTTTGCTGACTAATGTCTTTTACATTCCCATCTGCTTTGCAACTTCTTCTGCAAAGTTTTCCTGTCTCTTCTCGATTCCTTCGCCGGTCTCATAACGGACAAAGCCTTTTACATTGATCTTGGCATTGTTCTCTTTTGCGACCTGCTCGACATACTTGGAAACGATCTGCTTGCCGTCCTCGGCCTTTACATAAACCTGATCCAGGAGGCAGATTTCCTTCAGTTCCTTGTTGATACGTCCGTTTACGATTCCCTCGATCACCTTCTGCGGCTTCTGGGATTCCTTCGGGTCGTTCATGATCTGGGCCATCAGGATGCTCTTCTCATGCTCGATATACTCGTCGCTGATCTCATTGCGGCTGGTATACTGCGGCTTCAGAGCAGCCACCTGCATAGCCAGGTTCTTGGCCATTTCCTTGACAGCGTCATTTACCACGTCGGTCTCAACGTCAACCAGAACGCCGATCTTTCCGCCCATATGGATATAGGAAGCGACAAAACCGTTTTCTTCGCAAACCTGCTGGAATCTGCGGATATGCATATTTTCGCCGATCACTGCGATCTGTGCTGCCAGCGCTTCGTTCACGGTCTTGGTGGTGTCTGCTGCCCACGGCTCAGCCAGGAAAGCATCGATATCGGATGCTGTGGTGTTCAGAGCCTGTGCGGCAACCTCTGCCACATAGTTCTGGAATTTCTCGTTCTTGGCAACGAAATCGGTCTCTGAATTTACCTCGACAACAACGGCCTTCTGGTCACCGTCAGCGACCAGCGTCTTGCAGATACCTTCTGCCGCAATACGGCCTGCCTTCTTCTGTGCGGTGGCAAGACCTTTTTCACGGAGCCATTCCACAGCCTTGTCCATATCTCCTTCGGTCTGGGTAAGGGCTTTCTTGCAGTCCATCATGCCCGCGCCGGTCATCTCTCTCAGTTCTTTTACCTGTGCTGCTGTAATAGCCATCTGTATATCCTCCAAATCGATCTGTAAATGTTCTTTATGCTTCAGCGTCTTCTGCTGCGAATTCTTCAGACTCAGCCTGGATCTCGCCGTCCACATCAGCCTGTCCCTGCTTTGCCTCGATGACAGCGTCTGCCATTTTGGAAACGATCAGTTTTACGGCACGGATCGCGTCGTCGTTGCCCGGGATCACATAATCAAGTTCTTCCGGATCGCAGTTCGTGTCGCAGATGCCGATAAGCGGAACGCCCAGCGTGTGTGCTTCCTGTACGCAGATTCTTTCCTTCTTCGGGTCTACGATAAAGATGGCATCCGGGATTCTCTTCATCTCTTTGATGCCGCCCAGGTTCTTTTCAAGCTTGGACATTTCTTTTCTCAGAGCAATGACTTCCTTTTTGGGAAGGACATCAAATGTGCCGTCCTGCTCCATGGTCTCGATCTGTTTCAGTCTGTTGATACGGCTCTGGATGGTCTTGAAGTTGGTCAGCATGCCGCCGAGCCATCTTTCGTTTACATAGAACATACCGCAGCGTTCTGCTTCGGTGCGGATGGCATCCTGTGCCTGCTTTTTGGTTCCTACGAAGAGGATGGTGCCGCCGTTGGCTACGATGTCGGCGATGGCGTTATAGGCATCGTCTACCATGCCTACGGACTGCTGCAGGTCGATGATGTAGATTCCGTTTCTTTCGGTGTAGATGTACGGAGCCATCTTGGGGTTCCATCTTCTTGTCTGATGTCCGAAGTGAACACCTGCTTCCAGAAGCTGTTTCATTGAAATTACGCTCATGTTTTTGTCTCCTTTTGGTTTTTTTCTTCCGCACGGATCCCTTTCCTTCCGGACCCCGCGGGGCACCATCGGTTGGAATCACCATGCGTGTTTAGTTTTGCAACTCTTGGATTATAGCACATACCTGTGGGGTCTGTAAAGCACTTTTTACGGCTTTTTATTGCAACGGACGCGGCTTTATTGTTTCGGGATCCAGTTCAATAAAGCTGCCCACGGGAAGATTTTCCGGAAGGGCGAGACTGCCCATCGATATTCTTTTCAGGTAGGTGACTTCTGTTCCGACTGCGTGCACCATGCGTTTTACCTGGTGGTATTTGCCTTCGTGAATGGTAAGGTGCAAGCGGCCTTTTGTTCCTTCAGGGGGAAGGAGTTCGGCTCTTGCGGGGAGGGTCGGATTTTTTTCTCCGATATCGACACCATTTTCCAGTTTTGCTGCTTCTTCCGGGGTCAGGGGGCGTTCTGTCTCCACATAGTAGGTTTTGTCCACGTGTTTTCCCGGGGACAGGAGGCGGTGCGCCAGCATGCCGTCGTTGGTGATCAGGAGCAGGCCTTCCGTGTCTTTGTCGAGGCGTCCTACGGGGAAGAGTCCTTTTGCGGTCTGCGGGACCAGTTCCAGCACGGTTTTTTCTGCCGGGTCGGTGGTGGCGCTTACATAACCTGCCGGTTTGTTCAGCAGATAATAAACAAATTCCGGCTGGGGCCGGATCCATATCTGATCCAGCTCCACCCGGTCCTGTTCCGGACAGATTTTCCGTTCCGGTTTCTTTTCGGTCTCTCCGTTTACCTTCACCCGGCTTTTCCGGATCATCTCTTTTACTTCGCTGCGGGTTCCGGCTCCGCTGTCGGCCAGATATTTATCCAGGCGCAGTGTGGTTTTCGTTTCTTTTTTCATATTGCGCGGTATCCTCTCGCGGCACCGGTCCGTTTTTCATGGACGGTCATGCAGATGGTATACACCAGACTCAGAGCGGTAAGACCCAGAAGGATGCTCCCGTACAGGGTCAGGCTTCTGTCGTCGGCTCCTGCGTATTTTCCCGCCTCCTGCATGAACAGGGAGGCAATGTTGGCTCCGGCATGCAGAAGGACGCTCGTCCAGATGTTTCCTGTCATTTCTAGGAAGTAGGCAAAAAAGATGCCCAGAAGGCCGGCATAGATCCCCTGCGGGACGTTCAGATGGTAGGCTCCGAACAGCAGCGCGGAAAGAAATACGGAGGACCAGATCCTCCGGTGATCCCGAAGGCGCAGGTAGACCAGCCAGCGGAATACGGCTTCTTCCGCCAGGGGGGCGGCGATGCCGACCCACAGGATCAGCCACCACAGGGGCTGTCCTTCCTCCGCTTCGGCGAGTACATCGATATTCCAGGAGGGAGGCAGGAGTTCCATGACAACCGAGACCAGGATGTTTCCCAGCAGGGCCAGGGCGGCTCCCGCAAGAAGCATCAGAATCACGGTACCGAACCGGAGCTTCGTGCCTGCCGGCGTCGGAACAAGCCTTCCGTACTCTCTCCTTTTCCGGTCTTTCATGTAGAAAAAGATACAGGGGATCAGGGTGAGCACCGCCGTGATGCCGGTCAGCAGAATGGCATTCCGGTTCACCATCTCGTAGACGTGCTCTTCGATGGTGCCGCCCATGTTTCCGTATGCGATCGCCGCCCCTGCCAGAATCTCCGCGAAAACGGAGGCTCCCAGCGTGACCAGGATACTGATCCCGAAATGCATCCCGATGGGATACAGGATCCTCCAGAGCCTGTACAGCGGGTTTTCTGCTCTAAGGGCGGTCTGTCGAAAAAAATACACTACCTCTTCGGGGGAGGATACGATCTTCAGCGGCGAGGCATCCCGGAGTTCTTCGACACTTCCGTATCCGTAGGACACCGCCAGGCATTCCATGCCCGCCTCTCTGGCGCCGAACACATCATAATTTTTGTCTCCCACCAGGGCGACGCTTTCCCGTTCCTCTTCCAGGCCGAGCCGTACCAGGGCTTCTTCGATCACCTCAGACTTGGCCGACCGGGCTCCGTCCATGGTGCTTCCCACCACGGCCTCGAAATATTTCAGAATGCCGAAGTGTTCCAGGACCTTGTTTACAAAGGGTTCCGGTTTGGAAGAGGCGACGCCGAGCCTGTAGCCTTTCCGGCTGAGACGCCGCAGCATATCCTCCACTCCGTCATACACTTCGTTCTCAAAGATTCCTACCGGAGCATAGCGTTCACGGTAGTATTTCACGGCGAGACCGGCCGTCTCCTCGTCGATCCCCGCGTACTGCATGAACTGCGCCGCAAGGGGCGGTCCCACAAAGGAGCGGAGATTCGTGTAGTCCGGTTCCGGATGGCCGATTTTCTCCAGCGCATACTGGACGGATTTCATGATCCCTTCGCCGGAATCCGTCAGTGTTCCGTCCAGGTCAAACAAAATCGCTTTATACATGTCTCCTCCTACATCCGGTCCGGTGCCGAGAATCCCAGCAGATCGATGCAGTTTTCCAGCACCTTCCGGGTAAGGATCAGCACATGGATCAGGGACTGTTTCCGGGAAGCATCCTCCTCCCCGAGGATTTTGGTCTCATGATAGAAGCTGTTGAAGGCGTTGGCCACATCATAGATATAGGCACAGAGTCTGTGCGGCGCTTTTTCCTCAAAGGCTCCGATGGCCGCATTGCCAAAGCCGGAAAGCTGCAGCATCAGGTTCTTTTCGCTTGCATTCTGCGCCGGAAGGATCCGGCCTCCGGTCAGATCGCCTCCTTCCTCGCAAAAACGATTCAGGATCGACTTGATCCGCACGATGGTGTACAGGATGTAGGGACCTGTGTTTCCTTCGAAGGAGGTAAACCGGTCTACGTCAAAGATATAATCCTTGGTGGCCTGGTTCGAAAGGTCTCCGTATTTGATGGCCGAAAGCCCTACGATCCGGGCGGTTTCCTCCGCCTCCTTGTCTTTGACGCTGCGGTTCTCCACGATCTTCCGGAACATCTCTTCGTTGATGTCGGCGATGAGATTTTCCAGCCGCATCACGCCGCCCTCGCGGGTCTTGAAGGGTTTTCCGTCTTTGCCGTTCATGGTGCCGAAGCCCAGGAAGGTCAGTTTCGTGTCTTTTTTTACAAGGCCGGTTTTTCTGGCACACCGGAACACCTGTTCAAAATGAAGCTCCTGCCGCTTGTCCACCACATAGAGGATCTCATCCGGATCATAATCATCCATCCGTTCCACGATGGTGGCCAGATCCGTGGTGGTATAGAGGGACGCTCCGTCTGATTTCAGCAGCATGCAGGGCGGAATCTCCTTGGTGTCATCCTCCTGCTTTACATCCACCACCAGGGCTCCCTGATCCTCGTAGGCAAAGCCTTCGTTTTTCATATATTCCACCATATCGGGAATATAGGGCTGGGCATCGGATTCGGCCTTCCACAGGTCAAAGGAAACATTCAGCTTTTCATAGTTTTTCTTCAGATCCGCCACGGAAACCTTCATGATCTGCTTCCACAGCGCCATATAGCCGGCTTTGCCCTGCTGAAGAAGCCCGGTTGCTTCCAGGGCTTCATTTTTATAGGCTTCGTCCTCTTTGGACTTCGCGCTGGCCGTCGGATAGATTTCCTCCAGCTCGCTGATGGTAAAGGGCGCTTCCGCAGGATACTCTCCGTTAAAGCTGTCGTCAAAATAACACAGTTCCGGCTTTCTGTGCCGGAGCTCGGTGATGATCAGCCCCATCTGCAGGCCCCAGTCTCCCATATGGATGTCTCCGATCATCCGGTGACCGGCAAAACGTCCGAGGCGTTTCAGGCTCTCTCCGATGATGGCGGAACGCAGATGTCCCACATGCAGGGGCTTGGCAACATTGGGTCCGCCGTAATCCAGCAGGATGGTTTCCGGCTTTTCTGCCTTTCGGGCACCCAGACGCTCATCCCCGTCCATCTCCTGAAGAAAATCCGCCAGAAAACCTTCATCCACCTTCAGATTCAGGAATCCGGGCTTTACCACTTCCACGGAGCTGAACACCGCCGTATCCGACAGCTGTGCCTTCACATCCTCCGCGATCATAAAGGGCGCTTTTTTGTATGCTTTGGCTCCCGCCATCGCTCCGTTGCACTGATATTCGCAAAGGTCCGGCCGGTTGGAAACCACCGCTTTCCCCAGGGCCGGGTCATAACCCGCCTTTTCAAAAGCTCCGGCAAGCTCTTTATCCATTCGCTCTGTCAAACCAAGCATTCTTCTGTATTCCTCCTGTGTATGGTTTTCTTATTCTGCACTCTTTGCCGCAGCGATGGCCACCGCGCCATAGCCGATATGGCAGGACACGCTTAAGGACAGGGGATCCGTCCGGATCACTTCAAATTCGGGGAAGGCGGCTTTCACCTCTTCCGCAAATTCGGCGGATTCCTCCGGATTTCCGGAATAAGCCGTCATCAGACGCATCTGTCCTTTTTCCAGATACTCCTTAAAGCGGGTATCCATGTCCTTCCGCATCGCCTGCAGCATCACCTTTTTGGCCTGCTTTTTGCCCCGTACCTTGGAATAGGCGTCCAGCTTTTCTCCCTGGATCTGGAGGACCGGCTTCAGATTGAGGACCGTCCCGATGGCAGCTGCCGCCGGCGTGATCCTTCCGCCCTTTTTCAGGTATTTCAAGGTGTCCAGTGTGATATAGATACTGGATTCAAACTTTTCTTTCAGAAGGATCCGTTTGATCTCTTCCGCCGACATTCCCTTATCCCGCAGGGCCATGGCATCCAGCACGGACTGCCGCTGGGTCACGGAGATCCGCTGGTTGTCCACCACCTGGACCCGTCCGTCATAATCCTGTGAAAGCATCAGGGCTGTTGCGCAGGAAGTGGAAAGTCCGCTGGACATGGGGATATGAATGATCTCGGAGTACTCCTTCAGCAGGGAATCCCACAGATCACAAAGCTCCCCCGGGCTGGGCTGGGAGGTGGATATTTTTGCGTCGGATTTCAGTTTTTCGTAAAACTCCTCCTGGGAAAGGGTGATATCCTCCAGATACATCTCCCCGTCGATATAAAAAGGCATCGGGACGACGGTTACGCCCAGCTCTTTTGCCTCCGCCTGGGTGATCCCGCTGTTGCTGTCAGTGACGATCGCTATACTGCTCATTTTAAAAACCTCCGTTATTCACTTCTGAGGGCATCGATCGGGTTCAGATTGGCCGCCTTCACCGAAGGCATCAGGCCGAAGATCACTCCGATCAGCATCGAAAACACCACCGAACCCACGATCGCGGGAACACTGATGGCCGCAGGGGTTCCCGTAAGCCGGGAGACCACCTGGGACAGGCCGATGCCGCTCAGGACTCCGATCAGACCTCCGATGCTGGTCAGCATGGAGGCTTCCGTCAGGAACTGCCACAGGATCGTTTTCTTCCGGGCTCCGATAGCCTTTTTCAGGCCGATTTCCTTGGTACGCTCGGTTACCGACACCAGCATGATATTCATGACGCCGATTCCGCCGACCAGCAGGGATATGCTGGCGATCCAGATCAGCTGCTGGGATGTGCTCTCGCTCAGCCTCTGCATGTTGCGGACCCGCTCCATGATATCATCGGCCTTGTAGGAATAATTGGTCCTCTGGGACTGGTTCTTGATATTTGCATTCAGGATATCCGCCACAGATTTTCCTGCCGAGCTCATGTTGTCGGTGGAGTCGGCCCGGATGATCACATTCTGGGCTTCGTCGAACTTATAACAGATCGGCCAGCATTTGTCGGGGATCAGGATCTTCCCCATGCTGTCCGTAAAGTATTCTTCATAATCGGAAAGATTCTCCATTTTCGGGAGATAATCATCCGGCTCCGTGATGATCCCCACAATAGTGAAGGGCTGCTGCTCGATCTCCAGCACCTTCCCCAGAGGATTTTCTCCCAGAAACAGACTCTGGACCACATTCGTGTCCACCAGAGCCACCTTGCAGAAGCGGTCATAATCCCGCTGCACAAAGCCTCGTCCGGTCTGGATCACGTAGCCCGCGGTATCCAGATAGGAGCCGTCCACTCCCAGCACGGTCCCTCCCATGAAGGAATCATTCAGATAGTAAACGGTGCTGTAGGATCTGGAATAATAGAAGGTGGCATCCACCACATTTTCCAGTCTCCGCACCTTCTTCTTCTGGTCCTCGCTGATCACGGGAGCCACGGTGCTGTTGTCATAGAAATAGGCTTCGGAATCGCCGTCATACAGGGTGATGCTCACCGTGTTTCTCCCGGCGCCGATCAGATCCTCCTTGATCTGCTCGCTGGTTCCCTGGATCGTCGAAACGATGGCAATGATGGAAGCGATACCGATGATAATGCCCAGCATGGTCAGGAAGGATCTCATCTTATGAGACCAGATTCCCTGTACTGCCAGACGCAGATTCTCAAACAAGTCCTTCCCTCCTTTTCTTTGCCGCACAGACGGTTTTCGTCTTACTGATAGTTATACAGCTCATCCCGGGTTCCTTTCCGGGTTTTTACGCCCTCCACCGCATCTTCCGCGTAGGGGAAGGCGATCCAGTCATCCAGTGTAAGCCCCTGCACAATCGTCACGGTGGAACCGTAGGAATCGGCACTGCCGATCTTCACGGCCTGTTTTTTCAGAACTCCCTTGCTTTCCTTCATGATAAAGCTGACTCCGTTCTGCGTCCGGAGGAAGGCCTTGGGGATCCGGATCCCATCGTCCTTATCCTCCTTTTCGGGCAAGGTTATGCTCATCAGATACGTATCCTGGTTGATGCTCACATCTTCATAGCCTTCCATGATGTTGGCGCTGAAGGAGTAGGAAGAGGAGTTCGGATTCACGTCGCTCCATCCCATGTAGCCGTCTCCGCTGACAGGGTAATCCGCCACGCTGATCACTTCCGCCTTGAACTCTTCGCCCATATCCGTGGTGCAGGTGAGGATCGTCCCCGGCTCTACCTGATCCAGCATCATTTCGTTGACGGTCCCTTTGATATAATAGCCTTCCGCGCTGTTGATCCGCAGGAAGGATTCCATGCCGCTGGTCCCCTCCACCGGGTCTCCCGCGTGGGTCACCACACCGTCGATCATGCTGTAGATTTCCTTCATGGAGGCCTTCCGCATCAGCTTGGTGATGGCCAGATCCGTCTCCTTCAGACTGATATTCAGCGACCGGATCCTGGCCTCCTGTGCTTTTATGGCATCAGACCGGGAAAGCGAGGCATCGCCCGAAGAGGCATCGCCGCCGTAATCGTCGCCCTCCTCTTCCTCTTCGCCCTCTCCGTAGGCCTTTACATACTGCTGTGCAGATTCCTGCATGAATTCCGCTTCCGCAAAGGGGTTGACCGGCCTCTCCAGCATGGCCCCGTTGATATAGTAATAGCCGATGCTGGACGCCGTGCGGTCGCCGAAGTCTGTGATGGTGTCCTTCTCGTGGAATTCCAGCACATACCAGTATCCGCCGGGCTTGAGAAGCAGCGATCCGTCATCGTTGTAACCGGCCATTTTGTTAAAGAAGGAGCCCTTCACGGTGACCGCGCCTCTGGCGTTGCTGCACAGGAAGATCAGAGGATCATCCTCTGTTCCGGTGCCGGTAAAGGGTTCCGAATCGTAATCCAGGACCTGATAAAAGGGCGGCATGCCGTCCACCAGACCGTCCAGCATGGCGGGATCCGCCGCTGCCGGCGTGGGGGAAGGACCTATGAGCGGTTCATACGGCTCCTCTTCCGGCTCCGAAGGCTCCGTCTGGGTCTCCGGCTCCGGATCGCCCGAGCTCAGTTCATCCTCTCCAAATCCGCTGTAATCCCCCTCGTCGGCGGACTCATCATACGGTTCCGTCGGATAAGGCTGGGATGGATCCACATAGCTTTCCACCGGCGGCTCGTAATTATGGGAGGACAGATCATCCCCGGTCAGTTCCTCTTCCAGACCGCCGAGAACCTCCGCCGCCAGCAGCCCGGGAAACGCGGCCGCCACAAGACCTGCGCCCGGAAGCCGCGGAGACAGGCTGGCTGTGGTTCCCATATCCGTCGTGTCCTGGGAATCCTCCTCCAGGACCGGCCCGCCGTTCTTCAGACTGGTAAGCCTCTTCTGCGCCTTCTGGAGATCCAGCTCCTGCTGCTGCTTTTTCAGCTGCATGATATTCAGTTCCATATCCACGAGGGTCAGGTCGAAGGTCATCAGCCTGTCGCCGTTCCTGACCGTATCGCCCTCTTCCACGTAGAGGTTCTCGATGATCACGTCCTTGTCGATCCGGACATTCTGGATCACGTTCGTGACCACGTTTCCGCTCAGATCCGAACCGAACCAGAAATAGGAATCGTCCGAGGTTATGCTGCTCACTTCCACCACAACGACTTCCTTCTCGTTGTTCTTTTTCATATACGTGATGCCGTAATAGCCCCCGCCGCCGATCAGCGCGATGATCACAAGGAACACGATGATCCTGCGTATGATCTTACGTGCCCGCATCCTACAGTCACTCCTTTTCCAGAAGCATGCCGTCCCGGATCATGACCACTCTTTTTGCATGGGCCGCGATATCCGCGTCATGGGTGATCATCAGGACCGAAACACCTTCTTCGTTCAGTTTCTGAAACAGTTCCATTACCTGCGCCCCTGACTTGCTGTCCAGTGCACCGGTGGGTTCGTCCGCCAGCAGAAGCTTGGGATTGTTGACGATCGCCCGGGCTATGGCGACACGCTGCATCTGGCCGCCGGAAAGCTGATTGGGGCGGAAATTGACACGGTCCGAGAGACCCACCCGGTCCAGCGCCCGCAGCGCTCTTTCTCTTCGCTCCTTCTTTGGAACGTGGGCGTATCCCAGAGGCATTTCCACGTTCACGAGAGCGGACTGTCTGGGAAGCAGATGAAAGCTCTGAAACACAAAGCCGATCTTGTGAAGACGCAGATCCGACATCTGGTTCTCTGAGCACCGGCTGATATCCTGCCCGTCCAAAAAGAAATTCCCGCTGCTTGGTTTATCCAGACAGCCGATGATGTTCATCAGGGTACTCTTTCCCGAGCCTGAAGGACCCATGATAGCCACATATTCGCCCTCCTCCATGCTGAAGCTCACATCATGCAGGACCGGTACTTCCATCTTTCCCTGCACATAGCTTTTGTTTATGCCGCGCATATCCAGAATCATTCTCTTGTGCCTCCCTATGAAGCCGCATCAGTCCACAGGCATCAGATCATCCGGGAAGGCTTCATATTCGCTTTCAGCATCGCCGGCATCTTCGACATAATACCCGTCGTCCATGCCTTCCTCGATGATCTCCGGTTCTCCCTCCGTAAAGTCGCCGTCCAGGATACTCTCTCCGTCCAGCATCTCTCCGTCGATCTCCTGGATATCCTGGTACTCGTAGTCCCCGTCATCCATGACCTCCAGCTCCGGATCATAGTATTCACTGCCGCCGTCCTCTTTCAGGAGACTGTCGTCATATTCGTCAATGTATTCTCCCTCGCCGGACCCCTCTTCACCGGATCCGTCGTCCGTATCCTCTTCCATATAGAGCATGGAATTGCGGGTCTGATCGATGCTTCCGATCACGGTGATCATCCCTTCCTCCAGCTGATCCGAAGGAAATGCGATATAATCGTCCTCCGTAACGCCGTCCAGGATCTCATACTGCATCTGATAGGGATCATATTCCCCCACCGTTATTTTCTGACGGATCAGCTTGTTGCCGGATCCGGCCATCCACACGAAGGGTTCCTCCGTGTCGGCGTCCACGATATAATCCTCCAGAAGCCACAGGCCCTCTCTCTGACTGTCCTGTCCGATATCGGTCTCGATGTAGACATGCTGCCCCAGCATAAGACCCTCCGAGGAGTTCAGCTCAACATAGAAGGGATAGGTGGTGGAGGCGGTCTGCTCGTCGGTTCCGCCTCCCCACATGCTGTCGGTATTGTTGGAATTGTCACTCTGGGTATCGATGTATCCCATGGTCCCCCGCCAGGTCACATTCTCATCCACTCTGGAACGGATGATCACCGGATTGCCCGGGATGATCTGATCCCGGTTCAGCTCATTCACCTTCCCCTTGACCCGGTACGCGCCGGTGCTCAGGATGGTGATGAAGGCGTTGTTGCTGCCGCTGCCGTCATCGTAGCCGCCGTAGGACTCCTCCAGTGTGCTGGAGATGGTATCGTCGTCTTCTCCCGTGCTGATCTTGCTGGTATCGATCTTCTGAATGATCCCGTCAATCTCGCTGCGGACCTCGGTGTTGGTTGTGGCATTGGTCAGTCGTTCGATCTCCGCCTGCTTGCTCTTCTGGTCATATTCGTTCTTCTTGAGACTCATCTTGTTGGTCTCGATCTCGATGGTGTAGGAAAGCTGTTCCGACGCCTTTGCCTTTTTCTTTTCTTTTTCCAGATTGGCAATGGAATTCTGGTAATTGATCGCCTCGTTCTGCAGCCGTTCCATATCCAGCTGGGCGGTCTGCAGGTTCTGTTCGATGCTGCTCAGGTCGTATTCGAAAAGAAGCTGACCCTGGGTCACCATGTCCCCTTCTTTCACCTTGACTTCCTTGACACGGCGGTTGGACTCCAGCTGTACGGAGACCGTGCTCTGAGGCTCCACCACGCCCGCATACCGGTCGGCGACTGTGCTGCTGAGACCCATCAGCGTGGCAATATCCGTCACATAGACCGACTTTTTCTCTTCATTGAACAGATTCTGAAAATACTCCAGATTCCAGCTCTGATCATTATAATAATACCAGCCTGCTGCGGCTCCCCCTGCTGCAAGAAGCAGGACAGCCGCAGCCACCAGTCCTTTTTTCATATGTCATTACCTCCAGGAGGTCCGACCCGGGGCCTGACCTCATCGCATAGTTGTAAATTAATTATAACATATATGTAACATAATTGAAAGTCTTTGTATAATATATGTTTATTTCAACAAAGCTGAGACTCTAAAAGGACTTTAAACCTGCATTTTTTGACAAAGAACTCAATGTCTGTTATAATGGTCTTGTATACTTTAAACAGTACAAGGATTCCAGAAAGGAAAAAACTATGAAGACCTTCAGACGTCTGCTCCCGTTTCTGATGGTTCTTTCCGTGATCCTGGCCTCCTGCTCCGGCTCTGCAGGCAGAGAGATCCGAAAAGCCATTGATCAGGAACTTGGACAGCTCAAACATCTGGACTCCGGTTTTCAGGATGCCTCTTCCCTTTTCTTCAAAGCCTTCGACTATAAGATCCTCTCCGTCGATATGGACAAGGAAAAACAGACCGCATCCGCCTCCGTCCGGATTACGACCCTGGATGCCAGACCTCTGGCTAAAGATTACGAGACCGGTCTTCTGGAGACCGAGATCCGTAAAGCCGCCGACCCTTCTTCCCCTGACGGTTCGCTGACCTCCGCAGAAAAAGACCGGCTCCTGTATGATCTTCTTTCAAAAAACAAGTACGAGACGTTCGAGAATACCACCGAGATCCGCCTCGCACAAAGCGGGGACGAATGGTCTCTTGTCCGCACGGACGCACTGCAGGACATCCTCGCAGGAGGCCTTTACTCCTGCCTTTCGGATCCGGACCTTCTCTCGCCGTCCGAAACCCTGGATATCTATCTCCGTTCGCTGAAAGAGATGGATTCCTCACAGATGAAGACCTATCTGGGGGTGGAGGCCATCGCGGAGTCCGGCGAAGAGTCCCGAAAAGCGATCGCCGACGCTCTGCTGGAACAGGTCAGTCAGCATTATGACTACAACATAACGGACACCGTCTGGGAGGGAGAAACAGCCATTGTGACGGCTGCCATCACCACCTTCGACAGCAATGCCATCCTGGAGGCCTATCAGTCTGACATGGACGAATACCTTTCCTCCGCCGATGCAGTCATTGACGGTGCCGAAAAAAGGGCTTCCATTGCACAGGAAAAGCTTCTGGCTTATATTACGGACAATACAGCCACCGTCACCGCCGACGCCTTCTTTGAGATGGAAAACGACGGGACCGCATGGCGCCTGGTCAATCCGGGAGAAGACCTCGGAAACGCACTCTTCGGTTCCCTCTCCTCGATGCCGGAAGGCTCCTGAAGACATTCATTCAGTCCAGAGTGATTATATCATATCCGTTTCTGTATCTGTAAAAAAACAATTACGGGGCTGCTGCCGGATCCATCCTGGCAGCAGCCCCTGTTTATTATTCTTTTGTCTCTTCTTCGCCGGTCACAGCAATATGCAGCTCGCCGAGCTGTTTTTCATCGACAACGGAAGGCGACTGGGTCATCAGACAGGAAGCGTCCTTCACCTTCGGGAAGGCGATCACATCGCGGATGCTGTCCACCTTCGCCATAAGCATCACCAGGCGGTCAAGGCCGTAGGCCAGACCTGCATGAGGCGGTACTCCGTATTTAAAGGCATCCAGAAGGAAGCCGAACTGCTCATAGGCCGCTTCCTTCGTGAAGCCCAGCGCTTCAAACATTCTTTCCTGGATATGATTCTGATGGATACGCACCGAACCGCCGCCGATCTCGTTTCCGTTCAGGACAATATCGTAGGCCTTTGCACGGACCTTTCCGGGATCGGTATCCAGAAGATCGATATCCTCCTCCATCAGCATGGTGAAGGGATGATGCATGGCCTGATACCGGTTCTCGTCCTCGTTCCACTCCAGCAGCGGGAATTCGGTAACCCATACGAAGCGGAATTCATTCTTGTCCAGAAGATCCATCTGACGGGCCATCTCCAGACGAAGCGCACCGAGCACATCATATACCAGCTTGGTCTTGTCGGAGACAAAGAGAAGCAGGTCTCCGTTCTCGCCTTCAAGAGCCTTGACAAGGGCGTCCATCTCTTCCTCCGTCATGAACTTGGAGAAGGAGGATTTCCGGGTGCCATCCTCACCGATGGCGATATAGGCAAGCCCCTTCGCGCCATAGCCCCGCACAAACTCGGTCAGCTTGTCAATCTTTTTCCTGGGCATGCCGCCCTGGCCTTTGGCATTGATGCCCCGAACCGATCCGCCGGCCTCGATGGCTCCGGTAAATACGGCAAAGCCGCAGTTCCGTACCAGCTCCGTCACATCATGAAGCTCCATACCAAAGCGCATGTCCGGCTTGTCGGAGCCGAAACGGTCCATGGCCTCCTGCCAGGTGATCCGCTCGATGGGAAGCGGAACGTCCACATCCAGCACCTCTTTGAACAGGAAGGCCAAGAAACGCTCATTCACATCGATCACATCATCCACATCCACGAAGGAAAGCTCCATGTCGATCTGGGTGAATTCCGGCTGACGGTCTGCCCGGAGATCCTCGTCCCGGAAGCAGCGGGCAATCTGAATATAGCGATCATAGCCGGAGCACATCAGCAGCTGCTTATACAGCTGCGGAGACTGGGGAAGTCCGTAAAAGCTGCCCGGATGGATCCGGGAAGGAACCAGATAATCCCGCGCGCCCTCCGGTGTGCTCTTTCCAAGCATCGGCGTCTCGATCTCCAGGAAGCCTTCTTTGGCAAAGAACTGCCGTGTCAGCATGGCGATGCGGCTCCGCATCATCAGATTTTTCTGCAGATCCGGTCTGCGCAGATCCAGATAGCGGTATTTCAGACGGATCTCGTCCTTCGTGCGGCTGTTTTCTTCGATCGGGAAGGGAGGAACCTCGGCTTCCGCAAGGATGCGGAGCGACTCTGCCTTCAGTTCGATGTCACCGGTGGGGATATTCGGGTTTTTGGCGTCTCTTTCGGTAATGGTACCGGTCACGGCGATGACGAATTCCGCACGCAGCTTTCCGGCCTTGACAAAATCCTCTTCGCTCACCACGCCGTCCTCCAGGATCACCTGCATGATCCCGGAACGGTCCCGCAGATCCACAAACACGATCCCGCCTTTGTCACGTGCCTTCTGAACCCAGCCCATCAGTGTCACTTTGCTGCCGATCATCTCCTTGGTGACTTCTGCACAGCGGCAGCTTCTGCAAAGTCCTTTCATGCTCTCAGCCATGAAACAATCTCCCTTCTGTATTTCAGAACGCCCCGAAGGACGGTCTTTCTCTTTTTATCTGTCCGCAAAGATCTCCCGGATCTCCGCATATCCTTCTGCCATCAGCTGATCCTTCTGGAATTTCCGGTTCTTCTTCATGACGGAGACCGCCACACAGTTCCCCTTCTGCCGTTCCTCCATGGCTTCCTTCAGGATCTGCTTCATCTTCTCCTCCGGCATGTTCTTTTCCACCAGCCAGGCCTTCCTGCTCTCTTTTCCGGGGATCTCGTATCCTCTTTCCAGAAGCAGCATGACGATCCGCTCAAAGCCGATGGAGAAGCCGCAGGCACAGGTGTCATTCCCGGTGAACTTGCCGATCATCTCATCATAACGGCCGCCTCCGCCGACGCTTCCGCCGAATTCATCCATGGCGATCTCGAAGATCGGTCCGGTATAATAGGACATGCCACGGACCAGGGTCGGGTCAAACTGAATGCGGAAATCCGCCGTTCTGACCTCATCCACCGTGCTCATGATCGTGCGGAGTCCGTCCGCCACACCGGCTTCCAGCGTATCTCCCAGGATTTCTCCCAACACCGCGACGCCGGACACATCTCCGGAGATTTTTCCGAAAAGCTCCAGATAACGGTCCACCGCGCTCTCCGCAAAGCCTTCCTTCAGAAGCTCTTCGCGCACGCCGTCCAGGCCGATCTTGTCCATCTTGTCCAGAATGATGAAGACCGTGTCGAATTTATCCTCCTCAAAGCCGCTGTATCTGGCCATGGCCTTCAGAATACGGCGGTCATTGATCCGGATGGTAAACTGTTTAAAATCCAGTCTGGAAAGCAGCGTCGTCGTAGCCAGTACCAGCTCGATCTCCGCCATATTGGAGGGATCTCCCAGGATATCGATATCGCACTGCATGAACTGACGGAAACGGCCCCTCTGGGGACGGTCCGCTCTCCACACATTGCCCATCTGCAGGGCCTTGAAGGGAGAAGGAAGCTCATTGGCATTGTTGGAATAAAAACGGCTCAGCGGCACGGTCAGATCGTACCGGAGTCCGGAATCCACCAGATCTGCTTCCGTCTGTGCTTCCTCCAGACGCAGCTTTTCTCCTCTTTTCAGGATCTTGAAGATCAGCTTCTCGTTCTCTCCGCCCTGTTTGCTGCAGAGATTCTCAATATGCTCCACGCATGGTGTTTCGATGGAGGAAAAACCAAAGGTAGCGTAGGTCTCCCGGATCAGGTTCATCACATAGCTTCGTATTTCCATCTCCCGGGGGAGAATATCCTTCATGCCGGTTACCGGCTTCTTTTTCAGCGCCATTCGTTACATTTCCTCACTTTCCATCTCCAGCTTCCGGTGTACCACACGCTGGAAAGCCAGAAATACTTCCATGTCAAAATTTTTGATTTCTTCGATCATCAGCTGCATCACGGTATTCACATCCAGCGCTCTGCGATAAGGTCTGTCCGAGCTTAAAGCACAGAAGACATCGCACACCCGCAATATCCGGGCTCCCTTCGGGATCTCCCTTCCCCGCAGGTTGGAGGGATAGCCGGTACCGTCATAGTTCTCATGATGATACAGGATCGTCTGAAGGATGAATTCCGAATACCCCTGCCCCTTCAGCTCCTCGTAGCCGAGGGTGGAATGCATCCGGACATACTTCAGCTCCTCCACCATCAGCGGATCCTTTTCCTGCCCGTTGATGTATCCTGTCAGCTTCAGTTTTCCGATATCGTGAAGCATTCCCGCGATCGCCAGCTCGTAGCTGACCTCATGGGAGAGGCCCATCTCCCGGCCCACATCGTAAGCCAGATTGCTCACCGCGATCCCGTGCCTGAGCTCCGAGCTCAGATCATATCTCAGAATTCGGTTCTGGTTTTTTTCTACTTTTACAGCCATTTCCGGATCCCCGTTCTTTTGCGTTCAATCATTTCATCGATCCGCTCTATATAGCTCGCCACATCCTTCACATTCTCGACTCTCTCGATCCGATTTTCCTGGGGAAGGACAAATTTGGAAGCGCCGCCGGCTCCGAGAGCCAGGATCGGCTCCTTTTCTTCCATAATCAGTATATTGTAAATTCCGGCTTTGTCAACCTTGGCGTAGCCCACATTTTCGAAATTTCCTTTCATATTTTTCTGGCGGTACAGATAATAGGGCGACATGCCCATCCGGTATGCGCTCTGCATCGTCAGATCCAGGATCTCCTGGTTGTTCTCGAAGGTCATTTCGGAGTATTCATCTTTAAAAATATTCAGCCTCGCGGCTCTTTTGACCGCAAGGGAATGAACTGTCAGACTGTCCGGAGACAGCTCCTCCATCCGTTCCAGCGTATGCTCCACCATCGTGCGGGTCTCGCCGGGAAGTCCGACGATCAGGTCCATGTTGATATTGTCAAAGCCGCATTCCCGCGCCAGGAAATAGGCTTTCTCCACCTGCTCCACCGTATGACGACGGCCGATCAGGTCCAGGGTCTCCTGGTTCATGGTCTGCGGATTCACCGAAATCCGTGTGACCGGAAATTCCCGGATCGCCTTCAGTTTATCGGCGGTGATGCTGTCCGGCCGCCCGGCTTCCACGGTAAATTCCCGTACGCCCTTCTCCCAGAACAGGCCGGTAAGGGTATCCAGGAGCCGGCGCAGCTGATCCGGCGACAAGGTGGTGGGGGTTCCCCCTCCGATGTAGATGGAATGCATCTCTCTTCCCGTATCCCGGATCATCTCCGCGGTTTCCCTTGCCTCCCGGCAAAGAGCATCCAGATACTCGTCCACCCGCTTTTCCCAGATCTTCAGAGGATACGAGCTGAAGGAACAGTACAGGCAGATGCTGGGGCAGAAAGGAATCCCCGCGTACAGGCTGAGCCCATGGTCAAAATCGATCCCCTTCAGAATATCTCTTTCCCGGTTGGCGATGGCGACCGCCAGGGCTGCCTTTTTGGTGCTGACCTTGTACCGGTCCCGCATGGCCGCCGCCGCTTCGGGATTGGTCATCCCCTCATCCAGCATTCCCATCACAAGCTTGACCGGACGGATCCCGGTCAGATCGCCCCAAGGAAGGGTTCGGCCGCTCCGCTCTGCCAGATACCCGTACAGCTCCGTTTTCAGCAGGTCCTTCTGCTCCTTCCGCAGGGCATGCCTGCGAACCCTTTCTCCGGCATCCGCCGGCCGGTGATTTGCCGCACAAGAAAGAAGGGCGTTCTGTCCGTCTGCGGACTGCCCTTCCACAACGGGGACACGGATCAGCTTCCGTTCCCCTTCCGACTGTTCTATACAATACTCCTTTTCCGTGCGGAACACGGTAAAGGACAGATCCGGAGCTTCCTCCTCCCCGGACTCTTCCGTGTCATCATAATGAATGGTAAAAACCGCTTCCGGCCAGAAGGCACGTATCAGTTCAAAAATATCGTGCTCAAATTCCGTGTCCCGGAAGCAGATCCTGATCCTATGCAAAGGGATTGTACCTCTTTTCCGTATCGATCGTCGTCTGAGAATCATGTCCCGGATAGACCTCCGTCTCTCCCGGAAGGGTATCCAGAAGCCTGTGCAGGCTGTTCCGCATCTGAGACATGCTTCCGCCCGGAAAATCCGTGCGGCCCACCGAGCCGCAGAACAGCGTGTCTCCGCTGAAAAGGACCTTCTCATCCTTCAGATAATAACAGCAGCTGCCCACCGTATGCCCCGGCGTATGAAGCATCTGCACCGAAAAGCCAGCGCACTCAAACACCTCCAGATCCGAAAGCCAGCGGTCCGCGGACAGCGAAACGGTCTTGCTGAACCGGTCCGTCATGTTGACGGAAGGCTCCCGGAGCATCTCCTCTTCCTGCCGGCAGGCATAAATCGGGATCTGATACTGTCTGCGGATCTCTTCCGCCGCAAGGATGTGATCAAAATGGCCGTGGGTGAGAAGGATCGCTACAGGCTTTCCCTCCATCCGGGCGATATGCTGTGCGATCCGATCCGCCGCCGCAGCCGGATCCACGATGAACAGTTCACGGGTATCCGCATTCATCCCATAGTAAACATTGGTAAAAACCGGACCCAGTATATCCTTCTGTACAATAAGCTTGTTCATGTCCGCTCCGTATTTCTGTATCAGCCCGTTGTTCTCTCCACATCCAGGACGCTCTCCACCTGTCGGATCTTTTCGATCAGCGACTGGAGCTCCTCCTTGCTTTCCACATTGAAGGTCATGGAAATGGTGGCCTTTTCCTGTTTGTTGGCACGGCTGTTCATGCTGCGCAGATCGATCTTCCGCTCGGTAAAGATCCTCGAAAGATCCACCAGCAGACCGGTCCGGTTGTTTGCAAAGACATGAAGCTCCGCCGTATATCTCTCCTGCTCCCGGTCGTCCGATTTCTGCCATTCCGCCTCGATCAGACGTGTTCGGTCCGCCTCCGACATGTTGATCACATTCACGCAGTCCGTGCGGTGGATCGTGATGCCGCGGCCCCGGGTCACAAAACCGACGATCTCATCTCCGGGGATCGGGCTGCAGCATTTCGAAAAACGCACCGCCACATCATGGATCCCGCGCACAACGATCCCGCCCTTGTTCCGAACCAGGGGAAGCTTCTCCCGGTTTTCGGAAGCCGCCTCCAGCACCTGCTCGTCCGTCAGGTTCTTTTTGGCTTCCTTTTCATAGCATTCCGCCAGCTTGTTGAAGACCTGGCCCTCCTTCAGGCCGCCATGCCCGATGGCCGCCAGGACCGAATCCCAGTCGCGGAAGCCGTATTTGCGCAGCACCTGCTCCAGATACTGCGGCTTGGTATAATTGCTGATCCGAAGGCCCTTGCTCTTGGCATAATTTGCCAGCATTTCCTTGCCCTTCAGGATATTGTCTTCCTTCAGTTCCTTTTTGAACCACTGGTTGATCTTGTTCTTGGCCTGGGTGCTGCGCACGATCTGCAGCCAGTCCCGGCTGGGTCCCTGGGAATTCTGGGAGGTGATGATCTCCACCCGGTCTCCGTTGCTGATCTGGTATTCGATGGGAACCAGCTTCCCGTTTACGCGGGCTCCGATCATCCGGTTTCCTACGGCGCTGTGTACGCTGTAGGCAAAGTCCACCGTGCAGGATCCGCTGGGAAGGGTCTTCACATCTCCCTGCGGGGTGAAGCAGTAGACGCTGTCCGCAAAGAGATCCAGGTCGTTTTTCAGCAGGCTCATGAACTCCCGGTTGTCGGACATGTCTCTCTGCCACTCCAGGATCTGCCGGAGCCAGTTCAGCTTCTCCTCCTCCCGGTTGCCGGAGGACACCTTTCCGTCGGAGCTTTCCTTGTATTTCCAGTGGGCGGCGATACCATACTCAGCCGTCTTGTGCATCTCGAAGGTCCGGATCTGGATCTCGAAGGGCTGCCCGTTGGGTCCGATCAGGGTCGTATGCAGCGACTGATACATGTTCGCCTTGGGCATTGCGATATAATCCTTGAAACGCCCGGGGATCGGCTTGTACATCT
>CAMOUV010000016.1 GCA_946626695.1 uncultured Blautia sp.
TCAGGCCATACGGCAGGGGAATATGTTCTTGCTGATGTCCGGCTTCTCGACGGACTGCACAACTTCTGGTGTACGCAGAGGGACGACACTTGTGTCGTACAGCTGCGAACAGCAGAAGCTGTGCAGTCAGGAGAGGGACGGACATGCAAAACATATTCCCCTGCCGGATGGCCGTCACGTGAAAGCAACACACACAGGAGGTTTTATGGCGGCGAGTGATATCGGGATCGACCTGGGTACGCGGAACAGCCTTGTCTATTCGACAGGCAAAGGAATCGTTCTCGCGGAACCATCCGTGGTCGTTTATGATAAGAATACCGAGAAAATCCGGGCCATCGGTTCGGAAGCCCGGCAGATGGCCAGCCATCTGAATTCCGGGATGGAAGTGATCTGGCCCATCCGCCAGGGGGTCATCGTGGACTATGTGGTCCTGGAGAAAATGCTGAAGTATTTCATCAGCAAAGCCATGGGCCGGCGGGCCTTCCGCAAGCCGCGGATCTCGATCTGCGTGCCCAGCGGCATCACGGAAATCGAGAAGAAGGCGGTGGAGGAGGCCACCTACCAGTCGGGAGCCCGGCGGGTTTACCTGGCCAAGGAGCCCATCGCGGCCGCCATCGGAGCGGGGCTGGATATCCAGAAGCCCTTCGGCAACATGATCGTGGATATCGGTGCAGGAACGACGAATGTGGCGGTCATCAGCATCGGCGGGATCGTCGTGCAGAACACGGTAAAGGTGGCCGGCGACAGCTTCAACCAGGCAATTCTCCGGTATGTGCGGGAAAAGCACAGCCTGTTTATCGGCGAGGATCTGGCAGAGCGGATCAAGGTCCGGATCGGCAGCGCCTGTGAGGAATCGGAGCCCCGGTATATGGATGTGCGGGGCCGGAACATGGTCACCGGTCTGCCGAAAACAGCCCGGCTTTCTTCCGAGGAGATGCGGATCGCCCTGAAGGATGTGACGGGCCAGGTGGTGGAGGCGGTTCACAGCGTGCTGGAAAAAACGCCTCCGGAGCTTGCGGCGGACATTGTCAACCGGGGAATCGTGGTGACGGGCGGCGGGGCCCTGCTGTACGGGATGGATATCCTGATCGAGCAGCAGACCGGCGTCCATGCCATGACGATCCGGGATGCCCTCACGGCGGCGGTAATTGGGACAGGAAAATATGCGGAAGTGATGGGGTAACGCCATTCATGAGCGAACAGATCACAGGATACATTGATCATATCATATACAGAAACGAGGAAAACGGCTATACGGTGCTGGTGCTGAAGATGGCCGGGGAGGAGGAGCTCACCTGTGTGGGGACTTTTCCGGACATCACCCAGGGTGCGACCATCGAGGCTTCGGGGAGCTTTACCCGCCATTCCACCTATGGGCGGCAGTTTCAGGTCGTCTCCTTTGTGGAAAAGGCGCCGGAGGATGCCCTGGCCATGGAACGGTATCTGGGCAGCGGCGCCATCAAGGGGATCGGCGCCGCCCTGGCCGCCCGGATCGTCCGGCATTTCGGGCAGGATACCCTGCGGATCGTGGAGGAGGAGCCGGAGCGTCTGGCGGAGGTCAAGGGCATCAGCGAGAAGAAGGCCCGGGAGGTGGCGGCCCAGGTCACCGAGAAGGCGGATATGCGCCGGGCCATGATCTTTCTGCAGAAATACGGCATTTCTCTGAATCTGGGGGCCAAGATCTACCAGAAATACGGGCAGAGTCTGTATCAGGTGCTGCAGGAAAATCCCTATCGTCTGGCGGAGGATATTACCGGCGTGGGGTTTAAGATCGCGGATGAGATCGCAGGAAGGATCGGAATCCAGCCGGATTCGGAGTACCGGATCCGGAGCGGGCTGTATTATGTTCTTCTGCAGTCCGCCGGGGAGGGGCATGTCTATCTTCCCCGGGAGGAGCTGTTTTCACGGGCGTCGTATCTGCTGGATGTGGATGCTTCGTATATGGAAAAGCATCTGATGGACATGGCCCTGGATCACAAGGTGATCCTGAAGCAGCGGGAGTCCGAGGTCATGGTCTATCCCAGCCAGCATTATTATCTGGAGCTGAACACGGCGCGGATGCTGAAGGAGCTGAATATCCGGTATCCGCAGAATGAAAAGCAGTGTGCAGGACGGATCGCCCGGATCGAGAAGGAGACGGGCACGGTCCTGGATGAAATGCAGCGGAAAGCCGTGATGGCGGCGGCGGAGAACGGTCTTCTGATCCTGACCGGCGGGCCGGGTACCGGAAAGACCACCACCATCAACGCCATCATCCGCTTTTTTGAGAGCGAGAACGCGGTGCTTCGGCTGGCCGCGCCTACGGGGCGGGCCGCCAAGCGGATGACGGAGACCACGGGATACGAGGCCCAGACCATCCACCGGATGCTGGAGCTGAACGGGATGCCGGAGGAGGAGAGGGACCGTCAGGTGATCCGTTTCGAGCGGAACGCCGAGAACCCTCTGGAGGCGGATGTGATCATCATCGATGAAATGTCCATGGTGGACATCTTTCTGATGCATTCCCTTCTGCTGGCGGTCATGACGGGCACCCGTCTGATCCTGGTGGGGGATGAAAATCAGCTTCCCAGCGTGGGACCCGGCAATGTGCTCCGGGATCTGATCCGCAGCGGACAGTTCCCGGTGGTGGAGCTGACCAAGATTTTCCGGCAGGCCCAGGAGAGCGACATCGTTGTGAATGCCCACCGGATCCATGCCGGGGAGCCGGTGCCGCTGGACAACAAGAGCCGGGATTTCTTTTTCCTGAAGCGGTACGACGCGGATGTGATCATCCGGGTGCTGCTGGCGCTTATAAAGGACAAGCTTCCACCCTACGTGGAAGCGAAGCCCAGTGAGATCCAGGTCCTGACCCCCATGCGGAAGGGAGCCCTGGGAGTGGAGCGGCTGAATCAGGTGCTGCAGAGATACCTGAATCCGCCGGATCCTTCCAAAAAAGAGAAAGAGGTGGGCGACCGGCTTTTCCGTGAGGGAGACAAGGTCATGCAGATCCGGAACGATTACCAGATGGAGTGGGAGATCCGGGGACTGTACGGGATCCCTGTCGATCAGGGCGTGGGAGTCTTTAACGGGGATACCGGGATCCTGAAGAGTATCAACGAGTTCGCGGAGACGGCAGAGGTGGAGTTTGAGGATGGCCGGATCGCGGAGTACGCATTTAAACAGCTGGAGGACCTGGAGCTTTCGTATGCGGTGACCATCCATAAATCCCAGGGCTCGGAGTATCCGGCCGTGGTGATCCCTCTGCTCACCGGTCCGAAAATGCTGATGAACCGGAACCTGCTGTATACCGCGGTCACCCGGGCCAGACGCTGCGTGACCATCGTAGGCAGCGAGAACGCCTTTGCGGAGATGATCCGGAACGAGCAGCAGCAGACCCGGTACAGCTCGCTGGATCTGCGGATCCGGGAGCTTTGCGGAGAAGAAGATTGAAAAGAATACCGGAACTGATCCTGAATCTTTTGTACCCGAGACATTGTCCCGGCTGCGGCCGGATCCTGAAGAACCAGAGGGCCCTTCTATGTCCTTCCTGCCGGCAGACGGTTTCGCCTTTCACGGAGGATTACTGCCTGCGCTGCGGCAGACCGGTGGAGCCGGAACAGGAGTACTGCGCGGAATGCAGCCGCCGTACGCGTGCATTTGACGCGGGGCGGAGCGTGTTCCTCTACGACGAACGCTGGAAAACCTCCATCGAACGCTACAAGTACTACGGATACCGGGAATTTGCGGATTTTTACGCGGAAGCCATGGCGTATATCTTCCGCAGCGTACGGGCGGAATGGAGACCGGATCTGATCGTGCCGGTTCCTCTTCACCGGAAAAAGGAGAGACAGAGGGGCTTCAACCAGTCCTGGCTCCTTGCACGGAAGATCAGCCGCCTGACCGGCATTCCCGCGGAGAAGGATCTGGTGGTCAAGAACCGGGCCACCGCATCGCAGAAAAAGCTGTCCGCACCGGAGCGGAAAAAGAATCTGCGGGGGGCCTTTTCGGTCCGGAAACGGATAACCGGAATTACAGCGCTGGTGATCGATGATGTGTATACTACAGGGAGTACGGTCGAGGAGATGGCCGCCGCGTTGAAGGCGGCCGGAGCAGCGAAGGTGTATTTTCTCACCTTGTGCACGGCCAACCGTCCCCGCTAACTGAAAATAGCCCCTTTTCATAAAGGGAGAAATATGGTAAACTAACGATAACTATGTAAACCGGACGATAAAGGAGTTTTCCATGCTGAACGAAGAAAAGATCAAGGTGATGAATTCTCTGGCGATGTACGAGAAGAAGGAAGGGAAAAAGTACCTTCCTGTAAGCCGTTATTACCGCAGTGATTATATCGGCCTTGCGCTGATCAAGAATTTTTTTCTTGTGACGATCGGCTATGTGCTGGTGGTCGCCGCCGTTGGTGTGTACTTCGGCGATTTCCTGATGGAAAACATCCACAAGATGGATCTGGTCCGGATCGGTACCTATCTGGCCATCGGCTACGGCATCGTGGTGGTGGTCTATTCGCTCCTGACCTATATCGAATACACGATACGCTATCATAAAGCCAAGAAAAGCGTGCGTACCTATTATCAGGAGCTTACCAGACTCGAAAAGATGTATAACCGCGAGGAGAGACGTTCGGAAGAAGTCAGGAGCGGCAGGAGGAACAGCGGATGACGGCTTTGTTGGAATTTAAACAGAAAATCAAAAACCTGTACGGAAGAATGGAGATCTATATTCTTCCGGTGCTGAAATTCGCCCTGGCCATGGTATGGTTCTACTGGATCAATGAGAACATGGGTTATTTTCCGCAGCTGAACAATATTTTCGTGCTGCTGATCCTGTCTCTGATCTGCAGCATCCTTCCCTCCGGCGTGATGGCGTTTGTCGGGTTCGTGCTGATCATCGGCCATTCCTACGGACTGGGCCTCGAGGCCTTCGGCTTCACCCTGGTGCTGATCATTCTGCTGGCGGTTCTGTTCCTGCGGTTCAGCAACGGACAGAATGCGGTGCTGGTCTGCACGCCCCTGTCCTTCGGGTTTGACATTCCCGTCCTGCTCCCGATCGGAAGCGGGCTTCTGGGCAATGCGTTTACGGTCTTTCCGGCTGCGACCGGCGTGATCCTGTATTATTATGTGCGGCTGCTCCGGCAGCAGGCCGAGGTCCTTCGGGACAGCGAGGCGGAAGCGCTGCAGAAGCTGAAGATCCTCGCGGACGGTCTGGTGCAGAACTGGCCCATGTGGATGACGGTGATCGCCTTCGTGGTCACCATTCTTCTGGTCAACCTGATCCGCACCCGTTCCTTCGACTATGCATGGCGCATCGCCATCATCGCCGGAGGCGTGACCTATGTGCTGGTGATCGTGCTGGAGAGCTATTTTGTGGAAGTGGAGCTGGATCTGACCCGGCTCCTGATCCAGGCCGGCATCTCGGTGGTGGCGGGGATCATTCTGGAATTCTTTTTCTTCGGCGGGGATTACACCCGTACGGAGAGACTGGAATACCAGGATGACGAGTATTATTACTACGTCAAAGCCGTGCCGAAGGCTTCGGTGGCAACCTCCAAGAGAAGCATCAAAAAGATCACGGGGCATCCGGCCAAGGAGGAAAAGGTCCGGAAGGATCCGGTGGTTTCCTACGAAGCCATCCCGGGCCCGGCGCAGCGTCCGGTCCGGCCGGCTCCCGAGGCAGCGCCCGTGAATGCGGCTCCGGAGAGTGTGGAGACCGTGGATTACGAAAAGAAACTGGAAGAATCTCTCAAAGATCTGTGATACTGCAGCCTGAACGGAGGAGACCGCCTTGCAGGAGATCCTGTCAACTATCTCGAAAAACCTTTCCAAGATTTCGCTTCCTGTGATGGGTCCGATCGACGTGATCGAGATCCTTCTGATCGCGTTTTTTGCGTATCAGTTCATCGTCTGGATCAAATTCACCAGAGCCTACACGCTGCTGAAGGGGATCCTGGTGATGGCAGGCTTTATTCTTCTTGCCTATCTTCTGAAAATGAACACGATCCTCTTTATCGTGCGGAATCTGGCCAATGTGCTGATCATCGGCCTGATCATCATTTTTCAGCCCGAGCTCCGGAAGGTGCTTGAACAGCTGGGTGAAAAAAAGATCCTGTCGGCTTTGTTCCCATTTGACAACGGACGGGAGGTGAAGGAACGCTTCACCGACCGTACGATCAATGAACTGGTCAAGGCTTCCTTTGACATGGCGGCGGTGAAGACCGGCGCCCTGATCGTGATCGAGGAAGACATTCTGCTGACGGAGTACGAACGGACGGGGATCAATGTGGACGCCATCCTTACCAGTCAGCTTCTGATCAATATTTTTGAACATAACACGCCTCTTCATGACGGAGCGGTGATCGTACGGGGGAACCGGGTTGCCGCGGCCACCTGTTATCTGCCTCTTTCGGACAACCGGGAGCTCTCCAAGCAGCTGGGGACCCGTCACAGGGCGGCCGTGGGGATCAGCGAGGTGAGCGATTCCCTGACCATCATCGTGTCGGAGGAATCCGGCGCGGTTTCCATCGCCCACCGGGGCAGGCTGCAGCGGGATATTTCGGCCGCTGCCCTGCGGGAAGCGCTGGTCCGGGTACAGAACAAGAAAGTCGTGGACAACCGCCTGATACGTCAGCTTCTGAAAGGCAAGATGAAGCATGAGAAAAAAAATAACCAATAACATTCCGCTGAAGATCATCTCTCTTGTGATCGGCTTTGTGGTATGGCTGCTTGTGGTCAATATCGACAATCCGATCATCAGCCGGAATTACACTCTTTCGAATATTGAGATCCTGAATGAAGCCTATATCGATGATGTGCTGGAGGATTCCGGCAAGGTGGCCCTGCGGAACGCGGAGAGCCCCACGGTCCGGGTCACGATCACGGGAGAACGGAAAAACGTGACCGCCATCACATCGTCGGATATTCATCTGACGGCGGACATGCAGCAGGCCCTGAGCCTGAACACCGATCCGGTGATGATCCCCATCGTAGCCTCGTGTGACAAGACGGGAGCCACCGGCATCACGGTCACGCCGCCGAATCTGAGCGTCAAGCTGGAGGAAAAGGCCACCAGCAGCTTTCCGATCACGGTGAACAACGGGGACAGCAAGCCCGGCAAGGGCTTTGAGATCGGCACCCAGACGGTGGAGCCGGACAGCATCCGCATCACCGGACCCCGGTCGCTGGTCAAGATCATCGACAAGGTCAATGTGTCCACCTCGGCGGTGAACGGCGCCACGGAGGATGTGAGCGAGAGCGGAACGGTGGAGGTGATCGACAAGAACGGGGAGACCCTGACGCAGATCGCCATGAAAAACCTGCGTTTCGACAATGACGGCCGGGCCACCGTGACCACGCATCTGTGGAAGACCCGCTCGGATATCCGTCTGGATATGGCGGTGGCGGGCATGCCGGCCTCCGGCTATATCGTGGATGAAGTGCTGACGGTTCCGGACACGGTGAGCGTGGCCGGAACGGACGAAGCCCTGGAGCAGCTGCGGCAGAACGGGAATGTCATCCGGATCGAGGATGCTTCCGTGGATGTGGGCGGAGCAAGCGATGACGTGGAGACAAAGATCGATATCACGCAGTATCTGCCGGAGGGGATCCGGCTTACCAGCGGCAGCAGCAACGAGGTCTCCGTGACGGTGACGATCCTTCCGGACGGCGGCAAGTCGTACTCGATCCCGACCTCCAGCATCCGCGTTCTCAACAAGAATGAGGATATGCAGGTCTTCTTCGAGGTGGACCGGATCGAGGTCCGGGTAAAGGCGGAAGAGAATCAGAGCCTCGATTCTTTCGACGAGACCGATCTGGAGGCCACCATCGATCTGACGGACAAGGAAGAGGGAACCTATGAACTGCCGGTGGATATCACACTTCCGGAGGGGATCATCCTGCTGAACAGCGTCAGTACCGACGTGACGATATCCCGGGTGGTCCTTTCGGAGGACGCAGGAGAATAGAGGGGATAATATGGTCAGTGAAAGAGTAACGGTAAAGAATCCGACCGGGCTGCACCTGCGGCCGGCCGGCATATTGTGCAAATCGGCGCAGAGCTTCAAATCGGTCATCACCTTCACCTTCGGGGAAGGAACCGCCAATGCCAAAAGCGTGCTGAGCATCCTGGGAGCCTGTGTGAAATGCGGAGATGAGATCGAGCTGGTATGTGAAGGCGAGGACGAGGAAGAAGCGCTCGCATCGCTGGTATCCGAGATCCGGAACGGACTCGGGGAATAAAGAATAACCATTTGCAGGGGGCGGAAGAATGAAAAAGAAAACCATTGCACTGTTTCTGGCGCTGACACTGGGCCTTTGCCCGGCGGCAGCCTCACAGGCGGAGCTTTTGTCCGACGGGGATCTTCTGACATCGGAGGAAGCTCCTGCCTATGAAGAACCGGAATATGCGGAAGAAGAGCTGCCGGAAGAGGAGGAGTACATTTCCGAGTCGGAGGAATTCCGGATCGAAGAAGCGCTTCCCGAGGCGGATCTGCTCTGGGACGGCGTCGCTGAAGCGGAGCCGGAGGAGGATTCTGTTTCGGACGAAGAAGCCGGAACGGTGGAGAAGGAGCCGGAGAAAGACAGTGACATGGACATGGCCGGCGAGAGTGCCCGCTGGGTCTATAAGGACGGCGTCTTTACCTATTACGATGAGAACGGCGAGGAGGTTCCGGTCAGCGAACTGACCGAGCCGGTGAAGCAGTATGGCTATTTTGAGATCAACGGCGCATACTATGTCCTGGATAAAAACGGAAAGCCCAGGACCGGTCTTGTCTATCTCAACAAGATCCCCTATTATTTCCAGCCGGACACCTTCCCCGCAGGGCAGATGTTCATGGCAGGCTGGCAGAAATTCGATCTGCCGAAGGGGGAAAAATGGATCTTCTTCAAGGCAAAATCGGCCGGTGATGCGGACAAGGGCAAGGGAGAAGTGCCCGGCGTCGTCCGTCTGGCCAGGATCCCCCGGATCCACAAAACGCTGAAATGCGTTCTGGATCATAACAACTACATCAAAAAGAACGCCATGGTCACCATCAACGGGAAGACCTACATCACCGATTCCGAGGGCAAGGTCTACAAAAACCGTCTGGTAAAACGGGGCAGCTACCGCTATTATGTGGGCTCCGACGGTTCGGTGCAGACCTGGCAGAACCGCTGGGTGAAGAACAGCAATACCAACAATGTCTATTATTACTACGGCTCCGTACCCGGACGGGTGGAGGAGAAGACCGGCTTCCAGGCCGTGTACAACACCTCCGGGAAGTTCCTGGGCTGGGAATTCTTCAACAATAACGGAAACCCGGTGCGGAACACCTACAAGGGCAACCGCTACTTCGGGGATGACGGTCTGATGGCCAGCGGCATCCGGACGGTCCGGGGCATTACCCGGTTCTTCGAGGTGTCTACGGCATCCTCCCTGAAGGGCGAGTATTATCACGGAAAGCTGTTCACGTACAATGGCGGCCGGTATTACGCCCAGTCCGGCAACGGCGCCCTGTTTGAAAACGGATGGATCAATGTGAGCGGATACATGCGGTGCTTTGAGAACTACCGCATGGTGGTCAACGGCTTCCGTACCTACAACGGACAGAATGTGTATCTGAGTTCCAGCGGCCTGATCACCACCGGCTGGATCATCTTCAATGACCGGAACAACAAGGTCAAATACGTGAACCCCAACGGAAACGATTTCTACAAGAGCACCTGGGCGACCATCGGCGGACTGCAGTATTATTTCGATGCGGAAGGCTACCGGGTGAACGATGTCAGCAATATGGTGGGCGGTCCCTATTATGTGAAGGTGGACCGGGTCAACTGCGTGGTCACCGTGTACAATGCCGCCGGAACGATCCCGGTAAAATGTATCCGGATCTCTCCGGGCGCCGCCGGGACCCCGACGCCGCTGGGAACCTATTACCTGCGCAGAGGAGGCCGCTGGCAGTCCCTGATGGGACCGTCCTGGGGCCAGTACGGCACCAATGTGGTGGGCGCCGGACTGGGAGGCATTTTCTTCCATTCGATCCCCTGCAGCGTGCCGAGCATCTATGCCGTACCGGATCTTCCCTACAGTATCCTGGGACATCCGGCATCCCACGGCTGTATCCGCTGCTGTGTGGCGGATGCCAAGTTCATCTATGAACGCTGCAACGGTGCCCGTGTGACCATCTTTGACGGAGCCTACAGCAGCAGAGAGGTCTTTAAAGGACCGCTGGGACGCAATCCGCTGGTACCCAAGACTTCCGGCGCGGATCCCACGGATCCTCTGCGGTGACCATCGCAAGAAAAGAGGTTTTTTTGAAGAAAAGTACAAGATTTCCAGGACTTGCGGCAGGCATCCTTCTGCTCCTGGCACTGCTTGTGCCTGCCGGAACGGTTTTTGCACGGAACGCCGTGCCCTACGACCGGTCCCAGATGCTGGGGCCGGAGGGCTTTCTCTCTGCGCTTCCCAGGGTGGGGGACAGTGCGGCCACTCCGAACCCGAAGGCCTGGCAGAAGATCAACGGCGTTGTCTACAACGGGAGCGGAGTGGCGATCCCGGGGGCGATTCTCCGGGGGATCGACGTATCTGCCTGGCAGATGGATATCGACTGGAGCAAGGTGGCGCGGTCCAACGTGGATTTTGCTTTTGTGCGCATTGCCCACGGCGTCACGATCCTGGATTCCAAGTTCCGTGCCAATATGAGCGGCGCAAACGCCGCCGGCGTTCCTGTGGGCTGTTATGTCTACAGCATAGCGAAAAACGCCGAGGATGCCATCCGGGAAGCCCAGCTGGCCATCCGGATGATGAAGGGATACAAGGTTTCCTATCCGGTGGTCTTCGACATGGAGGATTCCAGCCAGATGTCCCTGGGCAAAAAAAAGATCACGGAGATCGTGATCGCGTTTACCGACGAGATCCGCAGGGCCGGCTATTATCCCATGCTCTACCTGAATCCCAACTGGTACAATTATCTGTATGACATGTCCAAGTTTACCCATCTGGATCTGTGGCTGGCCTGGTACGGGGACAAGCTTCTGCCTCCCTTCACGGCCTACCGTTACAGTGTCTGGCAGGGAACCGGCGGGGACGAATCCCTGGGACTGATCCCCACCCGGGGCATGATTGACGGGATCCATCCCGGCCTGAACGTGGATATCGATATCGGCTTTGTGGATTACACAAAGATCGTGACCCCGAGAACAGGGCCGGTTTCAACCTATGTTCCGTCCCCTGTCAGCCGGAACGGCTGGTACCAGGAAAACGGAAAGACTTATTTTTACCGGAACAGCGCCAAGGTGTACGGAGCCCAGGTCATCAACGGCAGCAGCTATCGCTTCTCCAACACGGACGGCTCCCTTTACACCGATGTCCTTCTGTATTCCTCCGGCACCGGAAAGACCTGCTATGCGGGAGAAAACGGAGCCCTGGTGAAGAATCAGTGGGTCGACTGGAAGGGAAAACGGTATTATATCGGAGCGGACGGCTACGCCCTGACCGGCGAAAACAAGGTGGACGGAACGTATTATTACTTTGATACGGCAAGAGGTTACGTGACCGAAGACAAGCTGTGTCTTTCGAAGGACGGAAACGTTTACTATTATGGAAAAGGCGGTCTGCGCTATACCGGCGGCTTGCTGAAGGTCAAGGTGAACGGGGAAACCCGCACCTATTATTTCAACAAACAGGGAAAGGCCTACAAGAGCTGGCATATTATCGGAAAGAAGAGATATTATTTCTATGGCGGACGGGATGAGAAGACCGGGATCCGGGCGGAGAATACAAGCCTGCTGATCGACGGAGAGCTCTGCGTGTTCGACCGGAACGGAGTCTGTATACGGCGCAGCCGTATACGGAAATAGGCAGAAAACAAAGGCGAGGCTGTCAGCATTCGACAGCCTCTCCTGCATTTCCCGAAGGGATTCCGGGTTCATTCCCGTTCCCGGATATAACGGATGGCGTCCTTGCCTGTGTTGAACAGCAGGTCCAGGACAGACACATTGTGGATGAAATCCCCGAACAGCTGGGGGTAAGGGCGGTATCCGGCGTAATCCATCCAGGTCAGGGTGATCCCGGCCTCTTTGAAGAGCTCCTCCCGGATGTAGCTTTGGGCGGCGGGACCGGAAAGGTAAACGCTTCCCCCGGCGTCCTGCACCAGACGGACCAGACGTTCGGTTTTTCCCTCGATCAGATGGTAGTCGGTGGAACGGCTGATCTTTGTGGTGATCCCCAGGATCTCACAGATTGCCCGCAGGAACCGCTCGTTGATCCGTGTCAGGTACTCTTCCTCTTCGCACTGGCGGTACAGCTCCTCGATCCGGGGAAAATACTCCGGAAAAAAGGGAGCGCGGGAATAATTCATACGGAGGGCATTCAGATGCTTGCGGCACCAGTGGTGATCCGTGACCCGGGCCTCTTCGATCTTCTGCAGAGGCTTTCCCTTGGTATCCACCGGGATGGTGAGCCAGGCAGGACCGGAGGCGGTCTTGATCTGATTCCGGTTCCTCCAGTCGTTTTTTGTGTACTGCATCTCATCGTAGAGGATGAATTCATCCACCCGGTCGATGAGGTCGAAATATCCCTTCCAGGGAATATAGTTGGATTGAAGAATCGCGATTGTTTTCATGTTGATCCGTCCTGTTCTTTTGTTTTGCGGGTCCGAAAGTCATTATAAGACGTACAGCGTCGGATTGTATGACTTTTTGACCTTGGTATCATACCATAGTTTGCGGAGAAAAGCGAGAGCCTATGAAAAAGATCATGATCCTGGGGGCAAGCGCGTCCCAGGTGCCTTTGATACAGAAAGCCCGCAGAATGGGGCTGTATACCATAGCCGCCAGCATCCCTGGCAGCTGGCCGGGGTTCGATCTGGCGGACCAGGCTGCGTACGTGGATATCAGCGACCCGGAAGCGGTCCTCCAGTGTGCGGAGGAAAACCGGATCGACGGCATTACCACCTGCTGTCTGGATACGGGCGTGCCCGCCATCGGGCGCGTGTGTGAGGAGATGGGCCTTCCGGGACCGGGAAAGGAGGCTTCGCTGAAAGCCCGGTACAAGGACCGCATGAAAGAGGCCTTTTCGGAAGGCGGCGTGCGGACGGCGGAGCATTTCGTGGTCCGGAGCCTGCCGGAGGGGATGGAAGCCGTGGACAGCCTGGGGCTTCCGGTGATGATCAAGGTCACGGATCTGATGGGAGGCCGGGGGATCTTCCGCTGTGAGACGCGGGATGATGCCATCCTGGTCCTCAGGACCTGTTTTCTGGAATATCACACCAGACTCCTGGTGATGGAAAAGGTGATCCGAGGAACGCTGTTCGGCGCGGAAGCCATGCTGCAGAACGGGGAGCTGGTTTTCTGTACCGTGAACAATACCGAAATCTCCGATACGCCGGTGCCTCTGCCCGTGGGACATTCCCTTCCTTTCCGGGGAGGGGAAGCGATCCGGACCGAAGCGGTCCGCCAGGTGCGCCTGGCGGCGGCTGCCCTGGGGATCGACAACTGTCCGGTCAACTGTGACCTGATGACGAATGGAAACCAGGTGTATGTGATCGAGATGGCGGCCCGCTGCGGCGGGACCGGACTGCCGGAGCTGATCTCCCTGCAGTATGGCGTGGATTATTATGAAGCGCTTCTGCGTCTCTGCCTGGGAGAGCCGGTGAAGCCCCTGTTTGAAGGGAAAACGGCCGACTGCAGTATCCTGAGCCATACCCTTCAGGCTCCGGCGGACGGGATCCTTTCGGATCTCTGCACGGACTTTCCCCGGCCGGAGTGGCTGCGGGAGCTGGTGCTGGATGTCCGTCCCGGGGACCGGGTGCAGCGTTTCCGGAACGGCCGGGACCGGATCGGCCAGGTGATCCTGACCGGAAAGGATCCGGAAGAAGCGGAGCGGCATCTTGCGGATGTTTTATCCTCTTTACATTTGAAGGTAAGTATGGGAAAATGAAGAACAGAAAAAAATCCATGGCCGGAGTGTTTGCGGCCCTTCATTTCATTCTGATGATCAGCTCGGTGAGCGGGATCTGTGCCAAGATGGCCGGGCTGCAGACGACTACGAAAGGATTTGTCCTCTGGTACGGACTGGAGCTGGTGATCATGGGGATCTATGCGGTCCTCTGGCAGCAGATCCTGAAAAGGCTGCCTCTTACCACAGCCTATGCGAACCGGCCGGTGAGCCTGATCTGGGCCATGATCTGGGGAAGCCTTTTCTTCCGGGAACGGATCACCTGGATCCAGCTTCTGGGAGCCGGCGTGATCTGTGCCGGGATATGGCTGGTGGTGACGCAACATGAGTAAACTGCAGATTTCCATACTGATCCTGGTGGGATCCGTGTTCATCGCGTCGGTGTCCCAGATCCTGCTGAAAAAATCCGCGGACCGGACATATTCCTCCTGGCTCCGGGAATATCTGAATCCTCTGGTGATCGGAGGCTATGCGCTTCTTTTCGGCTCGACCATCCTGACGATGATCGCCCTCCGGGAGGTTCCGCTGTCCTGGTCGCCGGTGATCGAATCCGCCGGCTATATCTTTGTTTCCGTTCTGGGGTACTTTTTCCTGAAGGAACGGTTCAGCCGCCGGAAGCTGCTGGGATTTGCCGTGATCCTCCTGGGGATCTTCATCTTTTCCCTGGGCAGCTGAAAGAATACTGATAAAGGAACGATATCTATGCTTTTGTCCATTGTGATTCCCTGTTATAACTCCTCCCACATGCTTCGGAAGGTGGTGGAGCTGTGCAGGGACGAGGTCCGGGCGCTGCCGGACATGGAACTGGAAATGATCCTGGTGAACGACTGTTCGCCGGATGATACCTACGGCGAGATCTGCCGCCTGGCCGGGGAATATCCCTTTGTGAAAGGGGTGAACCTGGCGAAGAATTTCGGCCAGCACAATGCCATCATGGCAGGGTTGCGGTATGCCGAAGGCGACCTTGTCATGGGGATGGATGACGATCTGCAGACCCATCCCTCCCAGATCCCGGTGCTGATCGGAAAGATTCTGGAAGGATATGACGTGGTCTTCGGGATCTTCCGGAAAAGAAAGTTCGGCTTCGTCAAGAACCTGACCAGCCGGATCGCGTCCTTCATCACCTGGCATATGGTGGAAAGGCCGAAGGGGCTGGAGGCCAGCAACTACTGGGTCTGCCGGAAATACGTTCGGGACGAGATCGTCCGGTATGAGGGCTACAATCTCTATCTGCAGATGCTGCTTTTCCGGACCACCAACAACATCGCCAATGTGGAGATCGAGCATTTTGACCGGGAAGAGGGCGTGTCCGGCTACACGTTCAAAAAGCTCTTCAGGCTGTTCATCGCATTTTTGAACTATTCGGTGGTGCCCCTGCGGCTCGCGACGCTGCTGGGCGGCATTTTCTCTGCCGCCGGCTTTATCGGGGCCATCATCGTTTTTGTCAACAAGCTGCTCCGGCCGGATATGGCCGTGGGCTGGTCCTCGCTGATGTGTGCGCTGCTGCTGTTTTTCGGGTTCACCTTCCTGATGCTGGGGGTGATCGGAGAATATGTGGGCAAGCTGATCCTGAACCAGAGCCGGACGCCCCAGTTCGTGATCCGGGATACGGTCAATCTGGGCTCCGGAGAAGAGAGCGGCCATCGTGCAGAAAACAGAAAAACCAGTGAACAGGAGAAATGATATGGGAAAGATCAAAGTGACAGAGTGTAACGGAATAAAGGGACTCAAGGTCATCGAACCTACGGTGTTCGGCGATGCCAGAGGCTATTTCATGGAGACCTACAATTATAAGGACTTCTGTGAAGCCGGCATCGATGTGACCTTCGTGCAGGACAACCAGTCCTCCTCCCATTACGGGGTGCTCCGGGGCCTGCATTTTCAGATCCGGTATCCCCAGGACAAGCTGGTCCGGGTGGTGGCCGGAGAGGTGTTCGATGTGGCCGTGGACCTGCGTCCCGGCAGCGAGACCTTCGGACAATGGTACGGCGTCCTCCTTTCCGCGGAGAACAAAAAGCAGTTTTTCATCCCCAAGGGCTTTGCCCATGGCTTTCTGGTCCTGTCGGATCATGCGGAATTCACCTACAAATGCTCGGACTTTTATCATCCCAATGACGAGGGCGGCCTGATCTGGAACGATCCGGAGATCGGCGTGGAATGGCCCATCCCTGAGGGAATGTCCCTGGAGCTTTCCGAGAAGGACACCCGCTGGGGGACCCTGAAAGAATACCGCAGATAGGAGATATGCATGCAGAATAATCTGTTTTCCCTGCCGGCGGAGGTCTGGAAGAACCGCCGCCTGGTGTGGAAGCTTGCCAAAAACGACTTCCGCACCCGCTATGCAGGCTCGTACCTGGGGATCATCTGGGCTTTTATCCAGCCGATCGTGACGATCCTGGTCTATGTTTTCGTTTTCTCCATCGGCTTCCGGATGGGAACGGCCGATCTGGGATTTCCCTTCGTACTGTATCTTGTGGCAGGCATTGTCCCCTGGTTCTTTTTCCAGGATTCCCTGACCGGGGGGACCAATGCCCTTCTGGAATATAATTATCTAGTGAAAAAAGTCGTATTCAATATCAGCGTGCTTCCGATCGTGAAGCTGATCTCCGCGATGTTTGTACACGGCTTTTTCGTGTTGTTTACCATCCTTCTGTACCTCTGTTACGGACGGACGCCCGACTGGTACTATCTGCAGATCTTTTATTACAGCGGAGCCGTCTTCCTGCTGGTGCTGGGCATGGTCTACGTGACCTGCGCCGTGGTGGTCTTTTTCCGGGATCTGTCGCAGATCATCAACATCGGGCTGCAGGTGGGAGTCTGGCTCACCCCCATCATGTGGGTGTCGGAGACGGCTTTAAAAAACCATCCCTGGATCCGCATGATCCTGAAGCTGAATCCCATGTATTACATTGTTTCCGGCTACAGAGACATTTTCCTGTTCAAAAAATGGTTTTTCGAGCATCCGGTGTGGACCGCCTATTTCTGGGGCTTTACCCTGGTCTGCTTCCTGATCGGAAGCCGGATCTTCACGAAGCTCCGGGTTCATTTTGCGGACGTGCTGTAAAGGCGGGAGACGGATGGAACAAATGTGCAGGAGGACCAAGTGACAGACAAAAATGTGATCACGGTCAGCCATCTGACCAAAATGTATAAACTGTATGACAAGCCGTCGGACCGGCTGAAGGAAGCCCTGGGGCTTACCCGGCAGAAGAAATACCGGGAGCACTATGCCCTGCAGGATATCGGCTTCACGGTGAAGGAAGGAGAATGCGTGGGGATCATCGGAGTCAACGGCTCCGGAAAATCCACCCTTCTGAAGATCATCACCGGCGTTCTGACCCCCACGGAAGGCGATCTTTCGGTGGACGGCCGGATCTCGGCCCTGCTGGAGCTGGGGGCGGGTTTCAACTCGGAATACACCGGCCTGGAAAATGTGTACCTGAACGGCACCATGATCGGTTTTTCGGAGGAGGAGATCGACGCCCGTCTGGACAGTATTCTTTCCTTTGCGGATATCGGGGATTTCATCCATCAGCCGGTCAAGACCTACTCCAGCGGCATGTTCGTGCGGCTGGCCTTTGCCATCGCCATCAACATCGATCCGGAGATCCTGATCGTGGATGAGGCTCTGTCGGTGGGAGATGTGTTCTTTCAGGCCAAATGCTTTCACAAATTCGAGGAGTTCAAGGCGCAGGGGAAAACGATCCTGATCGTCAGCCATGACCTGAGCAGCATCGCGAAATACTGTGACAGGGTGATCCTGCTGCACAAGGGAAAGCTGCTGGACGAGGGATCCCCGAAGGCAATGGTGGACATGTACAAGCAGCTGCTGGTGCATCAGGAACCGGTGAAGCAGCAGGAGGAGGGCGGTGAGGCTTCCGCCGAAGGCTCCTTCGCCGTCAATCCCAACACCCTGGAGTACGGAGACCGGCAGGCGGAGATTCTGGAGTTTGCCGTGCTGGACGAAAAAGGAAGGAAAAACAACCTGATCGACAAGGGAACGGAGTTTTCCATCCGGGTCCGTATCCGGATCAACCGGACGATCCAGGATCCCATTGTGGCCTTCACGTTCAAGAATATCCAGGGAACGGAGATCACCGGGACCAACACGATGTATGAGAAGGCGGAGATCGCGCCGGCGGAGCCGGGGATGGAGTACGAGGTGACCTTCCGTCAGAAGATGAATCTGCAGGGAGGAGAGTATCTGCTTTCCTTCGGCTGTACCGGGTATTACGGAGGGGATTTCACCGTGTTCCACAGGCTGTACGACGCCTGCAACATCACGGTGATCTCGGCAAAGAATACCGTCGGTTTTTATGATATGGATTCGGAAGTAAGCGTAAAACGGAAATAATCTGGTTCGATTCGGGAGGAAGGCAGAATGCCAAACAGAATGCAGGAGACCATAGGACGTGTCACCCTGGACTATATGTATTATCCGGGAGAGGATCTGTACTGCGACGGGCCGGTGGAGGATACCCTGCTGCAGATCGCCCGCAATTACAAGGAAAATCAGCTGAACAAAGTCATTGCGGAGCAGAAAAGCTGGCCGGTCCTGTATCATTTTTCCCATCTGCGGTGGAATATCGTGGACTGGATCCCCTTCACGGAGGAGGATCATGTGCTGGAGATCGGAGCCGGCTGCGGAGCCGTGACCGGGGCCATCGCACGGAAGGCCGGAAAAGTCACCTGCATCGATCTTTCGAAGAAACGCAGCCTGATCAACGCCTGCCGGAACCGGGATTATGAAGGGATCACCATCAAGGTGGGAAATTTCCGGGACATCGAGCCGCATCTGGAGGAGACCTTTTCCTATATCACGCTGATCGGCGTGTTCGAATACGCGCAGAGCTATATGGGAGAGGAAGGGTCGGCGGCAGATCCCTACCGGAAGATGCTGGACTGTGTGAACCGGCATCTGGCCCCCGGAGGAAAGCTGATCCTCGCCATCGAAAACAAGCTGGGCCTGAAATACTGGGCGGGCTGCCAGGAGGATCATATCGCCGGGTACTTCAGCGGGCTGGAGGGGTATCCGGACAATGACACCGTGCGGACCTTTTCCAGGAAAGAGCTTACGGACCTTCTGCATGCTTCGGGACTTACGAAGACCACCTTCTACTATCCCTATCCGGATTACAAGCTTCCCCTGACGATCTATTCGGACCGGTTCCTTCCGTCGGAGGGAGAGCTGAATGACTATTTTTCAAATTTTGACCGGGAGCGGCTGGGCCTCTTCAGCGAACCGAAGGTGTATGATTCGGTCATCCGGGCCGGACTGTTTCCCGAGTTTTCCAATTCCTTCCTGGTGATCGCGGAGAAAGGGGGAGAAGAGAAGGCATGAGAGAAGTGATCTACAGCAAATTCTCCAACGAGAGAGCCCGGGCCTTTTCCACCCGCACGGACGTGATCGAGGAAAACGGGCGCCGGGAGGTCATCAAGACCGCCCTCTATCCCGAAGGGGAGGAGCATATCCGGAGGCTGGCCGGCCTCTATCCGGTGCTTTCGGAACAATACCGGAAGATCCCCTTTCTGGTGAATCTCTGTGCGGTGCTTCCCGACCGGAAGAGCGTCCGGCTGGAATATCTGGAGGCGGAGACCCTGTATGAGCGTCTGAACCGGTTCCGGAAGACCGGGATGCCGGAGCTGGCGGACCAGGAATTCATCCGGTATATGCGGCAGGTGGAATCCTGTCTGCAGGAAAAGGAATTTTCCGTGACCCCGGAGTTCGAAGCCGTGTTCGGGCATGCGCCGCTTCCGGAGGGGATGCATTCCGCCTCCGTGACCAACATCGACATGGTGTGCCAGAATCTGGTGATGACGCCGGTGCCCACGGTGATCGATTACGAATGGACCTTTGACTTCCCCGTGCCGGACAAATACGTGCTGTACCGCGTGATCCTGTATTACTGCGCGGTCGGGGCCGAAAAGCAGCTTTCCGACGAAGCCCGGTACTGTGAGCTGTTCGGCATCACCGACAGCATGAAGCTCACCTTCCGGAAAATGGAAAAGGCCTTCCAGAGCTATATCACCCGGGGGCATATCCCCGTCCGGGATCTGTATGAGTCCATCTCACCGGGAATGGCCGTGTTCCGTCTGGAGCGCCCGGAGGTGCTGCAGGTCTTTTTCCTTACGGAGCAGGGGTATACGGAGGAGCAGTCGGTCCGTTTTCCCATCCGGGAGGGGCGGGTCTTCTGCACCGTGGATCTCCCCGCAGGGTGCACCCATGTGCGGGTCGATCCGGGAAACGAGCCCTGTATGGTCAGCATCATCAAGCTGGCCTTTGATCATAAAGAAGCAAAGCTTACCGATGTCCTGACGCCGGGCGGCTTCCTGAACGGACGCCGGGCTGTCTTTGCCCAGGAGGATCCGAATATCTCGCATATTCCGGTGCCGAAAAACGCCCGGCAGCTGGAGATCCGGATGACGGTCATCCGGGGCGAGAAAAAGGTCATGGAAAAAATGGTCCAGCTGGAAATGGAAAACCAGCGGATGAAGGAGCAGCTGCATACAGTGAAGGAATCGAAGATCTGGAAGATGGTGGAGCGTACCCTGAAGATGAACTCCCAGTAGGAGGAAAGGATTAGCGATGTTGCTACGGAAAAAACAGAAAGAAATGATCGAGATCGTGGAATCGCAGGAGCAGAAACAGTCCCTCCGGTACCATTTCGATGATCTGATGCTCCGGGAGGGAAAGCTGTATCTGCGCGGCTGGTATGTGAGCTACGACGGTCCTGTCACCGTGCGGCTCATGGACGCCGGGGGGAAGGAGATCCCCTGGGGTGACTGGTCCCTTCAGAGCCGGCCGGATCTGGAGAGCGTATTTCCGGAGGAAAACGCCCTGCGGCAGGGCTTTGTGGCAGAGACGGCCCGGAAGGATATCCCCGGATCCCGGATCCAAGTGGTGTTCGCAAATGCCTCCGAAGTGAAAACGAAGGAGATCGGGATGCGGCAGTTCGACTGCGAAAACACCCGGGCCGGCCGGCTTTTCACGCTGCTGAAAAGCGGAGGAAAGCAGAAAAACCTGGAGCTGCTCCGGGAATACGGTCTGCAGACATACCTGGGCTATCTGGAGGAGGAGACCCTGGAGGAGACGGAACGGTATCCGTTTTACGCCAGGCAGAAAGCCCCTTCCGGAAAAGAGCTTGCAGCCCAGAGGGAGGAAAATCTGCAGTGGGCGCCGTTGTTTTCCGTGGCGGCGGTGATCGGGGACAGTCCTCTTTCGGAACTGATCCGTTTTGTGGAATCGGTGAAAGCCCAGAGCTACGGAAACTGGCAGCTGTGCCTTGCGGATGTCCGTACCAGTCCGGAGGTTTCGGACTGTCTGGCGGCGTACGCCAAGGGAGACCGGCGGATCCTCTGCCGGCATCTGCCCTCCGTAAAGACCCGGGCACAAGCCTGGAACGAAGCGCTCGCCCTGACAGAGGGAGAGTATATCACCTTTGGGGAGGCGGACGGAGCCTTCACACCGGACGCTCTGTACGAAGCGGCCAAGTATGCCTGCAGGTATCGGGGCACCGAGCTTTTTTACGCTGATGAGGACCGGACGGACAGCGAAGGAAAACCGGTGGAACCCTTGTTCAAGCCGGATTTTGATGTGGATTACCTGTGCTCCCGGAATTATGCCGGACATCCGGTATTTCTGAAAAAGAGCCTTCTGGACCGGACCGGAGGGATGGAGCCCCGGTATGAGGGGGCGGAGGAATACGACCTGATGCTGCGGTGCTCCGAACAGACGGAGAAGACCGGCCATATTCCCAGGGTTCTGTATCACGGGAGCTGCGAAAAAGCGGCCTTCCTGCGGCAGCAGGGACGGATGGAGCCGGATCCGGAAGCCGGAAAGAAGGCCCTTCTGACCCATTACGAACGGCTGGGCTGTGCCGCGGAGGTGCGGGTGTCCGTGGAGGCACCGGTATTCGAGACCCTGTACAGGATCCAGGGGGAGCCCCTGGTTTCCATCCTGATTCCTAATAAGGATCACGCAGAGGATCTGCAAAAGTGCATCGCTTCCGTGGAGGAAAAGAGCACCTGGAAAAACAAGGAGCTTCTGGTCCTGGAGAACAACAGTACCGAGCCGGAGACCTTTGCCTTTTATGATACCCTCGAAAAGCAGTATGACAATCTGCGGATCGTGCGATACGAAGGCTCCTTCAACTATTCCGCCATCAACAATCTGGGCGCCGCGTTCGCAAGGGGAGACTATCTTCTCCTGCTGAACAACGACACCGAGGTGATCACCCCGGACTGGATCGAGCGGATGCTGGGGTACTGCCAGAGACCGGACACGGCCGCTGCCGGAGCCCGGCTGCTGTATCCCGACGGCACCCTGCAGCATGGCGGGGTGGTCCTGGGGATCGGCGGGGTGGCCGGTCATACGGATCTGGGCTGCCGGGAGAGCTTTACCGGCATGCTGGACCATATCGCCGCGGCCCGGCAGGTCAGCGTGGTGACCGGCGCCTGCATGATGGTGAAAAAGAGTGATTTCGAAGCCGTCGGCGGTCTGGATGAAACCCTGCAGGTCGCTTTCAATGACGTGGATTTCTGTCTGAAGCTGCGGGAAACCGGGAAGAAGATCGTCTATGTTCCCTCTGCCCGGCTGTATCATTATGAATCCAAATCGCGGGGCTATGAGAACACCCCGGAAAAGATCCGCCGTTTTCAGGACGAGATCCGGATCGTATCCGAAAGGCACCGGAAAGCCCTTGCCGCCGGGGATCCGTTCTACAACCCCAATCTGACACTGGAAAAAAACGACTGCTCACCGGCACGTCTGTTTGATTTAAAGGAGAAACCCGATGAAAAAGAACCCACCGATGATCGTGGAGAAGGAACGGTTCAGCCTGCTTGATCCCAGGCGGTATGCCGTGCAGGGAAGGCTGCCCGAAAACAGTACCGTGACGGCGGTCCTGGCGGGAAAGGAGCTTCCCGCAGTGATCGAGAAAAACCCGCCGCTGGGACTGATGGAACGGCTCCGTCCCGGAGAGGAATATGAGGGAGAGCGCATCCGGGTCTGGGTGATCCTGCCCGAAGTCCTTCCGTCCTACGGGAGCCTGACCCTGACGGCCTCCTTTGAGGGCGGGAAGAAAAGATGGTTCCGGATCAAAGCCTCGGATCTTCGGAAAAAGCAGAAGGAGCCTCCGTATTTTATCGAGGAGGACACGGTGCTGCCGGAGGGAAACACCCTGGTGATCCGGGGATGGATCGCCGACACGGAGCGCCCGGCCGCCATCCTCTGCGACGGAAACCGGAAGAAGCTTCCCGTGACCTTCGGCTGGGAGCTGCGCTCCGATGTGGCGGAGATGTACGACGAAGCTTCCGTCTATCCGCAGTGCGGCTTTTACGCCGAGCTGAAGAATCCTCCGGGAGGATATGTGTATCTGATCCTGCGGACAAAAGACGGACGGACGGCTGTCTATCCCATCGGGACCGGCCGCGTGGAGGCGGTGCTGGGAAAGGTGGAAAAATACCGGCAGAAAGGTATGGAGTACCTGCGCATGAACGGGGCAGCCGCCCTGCAGAAGAAGCTGGCGGAGAAGATCCACGACCGGAGAAATCTTCCTCCCCGGTATGACCGGTGGTACAGGGAGCACAGAGCGACGGAGAAGGAGCTGCAGCAGCAGAGAGAAAGCGCTTTATCGGAGCGTGCGCCGAAAATTTCGGTCATCGTTCCCCTGTACAGGACCCCGCTTCCCTATCTGGAGCAGATGGTGGAGTCCGTGCGCTCCCAGACCTATTCCAACTGGGAGCTGTGCCTGTCGGACGGCAGCGGCGCCTTTTCGCCGCTGGAGGAAGTGCTGAAAAAATATGCGGCGGAGGATCCCCGGATCCATGTGATCTCCGGGGAAGAGCCTCTCCGCATCGCCCAGAATACCAACGCGGCGATCCGGGAAGCCTCCGGGGATTTCCTGGCGTTTCTGGATCACGACGACATGCTGACGCCGGATGCCCTGTACGAAGTGGCAAAGGTGCTGGAGGCGTTTCCGGAGACCCGGATCGTCTACTCGGACGAGGATAAGATGTCCGTCCGCCGGGACCGCTTTTTCGAGCCCCATTTCAAGCCGGATTTCAATCCGGATCTGCTCCGGACGGTCAACTATATCTGTCACCTGTTCGTGGTACGGAGGGATCTGGTGGAGGACGCCGGTCTTCTGCGGCCGGAATACGACGGAGCCCAGGATTATGATCTGATCCTGCGCTGCACGGAACAGACGGACCGGATCCGGCATATCCCGAAGGTGCTGTATCACTGGCGGAGCCATGAGGATTCCACCGCGGAAAATCCGGAGAGCAAACGCTATGCCTTCGAGGCGGGCCGCAGAGCTCTCCAGGATCATTACAAACGCCTGGGAATCCCGGCCAGGGTGACGGACGGAGAGTGGCCCGGTCTGTACCGGACCCGGTATCTGTGGGAGGAAAAGCCTCTGGTCTCCATCATCATCCCCAACAAGGATCACAGAGGAGACCTGGAGCGCTGTATTCGTTCCATCGAGGAAAAAAGCACCTGGCGCAATTACGAATATATCATCGTGGAGAACAACAGCACCGAGGCAGAGACCTTCCGATACTATGAGGAGCTGAAGAAACAGCTTCCTTCTCTGCGAGTGGTTACATGGGACGGTCCCTTCAACTACTCGGCCATCAACAATTACGGGGCTTCCTTTGCCCGCGGAAGCTATTATCTGCTTCTGAACAATGATACCGAGGTAATCAGCCCGGAATGGATGGAGGAGCTTCTGGGGTACTGCATGCGGCCCGACGCCGGGGCGGTGGGGGCCCGTCTGTACTATGAGGACAACACGATCCAGCATGCGGGGGTGGTGCTCGGCTTCGGCGGCATCGCCGGCCACTGCTTTGTACAGCAGCCCCGGGAGAGCACCGGATACTGCCACCGGATCATCTGCGCCCAGGATTACAGCGCGGTGACGGCGGCCTGCATGATGGTGAAGAAGGAGGCCTTCGACGCGGTGGGAGGACTCACGGAGGAGCTGGCGGTGGCTTTCAACGACGTGGATTTCTGTCTGAAGCTGCGCCGGGCCGGGTACCGGGTGATCTACAATCCCTACGCTGAGCTGTATCATTACGAGTCCAAATCCAGGGGGCTGGAGGATACGCCGGAGAAGCGGGAGCGGTTCCGGAACGAGATCAGGACCATGGAGAAGCGCTGGCCCGGGGTGTTTACGGATCCGGATCCCTGCTATAACCCGAATCTTTCGCTCTACAGCCAGGATTTTTCCCTCAAACGGAAATTTGAGAAGTAAGAGAGAAACGGACACCGCGGTTCAAGGCGCAAACAGACGCCGCGGTTCAA
>CAMOUV010000017.1 GCA_946626695.1 uncultured Blautia sp.
AGAAGCTTCACTGGCTTTCTTCAGGATTTCCGCATCCTGATAGATATCGCCCAGACGGAATTCCATCACGCCGCTCTGCCGGATCCCGAATACATCTCCCGGCCCGCGCAGCTTCAGATCTTCTCCCGCTATGGCAAAGCCGTCATTGGAACGGGTCAGGATTTCCAGCCGCTTTCCGGTCTCGGAATCTTCATTTCCCTGAACAAAAATACAGTAGGACTGGGCACTGCCCCTCCCCACACGGCCCCGGAGCTGGTGCAGCTGGGCCAGGCCGAAGCGCTCCGCGTTTTCCACCATCATCACGGTAGCGTTGGGCACATTGACTCCCACCTCGATCACGGTGGTGGAAACCAGCACATCGATCTCCCCTGCGGCAAACCGTTCCATGATACTGTTCTTCTCCTTCGGCCTCATTTTTCCGTGCAGGGCATGGACGCGGATGGTATCCGGCAGCGCCTCCTTCAGCCTTTCCGAATAGTCCGTCACGTTTTCCGCTTCCATCTCTTCCGATCCGGACACCTGCGGACAGATCACATAGCATTGATGCCCCGCCTCCGCCTCTCTTTGGATAAAATTCCATGCCGTGGGACGCCGGCCGGTTGATACCACGCAGTTTTTGACGGGAAGACGGGAAGCAGGCAGTTCATCCAGTACCGAGATATCCAGATCGCCGAACAGGATCAGAGCCAGGGTCCGCGGAATGGGGGTTGCGCTCATCACCAGCACGTGAGGCGTACCACCCCGCGCGGACAACGATTCCCTCTGCCGCACGCCGAACCGGTGCTGCTCGTCGGTCACGGCCAGGCCGAGCCTGGCATACTGCACCTTTTCCTGAATCAGGGCATGGGTGCCCACCACCATCTTTGTCTCTCCGGAAGCGATCTTTCCGTAGATTTCCCTTTTTTCCTTCGCGGTCTGCGACCCGGTCAGAAGAACCGGCGAGTACTGCGCCAGAGACATTTCGGTGAGAAGCCTGGTGAGCGCTTCAAAATGCTGGTTGGCCAGAACCTCCGTCGGGACCATCAGGGCGCTCTGATAACCGTTTTCGGCGGTCAGGATCATCGCAAGAAAGGCCAGGATCGTTTTCCCGGAACCCACATCGCCCTGTACCAGTCTGGTCATAAGCGTATGGCCTGTCAGGTCTCTTTCGATCTCGTGCCAGACGTTCTGCTGGGCACCTGTCAGCTGATAGGGAAGATGGTCGATGACATTTTCCGTGGTCCATACCGGCTTCATGGGATACTGGTTTTCTGCCGTTTCGCTTTTTTCCTTCAGCTGGTTAACCGACAGGATGAACAGCAGGAATTCATCGAACACCAGCCTTCGGCGGGCGGTCAGAAGGGATTCCCGGTTCCGCGGAAAGTGGATGGCTTCCAGCGAGAAGCCTTCCTCGGCCAGCTGATACCTTTCCCGCACCTCCGGCGGAAGGAAATCCGGCGCATGCGGAGTTTCCTCCATGACCTGCCGGACCAGCTTCTGAAGAGTTTTATTGGAAAGTCCTGCCGTGAGGCCATAGACGGGCTGCAGACTGTTCTGCAGCGCTTCATACTGAGGATCGGATAAAATCTCCGGCTGCTCCATCTGCAGGGCATTTCCCCGTCGGCCGATCCGTCCCCGGAAGAAAAAGACACAGCCCTTTTTCAGGATGCTCCGGATGTAAGGTGCTCTGAACCAGATCAGAGAAAGCTTTCCCGTGGCATCCTGTACGATGACGGAGGTCACGGGGATACGGCTCTTCGTATTGACTGCCGGCGACCCCATGACCTGGGCCCGGACCGTACAGACAGTACCTTCGGCGATGGCACGGATGGGGACAGGCGCCTCATAGGCCTCGTATCTCCGGGGATAATAGCGAAGCAGGTCTCCTGTGTTTCTGAGACCTGCTTTGGCAAGCAATTTTTCTGTTTTTTCTCCGACTCCTTTGAGTTCTCTGAGAAGCTTCATGGCGTTTCCTTACTCAACCGAGAGAATATAATAATAGATCGGTTGGCCGCCGTTATTGACTTCCACTTCATACTCCGGATATTTTTCGGTGATCTTCTCCGTGAGAGAGGCAGCTTCCTCTTCGGTCGTATCCAGGCCGTAATAGACGCTGATCACTTCGCTGTCGTCATCTGTCATCTCCTCCAGGGTGTCCAGGGCAACCTGGATCCGGTCTCCGCCGACAGCAAGGATTCCCTTGTCGCCCACGCCCATGTAATCCCCTTCGTGGATCTCTTTATTGTCCACCCGGGTATCCCGTACGGCATAGGTGATCTGGCCGGTCTTCACCACGGACATGGCTTCTTCCATGGCGGCCGTGTTTTCCTCCGGCGACTGCTCCGGCATAAAGCCGATCATCGAAGCGATTCCCTGCGGGATGGTCTTGGAGGGAATGACGATGATCTGTCTGTCCTTGGTGAGATCCCTGGCCTGATTGGCTGCCAGGATGATATTCTTGTTGTTCGGAAGAATGAAGATCGTCTTTGCTCTCACCTGACGGATCGCTTTCAGCATGTCGTCCGTGCTGGGATTCATGGTCTGTCCGCCTTCGATCAGGTAATCCACACCCAGCTCCTTGAAGATATCGGAAAGGCCGTCTCCGGAGCTGACCGCGATGAACCCGTATTCTTTTTTGGGCATACGGGCGGCATCCTCCGCCGCCTGCTGAGCCGCCAGCTTCTCGGCATCCTTGATCAGCTTTTCCTGGTGCTCCTCGCGCATGTTGTCCACCTTCATGCGGGAAAGCGCACCGTAGGTAAGGCCCTTTTCGAAAGCCTGCCCCGGATGGTTGGTATGCACATGGACCTTGATGATCTCGTCATCCGCCACCAGGACAATGGAATCTCCGATGGAATTCAGGAAATCCTTGAATTCGTACTCCTCATCCTCGGTGAGGGGACGGTTCAGAAGAACGATGAACTCCGTGCAGTATCCGAATTTGATCTCTTTTTCCGTTTCTTCCGAGATCCGCGTGACCGTCGGTTTTCCGGAGCCGGCAGAGAACTGGCTGTAATCGATCTCTTTTCCGAGATATCCGTCCAGCGCGCCCCGGAGAACTTCCACAAGGCCCTGTCCGCCGGAATCCACCACGCCGGCTTCCTTCAGGACAGGCAGCATGTCGGGGGTCTTCTCCAGCGTTTTCTCTGCATGGGAAAGGATCTCGGTAAAGAAGGCTTCAAGATCTTCCACATCCTCGCAGATTTCGGTAGCCTTTGCGGCGGCCTCTCTGGCGACGGTGAGGATCGTGCCTTCCTTGGGCTTCATGACGGCTTTGTAGGCTGTCTCCACCGCTTTTTCCATGGCAGAAGCCAGGATCGGTGCATCCAGCCTGCGATGCTCCCTGACGCCCCGGGTCAGGCCGCGGAGCAGCTGCGAAAGGATCACGCCGGAATTGCCGCGTGCTCCCCGGAGAGAGCCGGAGGAGATCGCCTTGCAGAGGACTTCCATATCCATCTCCTGGATGGAACCAACCTCATTTGCGGCAGACATGATGGTCAACGTCATATTGGTGCCGGTATCTCCGTCCGGAACCGGAAAAACATTCAGTTCGTTGATCCATTCTTTTTTCGATTCAAGATTTCTCGCCCCGGCCAGAAACATCCTGGCGAGAAGGGCGGCATCTATGGTATTGTCATTCAAATCAGGTTTCCTCCTCCGTATTAATCGATGACACGTACGCCTTCAACAAAGATATTGATCTTTTCGATCTCCATTCCGGTAAAGTCTTCCATCTTGTACTTTACGTTGCTGATCAGGTTGTCCGCGATCGTACTGATGCTGATCCCGAAAGCCACGATCACATGAAAATCGAGGCGGATCTTGTTCTCCGGCGTGATCCGGACGTTTATTCCATGCTTGAGACTGTCTCCCCGGAGGAGCTTGACAAGACCATCCTTCATGCTGACAGCTGCCATTCCGACGATCCCAAAGCATTCTACCGCCACACTGCCGGCATAGGTCGCGATGACATCCGTATCGATGACGATGCGTCCCATTCCGGAATCTATACTTCCATTCATACGGTACCTCCAATAATCCTGTTTATTTTCGTGAGCAGCGGGCCATGGGGACAAGCCTGCCTGTCCATATGGCGACTGCCACGAAGGTCAAAACCTGCCGTTCCGACAGGCTGTCTGCCTGCCGGAGCATTCTCCCGCAGGTTTTCGAACTGTATTATACCCTGTTTTGCGAAAAGAAACAACATTTTATTTATTTTTTCTCTTGCAAAAGCATATTCCATCTGTTAAAATAGTGACTGTTGAAAAAATGAGTCAAGGAGGTGCAGTCATGGCCAGATGTGCAATTTGCGATAAAGGAGCTCATTTCGGAAATAACGTGAGTCATTCACATAGAAGATCCAATAAGATGTGGAAATCCAACATCAAATCCGTTCGTGTAAAACTTGCCAGCGGAGCGAACAAGAAAATGTACGTATGTACTTCTTGTCTGAGATCAGGCAGAGTGGAACGCGCATAAGAGCACTTTTAAGACAAAAAAACGGAGCCTTTCGAGGCTCCATTTTTTATGTCCGTTTATTCTTCTTCCGTATCAAAATCGAGATCTTCGGCATTTCCTCCCGGGGCAAACTTGTTGACAAGATCTGGAACCATATCCAGAACTTTGTTCAGATTGCTCTGGTTCTTGATATTCACAAGCTTCGTGCTTCCGTTGTGGATCACAAGCAAGGCACAGGGAGACATCTTCCCGCCGATCCCGCCTCCGTCATTGTTTTTCTTCTCGCCGCCGAAGGCACCGGCACCGGCTCCGAAAGAAATATCCATCAAAGGAAGGATCGTGGTATCGCCAACCGTGATCGCATCTCCCACCACCGTTTTGGCAGACATAATGCTGTCTATTCCCTGAAAAAGCGAGCTGACCGTTTCTCTGAAATTGTTTTCCCGTGCCATCTTATTCCTCCTTGTGGATCTTTTCTTGCTTGTTTCTGTTTCTTATTTTCCGGATCACGAAATGGATATTCCTGTTGATCAGGATCCGGATGGCCGCCGCTGCAAATGCGGCTCCGTAGATCCTGCCTTTTACGGTCACATCCCCTCCTACAAAGGAACGACATTCAAAAGACGGTCTGACCGCCACTTTATTTTTATGGAAGGGAATCGTCATGGCCAGAAGACCGGTGAGCCTGCCGGTAAGGGACGGATCCTCGAAGCCGAAGGCGAGATCTCCGTACATCCGGGTCGGAAGGACATGCCGTACCAGTCCTTTGGCTTCCCGCAGCACCAGGCGGATCGCGGCGAGGGTCTTTTCATGGAACACAAACCGTTTCCACCAGGATACCTGGGTCGTGACGGTACGGACCTTTTCCCGTATGTCCTGCAGTTTATTCCGCAGGGTAAGAAATACCGACCGGATCTTTCGGATCGGAGATCCTTTTGCTGCCTCCGGTTCTTCTGCAGGCAGGACATCGGATTCTTCTGCGGGAAGCGTTGCTTTCTCCTCTTCTGCCGGAAGTGTCTCAGGCAGAGCTTCCGGTTTTTCTTCCTCCGGAAGGACTTCGGGCAGAGCTTCCGGCTTTTCTTCCGCCGGAATGACGTCCGGCAGAGCTTCCGGTTTCTTCTCATCCGGAAGGATTTCTGCCGGGACAGGATCTTCGTCTGTTTTCTCCGGTTCGATTTCGGGCAGCGCAGCCGGCCCGGACACCGGAATGGTCACGGCTTCGGATTCCGGTTCCGCAGCCGGTTCCTCCGGCATTCCGTTCTCTTCTGTTTCCGGAGCCTCCTGCGGTTTTTCCTCCTTGCTGCCGAACAGCAGTTTATCCAGAGGGATTCCGAAAAGCCGAACAGACAGCCCGATGTTCTTTTCCAGATAGGACACGCCTACTGCGGCTCCGCCGAACAGCCAGCTCACACGGGCATCCGCCCGGACGTCAGTAAGCGCTGCCTCCTCTTCCTTTGAAGCGTGCAGTCTGTACCGTACCGGACAGAACAGTAAAAGCAGGAGCAGAACCACGAGCAGGCCCAGCAGGATCCCGATGATGATGAGCAGGATTCTCAGTATCATCCATAGGATATGCAGCATGTTTTCACCTGTTTTTCAGATAATCGCGGATCGACAGGGATCCGGTCTTTTTGTACATTGTCTCTACGATCTTTTTGACCTGTTTTATGGCTCCTTCTTTGCCCTTGGCCATGCCGATGATCATCGGGCAGGTATCATAGACGCTCCGCAGCAGAAGCATGTCTGCCGGAATGAGCTCCATGAGATTGTCAGGATTGTCCGACAAGGTGATCAGCCAGATTCCCGGAACAGGCTTTCCGGCATTGATCTTGGACTGGATCTGCACATTCCCTTTGATTCCTTCCCCGATATAATACCGGTCCAGCCATTTCAGCATCGCTCTACTCCTAATAGTATTTTTTCGGGCTGGGCCACTGGCCTGCCCTTCTCAGCTCCTGATACTCCTGATACGCCTTTTCCACGATCTGTTTTTCGTTGGAAAAACGAAGCAGGTGATACACCTCGTGATACTTGTAGTATCCCGAATCCACAAAATACTCTTCCCGCTGGGGGCGGCTATGATAATTATCTGCCGTCATCAGATACCAGTGCACTTCCTTCGAAACCAGATCCTCCGGCACGTTGAAATTGTACTGGCTCTTTCCGATGTATTTGACGATCGTTGCGCGTACCCCGGATTCCTCACGGACTTCCCGGAGTGCGGTCTCTTCGTGGGTCTCTCCTTCTTCCACGGTTCCCTTCGGAAGCACCCATCCTTCATAACGGTTTTTGTAAGATTTGTATAAAGCGAGAATCTTACCTCGATGAATTACCACACCGCCACAGCTTGTTGCTTCAATCATTGCAAACCCTCCTGCCAAAGCGTGTGTTCAAAAACTGAATATAGTATACCTCTTTTTTTTGACAAAGGCAACAAATACTCACGCTAAAGGTCTGTTTTTTCACTGAAGCATGCCATAGGCATCAAAAATCATTCCTGCAATGGGAACGGCCGCCTCGGAACCGGTTCCCCCGTTCTCCACGATGACAGCCACTGCGATCTCCGGATCCTCGACGTTCCGGTATCCGATAAACCAGGAATGGCTGGATCCGTTTTCATCAAATTCTGCGGAGCCGGTTTTGCCTGCGGCCGTATATCCTCTTCCCAGAAGAGCTGTTGCGGTACCGTTTTCCACCACTCCCTGCATCAGCTTTCCGAGAAGATTGGCCTCGTTATTGCTGAAAAGGCGGGCGTAGGAAACGGGTTTCGTCTTTTTCACAAGATCCCCGTCGGCATTCCGGATCTCATCGATCAGGGTAGGACGCATAACGACTCCGCCGTTTGCCGCCGCACAGGCGATCAGGGCCATGTGTGCCGGCGAAACCAGCGTGTTGCCCTGCCCGATCGCCGTCTGCATCACCAGAGGCACCGGTGAGTTCCCCGTCAGCGAAAAGGTGCTTTTTTTATACGAATCGAAGGGGAGCTTCCGGTTGAACAGCAGCTCCTCTGCGGTTTTCCGGAGGGAAGCCCCGCCGAGCCGGATCCCGATATCCGCAAAGGCGCAGTTGCAGGAATTGGCAAAGGCGCTGTACAGGGTTTCGGCGCCGTGGGCGGTCTCATTATAACAATGAATCGTATGATCCTCCTCGGTGATGATGCCTTCGCACAGATAGGAATAGCCCTCCAGCGTTCCTTTCTGCCGGAAATAATCCAGGGCGGTCACCAGCTTGAAGGTGGATCCGGGAGGATAAGCCCCGTTGGTAGCCCGGTTCAGAAGGCTGGAATTGTTCCCGTCCTGTACGAGAGCATCCCAGTCGGAGGCGATGGTGTTCGGATCAAAATCCGGCTTGCTGACCATTGCCAGAATCCGGCCGGTTTTCGGCTCCAGAACGATCACCGCGCCTCTCCGGCTGCCCAGGGCGTTGTACGCCGTGCTCTGCAGCGTCACATTCAGACTGGTGACCACGTTGTCTCCGGGATTCTTGCGGCCGTAAAACTCGTTTTTCATCTGGTCGATAAAAAAGGTATGGGAAGACAGAAGGCTGAAATTGGCTTCCGATTCCAGTCCGCTCTTTCCGTGGGAATCATATCCCACCACATGGGCGAACATATTGGCATAGGGATAGGTCCTCTGCTCCGTTCCGTCCACATAGACCGTGGTCTGGGCAAGGACATAACCGTCCTCGGACAGGATGCTTCCTCTCACCACCCGGTCGGAAAAGGTATCCTGCCGTGTATTGTAAGGACTGTTGATAAAATCATCACTGACAAAGGTATTAAAGTAAACCAGATACCCGATCAGGGAAACAAAGATCAGCACAAAAAAGACGGAAACCAGGGTATATTCCCGGTTCCGGGGTCTTTTTTCAGGGACGCGCGCTTCTTCGGGAGCGGACACTTTCTTTCCCCGTACGGGCCTGCTCTCTTTCCCTGGCTCTCTGTATGGCATCTCTTCGTAGTCTTTCAATTTCTTCATCCTCTTCTTCTCTCAGGATATAAAGCCCCTGTATGATGGAAACCATGATCATCGTACTGATGACGGAGGTTCCGCCATAGCTCACCAGAGGCAGCGTAACGCCGGTAAGGGGGATGAACTTGGTCACGCCTCCGATGGTCAGGAAGACCTGAAAAGCGTATTCCGTGCCCAGCCCCAGCGCGATCAGCTTGTAAAACGGATTTTTGATCTTCAGAGAGATATTGACGATCATCAGGAAAAAGCTCATGCATACCAGGATCAGGCAGATCGCAAAGATCCCGCCCAGCTCCTCACAGATCGCGCTGAAGATCAGATCGTTCCGTACGACCGGAATCTTCTCCGGAGAGCCCTGGCAGAGCCCCATGCCGAACCAGCCTCCTGTCCCGATGGCAAACAGGGACTGTACGATCTGATAGCCTTCATTCTCATAGACAGCCAGCGGATCCCTCCAGGCACTGACTCTCTGTCGGACGTGGCCGAAAAGGAAATAGGCGGCAACGGAGGCCGCTGCGCCTCCGGCGGTCCCCAGAAGCAGATACCGGAACTGCCTGGTGATCACATAGATCATGAACAGGTAGGTGATAAAAAAGATCAGGGCGCTTCCCAGATCCCGGCTGATGACCAGGATCACGACATGGAGCGCGGCGATCGCGGTCGCAATGATGATCCGTTTGAGAGTCACCTCTCTGCACAGATAGGAGGCCATAAAGAATACAAAGGTGATCTTGATCACCTCGGAAGGCTGCATTCCCAGCAGAGACAGCTTTGCGCCATAGCTGGTCCTGGCCAGAACCAGCACCGCGCCGAGCATCAGGATGCCCACGGCGGCGTACAGCCACGCCAGCCTGCGCAGGAAACGCATTTTCCGGATAAGGAACGGGATCAGCAGGGCAAGGACCCCGCCGCCCGCGGAGATCAGAAGCTGCCGCAGCGCGGATTCCATATGCAGACGGCACAGCATGATAAAGCCGATGCTCTGCAGCATGCACATGTTGTTCAGCAGCAGCATGGAGGCCTTTTTGTACAGCACCCGGTACAGCAGAAGAAGCAAGGCGAAATAAGCCATCATCAGACAATAAAAGACGATGACTTCCATCTTCCGGGTCTTCAGAAAGACAACCGCCAGGGCCGTGGTATCCATCAGAACGATCAGAAGGATCTGTTTGTTCAGCGACTCGGCCTGGTCTTCGCGGCTCTGTCTCCGGACCAGATAAAAGCAGTAAAAGGTATAAACGACCATCAACGTGAGAATCACGTATTTGGAAAGTTCCACTGTAAGATTAAGCATGGTTCTATTCGACTCCTCGTCTGAAATGTCCGCGGGTCATCCGGAGGGAACCGGCGGGTTCTCTGCCGGAACGGAAAGCATCCCTGAAATCGCGGAAAATCCGTACCGCATCGGCCGGAGGTTCCACCGTAAAGGAAAGACGGAGTCCGACTCCTCCAAGGCGCAGTACCTCCTCTCTTTCCTTCAGCAGACCGAAGGGAATGCTGTTGTATATGATATTATAACAGCATTGCTTCCGATCTGTATCGGTTCCTTTCCAGGGCCTGCAGACGCACTGTACGGGAAAACGGGCATGATAGCGGTCTTCCAGGTAAAGGAGACGGCCGTCCCGGGTACAGGAGGCAAGATTTTTCTGCAGACACTGGGCCGAGATCATCATGGGCATGTACCCGTAAACGGGGATCTCGGAATCCGTGTTGTCTCTCTTCTTCATCTCGGAGGCGTTAAGCTCGACCGGCGCTGTGTTCCGCAGACAGCCATGTTCCCTCAAAAACAGGATGGCTTCCTGGTTCCAGCTGTATAAGGAGGAGTCGGTCACGCAGACATCCGAAAGACCGTGCAGGACAAATGCGGCATACATCTCAAAATCCCGGACGACAAAGCCGGAAAGTCCGGCTTCCAGATAACCCCTAAAGCGCGCGATATCGTCGTCCTGCACCTCCCATCGGGATACCTGGGGAAAAAGCAGAAAGATCTCCGGACAGGAAGAAGGGCGCCTTCTCTTTTCTTCCAGAGCCATCTCCAGGCACTCTTCCGGCACATACAACGCGCTGATCCCTTCCTCGGCCAAAAGCGCCTTCACCTGGTCTTTCGTCTCACAGGAGACGGAAAACCGGACTGCCGAAGGATCCCCGCCTGATTTCCGATCTTTCATGTCCGGGGACGTGCTTTCGAGAACCCGGTCCCGGGGATACTGTCTCCTGCCGGGTGCCAGCAGAGCTTCGGCAACCGTACGGACTGCATCCCTCCGCAGGGCGTTCAAAGCGGCCACAGGCAGAAAAATATCTTCCTCCGCATCGACCTGCAGGCGGTCCCAGACGAAGCCGGTCCCTCCCATACGTCCCATCCGGCTGCGGATGTCTTCCACCGTGACAGGAGCCTTCCGGGCGCGCTGCACGACAGGACCCGGCACGGTGATATCCTTATCTCTGCACCGGACAGTCAGGAGCGCAGGCTCGCCGCACACAAGACGAACGCTTCCCTCGGCCGGGATCGGCTTCTCTTCCGGCAGGGTTCCCTGGATCGTACTCTTTTTTTCGTTGGAGAAGGACATCATGGCCGGGCCGTTATACCGGTGATAATACCCTTCTGTGGAACCGCCCCGGCTGAAAAGACCTTTCAGATAACGAAGATCCTCCTCTTCCACCGAATACCGCTCCCGACCCTTTTCCAGATACCGGTCCAGATATTTTCTGTATACGGAGGTGACGCCCGCCGCGTAGCCGGCATGCTTCATCCGTCCCTCGATCTTCAGGGAAAAGACACCTGCCTCCAGAATATCCGGGAGGATCTCGATGGTATTCATGTCCTTGGGACTGATGGGGCACAGATCCTTTTTGTTTTTTCTGCCGGCCCAGGCGGCCGACCAGGGAAGACGGCAGGGCTGGGCACAGCGGCCGCGGTTGCCGCTTCTCCCTCCGATCAGGCTGCTCATGAGGCACCGGCCGGAATAGCAGTAGCACAGCGCTCCGTGCACAAAGGTTTCTAGCTCGACCGGCGAGACTTCATGAATCCTCCGGATCTCCTCCAGGGACAGTTCCCGGGCAAGAACAGCCCGGGAAACCCCTTCCTTTTCCAAGAGCCTGACTCCGTTCATTCCCGTCACGTTCATCTGTGTGCTGGCATGCACAGGCAGATCCGGGAAAAGGCGCCGGATCATCCGGAGGATCCCGAGATCCTGCACCAGGACCGCATCCAGTCCCTGTTCATACAAAGGAAGCAGATACCGGAAGACCGCCTCCATCTCCTCTTCTTTACAGAGGGTATTGACTGTCAGATACACCTTCCGGTTGTACAGATGGGCATAATCAATGGCCTGCAGAAGCTCTTCGTCCGAAAAATTTCTGGCATAGGCCCTTGCTCCGAAGGCGTTCCCGCCCAGGTATACCGCATCCGCCCCGGCCTGGATCACGGCTTTCAACCCTTCAAAGGAGCCGGCCGGAGCCAGAAGCTCCGGCTGTAAGATCTGATTTTTCAACATAATAAACACCTGTAAAACAGAAGGGGGATCACAAACGCGACCCCCTCCGAAACGACATGATTAATTGATCAGTTCATCAATCTCTTTTTCAAGCTCTTTTATTTTCCCTTCCAGGATTTTTTTCTCTTCCTGGGCGGTTTTTTCTCTCTTCTGTGCCTCTTCGATCTGCATGCGCAGCGAAACCAGCTCATGCTTCAGGCTGTACATTTCCTGATCCTTCTGGGTCAGATCCTGCTCAAAGACCTCCGCCTGTTTTTTTGCCTTAAAATAGTCATCCGATATGTTCAGACTCAGCAGAACATGCCGTGTTTCCATGGGAAGATGGGAATATCCCGGAAGTCCGGAAAGCTCTGAGATCTTATTGTTCATATACGATGCCACTTTCTGAAAATAATCCGCTGTCTCATATCCGCCCAGCGTAATGATTTTCCCGCCGATAATGACCTGCGCCGTATTTTTTACCGCCATACCCAAAGCCTCCTGTAGATCCGATTGTTTGCAGCGTTTTATCCGCTCTCTTTATATTACACTATTTACCCCGAAAAGTATAGTTTAATTTTGCTTTCCCCGGGTCTGTTCGTCGTGGCTGTCCTCCGGATCCGCCGGATAGGGATATCCCAGATGCCGGTAGGCCAGTACGGTGGCTGTGCGGCCTCTGGGGGTGCGGTTGATGAAGCCATTTTTCAGCAGATAAGGCTCATACACATCCTCCAGGGTTCCCGCATCCTCTCCGATGGCGGCTGCCAGCGTTTCCAGCCCGGCGGGACCGCCGTCAAAATTGACGATCAGGGTTTTCAGTACCAGCCGGTCCACCTTGTCGAGTCCCCAGGAATCCACCTCCAGAAGATCCAGGGCAAAGCAGGCCACATCCTGGGTGATGATCCCGTCGTATTTGACCTGGGCGAAATCCCGCACCCGCTTGAGAAGGCGGTTTGCCAGCCGGGGAGTTCCTCTGGAACGTCTGGCGATCTCACGGGCTCCCTTCTCATCGATCCGAACCTGCAGCACGTCCGCCGAACGCAGAACGATGGTCGTCAGATCCTTCTGGGAATAAAATTCCAGATGCTGAACCACGCCGAAACGGTCCCGCAGCGGTGCGGAAAGAAGGCCTGCCCGCGTCGTGGCGCCCACCAGCGTAAACTTCGGCAGATTGAGGCGGATGGATCGGGCAGAAGCCCCCTTCCCGATCATGATGTCGATCACGAAATCCTCCATGGCAGGATACAGGACCTCCTCCACCTGCCGGTTCAGCCGGTGGATCTCGTCCACAAAGAGGATATCCCCCTCCTGAAGGTTGTTCAGGATCGCCGCCATATCTCCCGGTCTTTCGATGGCCGGCCCGCTGGTCACCTTCAGATTCACGCCCATCTCGTTGGCGATGATGCCGGAAAGCGTGGTTTTTCCAAGGCCGGGCGGTCCGTAAAACAACACATGATCCAGCGAGTCATTTCGTTGCTTCGCAGCCTCGATAAAGACTTTCAGTGTATTTTTTATTTTGTCCTGTCCGATGTATTCCTCCAGCTTCTGCGGGCGGAGGCTTCCCTCCACCGGCAGATCCTCTTCGGTCATATCGGTGGTGATGATACGGTTATCCATTGATTCTGCAAGCTCCTGTATTCATGAACATGCTGCACCGACGTCAGATATGCCGTAACGCAGCCTTCAGGATGGTCTCCACATCCGCTTCCGCGGGAACCTCTGCCTTTTTGACTGCGCGAAGGGCATCCGTTGCGCTGTATCCCAGCGCGGTCAGTGCTTCCACCGCTTCCTTCTTCGCATCCGTCACGGTCTCGGAAGTATCTGCCGGCCCTGCGCCATGCTCCAGCTCCTTCTCGAAGGCATCCTGAAGACTCAGCTTGTCCTTCAGCTCCAGGATCAGCTTCTGCGCGGTTTTTTTGCCGATGCCCGGTGCCCTGGAGATCGTTTTTATATCGTCCGAAAGAACCGCAAAACGCAGTTCATCCGCCGTCAGTCCCGACAGCACGCCGAGGGCGCCCTTCGGGCCGATCCCGTTGACCTGCAGGAGCAGCCGGAAGACCTGCAGATCATCCTTGGTGAAAAAACCGTAGAGCTGCATGTCATCTTCTTTTACATGAAAATAGGTATGTATTTTATAATCCTTGCCGATCCGGATCTGAGCCAGTGCCCCGGAGGGCATGAAGATCTCAAATCCGATCCCGTTATTTTCCAGAATGACGGAGGTTTCCGTCATGTCCGAAGCCGTCCCTTTTATATATGCGATCAAAACGGTCTCCCTTCTGCAGGTTGTCTGTCTGACAGCACCCTGGTATCATCATTATACACGAAATCAGAGAAAAGAAAAGGGTGAATTCCTCCCGGCATGTGACAAGAGTGATTTTTCATGGTATCATGATACCAGGGTCATAAGGTCATAAAATATGTGCCCGCACCTGTTTTAATGACTATGGAACCCGCAAAAAAGATCTTTTTACGAGGTATCTATGATTCACAAGACAAAAACGATTCACCCTGACCGGGTTCTGCCGGACTGGAGACAGCTTCTGCCTCGTCTTTCGCTGCTTACGGGCCTGCCGGGAGAACCCCTCCTGTATGATATCGAGACGACGGGCCTTTCGCATCAGAACGCTTATGTCTGCCTGATCGGGGCGGCGTCCTTCCGGGAGGATCACCTGGAGCTGCAGCAGTTTTTCGCGGAATCTCCTTCGGAGGAGCCGGAAATCCTGGCGGCTTTTTCTTCTCTTTTAAAGGGATCTGATTATACCGTCCAATATAACGGAACTTCCTTTGACCAGCCTTTTCTGCGGGACCGGTACGCTTTTTTCCATCTGGAGAATGATCTGGACAGCCGGCCGGCCCTGGATCTCTACCGTGTTGCAAAAGAGTATAAAGCTGCCTGGAAGCTTCCGAATCTGCGGCAGCCCTCTGTGGAACGCTTTCTGCAGCTTCCTGCAAGACAGTTTCCCGACGGGAAAGCAGGGATCCGTCTGTATTTCCGGTATCTGAAGGAAAAGGATCCCGAACTCCTGCAGATGATTACCGGCCACAACGAGGAAGATCTTACCGGGCTTTGTCAGATCCTCTCTCTTCTCGCCTTCCGGCAGCCGGAGAAAGAACTGTTTCACATCCGGAAAGCGCGTACAGAAGAGAACCATCTGTCTCTGGAGGGCTGCTTTGATGTTCCTTTTCCGGTGAGCTTCCGGTATGAAAATGAGGATCATGTTCTGCAGATCCGGAAAGACGGCCTGCTCCTTCGCTCTGCAGTCAAAGCCAGGGGCCTGAAACGGTATTATCCGGATTTCGGAAATTATGAATATCTTCCGGGAGAGGATACGGCGATCCCGAAGTCCCTCAGCCGGTTCATGGACAAAAGCCTCCGGGTACCCTGCACGCCGGAAACCTGTTACACCTGGTTTGACGTAAAGGAATCGTTTCTGGAAAACGAAAAGGAGCAGATAAAATATGCAGCCGGTCTGATCCATCTTCTGCTTCAGGGGCCGTTGTTTTAGGCTGTATCACGAAAAAAATGCCGGTTTCATAGGAAACCGGCATTCTCATTGTATTCACTTTCGGGAAGATTATTCCTCAACAGGAGCTTCTTCCGCTTCTTCAACGTACTCTTCCACAGCTTCTTCTGCAGCAGCCGGAGCCGGTGCGTTGTTTTCCAGAGCCTTCATGCTCAGGCTGATCTTCTTGTCTTCGCCGTTGAAGTCAACAACCTTTGCCTCGATCTCCTGACCGATGCTCAGAACGTCTGACGGTTTTGCAACATGCTCTCTGGAAATCTGAGAAACATGAAGAAGAGCGTCTACGCCAGGTGCCAGCTCAACAAATGCGCCGAAATCAGTCATACGGGCAACGCGGCCGGTTACGATATTGCCAACAGCAAACTTGTCTGCTGCGTTAAGCCACGGATTCTCTTCCGGGAATTTCTTGGAAAGAGCGATCTTTTCGCCGTTGATGTCTTTGATCAGGACTTTGACTTCATCGCCTACAGAGAAGACCTTACGCGGATTCTCTACACGGCCCCAGGACATCTCAGAGATATGAAGCAGACCGTCTGCTCCGCCCAGATCGATAAATGCGCCGAAATCGGTGACGTTCTTTACAACACCCTCAACGGTATCGCCGATATGGATGCGTTCCATAAGAGCTTTCTGCTTTTCAGCCTTCTCGGCAAGAAGCAGCTGCTTACGGTTGCCGATGATGCGGCGTCTTCTGGGATTGAACTCGGTGATGACAAATTCGATCTCCTGACCGGCATACTTGGTAAGGTCTTTTTCGTAGGTGTCGGAAACAAGGCTGGCCGGGATAAATACTCTGGTCTCTTCGACATTGACGCAGAGACCGCCGTCCAGTACCTGAGTGACCGGAGCTTTAAGGACTTCCTGGCTCTCGAATGCTTCTTCGAGACGCTTGTTGCCCTTCTCTGCAGCCAGTCTCTTGTAGGTCAGGATTACCTGTCCCTCTCCATCGTTTACCTTAAGGACTTTGGCTTCCATGGTATCACCAGGATGCACGACCTCGGTCAGTACAACGCTGGAATCATTCGTATATTCACTCTTGGTGATGATTCCGTCAGACTTGGCACCGATATTGAGGATGATCTCATCATCCTTTACATCAATGACCGTACCCTGTACGATCTCTCCATTGCGAATTGTTTTTACAGAATCTTCCAGCATTTGTTCAAAACTTAATTCTGACATGTTCTTGAACCTCCTCAATAATTTTCTTTGGGGTGGAAGCCCCTGCTGTAATACCTACATAACTACTGCATTGGAACATTTCAGAATCCAAGTCTACAGGTGTTTGTATATAGTAAGTATTTGCGCATTCTTTTTTGCATATCTCGAACAGCTTCTGGGTGTTTGAGCTGGTGCGGCCTCCGATGACCAGCATCGTGTCCGCCTTGCCGGCTATGGTGCGTGCTTCCGTCTGCCGGAGCTCCGTCGCACTGCAGATTGTGTTCACTATGCTCAGAATATCTAAAACATCATTATCATACCTCTTTTTTCGAAGAATTTCAACTAATTCTTGAAAATTGTTATAATTAAATGTGGTCTGAGACACGACACAGATTTTTGTGTGCTCCGGAGGCGCAAATTCTTCCGCTTCCGCCGCATTTTTAAGGACCGAATAGGGCCCCTGACACCATCCGCAGATCCCTTCGACCTCCGGATGATCCTTGTCTCCGATGATCACGATGTATTTTCCCGCCAGACTCTCCTTCTGCACGATGCGGTGGATCTTCAGCACAAAGGGGCAGGTCACATCCACGTAGGGAACATGATGCGATTCCAGAAGGTCATAGACCTTTTTTCCCACCCCGTGCGACCGGATGATCACGGTACGGTCGGTAAGAGAAGGAATATCCTCCTCCCGGATCACCCGCACACCTCTCTCCTCCAGATCCCGGATCACTTCTTCGTTGTGAATGATGGGCCCCAGGGTGCAGATCTTTCCGTTCTTCTCTTCGATCAGCCTGTACACCTGATCCACGGCACGCTGTACGCCGAAGCAAAAGCCTGCGCTTTTCGCTGTGACTACCTTCACTTTGCGTCCTCTTTCATTCTTTCTTCCGCCAGACGGCAGATCTCCGCCTCCACCTCTTCGGGCGTCTTGTGGGAGGAATCCACCAGAACCGCATCCGCCGCCTGGACAAGCGGTGACACAGCCCGGTTCATGTCCCGCTGGTCTCTCTCGATGATTTCCTGCAGCACATCCTCATAGACTGCCTTCTCGCCTTTTTCTGTCAGCTCCTTGAATCGTCTTTCGGCACGGATTTCGGGTGAAGCGGTCAGAAAGATCTTGACCTGGGCATCCGGAAGGATCACGGTCCCGATATCCCGGCCGTCCATGACCACATTGTACCGGGCAGCCAGGCTGCGCTGCAGGGCAAGCAGATGCGCACGCACCTCCGGCACCGCGGAGCTTCTGGACGCCATGCCGCTTACCTCCTCCGTCCGGAGATACGGATTGACGTTTTCTCCGTTCAGCAGGACCACCTGTTCCTGATCCTGATACCGGATGGTAATATCCGCTTCGGTACATTTCCGGGCGATGGCCGCCGGATCCTCCGCGGAAATACCGGAACGGTGAAGAAACAGGGCCATGGCACGATACATCGCGCCGGTATCCACATAAATGAAAGAAAGCTTCTCGGCCACCCTTCGGGCGATCGTGCTTTTTCCGGCGCCTGCCGGGCCATCAATGGCAATCGCAAAACTCATGATATTCTCCTTTTCTTTCGAAATCTGTTCTTATCCGGGCCTCCCGGAGGCTGATTCAGAGGGAATCTGCGGCGAGATGGGCCGTAGACCACGCAATCTGCAGATTAAAGCCGCCGGTCACCGCATCCACGTCCAGCACCTCTCCGATAAAATACAGTCCGCTGACCTTTCTGGATTCCATGGTGCCCGGATCGATCTCCTTCACGTTGACGCCTCCCCGGGTTATGATGGCTTCATGAAACGACCCGGTCCCGGTGATGGTGAGGGGAAACCCTTTGATCAGGTCCACAAGACGGTTTCTTTCTTCCTTGGTGATGTCGTGGATCCTTTTATTCGGATCGATGCCCGAAAGCCCCACCATGACCGGGATCATGGAGGAAGGAAGAAGTCCTCCCAGAATATTCCGGAACTGCCGGTTCGGCGCCTCCGCGAAATCACGAAGGATCCGGGCGTCCAGCTTATCCCTTTCGAGGGCCGGCTTCAGATCGATCCGGGCCGCCAGCTTCTCTTTTTTCAGTTCCCTTCCGACCCGTGCAGAAGCGGTGAGAACCAGAGGCCCGCTGATGCCGTTGTGGGTAAAAAGCATCTCCCCAAATTCGTCATACAGCTTTTTCCGGCCTCTTTCGATGGTAAGACGCACATTCTTTAGGGATAATCCCTGCATCTCTTTTACACAGGCTTCCTCCGTCGTGAGAGAGACCAGAGAAGGCTCCGGATCTTTTATGGTATGTCCTGCTTCTTCGGCAAACCGGTATCCGTCGCCGGAGGAGCCGGTCTGGGGATAGGTCTTTCCGCCGGAAGCCACCACCACCGCATCGGCCTGGAATACCACGCCGCCCTCAAGGACAAGACCGCAGGCCTTTTCCTCCCGGATCAACAGCGATCGAACCTCCGTATTCAGATGCACAGTCACATGGTTCTCCGCAAGCTTTTTTTCCAGGCAGCGGATGATATCCGAGGAATGATCGGAGCAGGGAAAAACCCGGTTTCCCCGTTCCGTTTTCAGCGGAACGCCAGCTTTTTCGAAAAAGTCCATCACGTCCGCGCTGTTCCATCCGTAGATGGCACTGTAAAGAAACCGGGGATTCGAGACCACGGCCTGAAGGAATTCCTGTTCATCGCAGTTGTTGGTCAGATTGCATCTGCCCTTCCCGGTGATGAACAGCTTTTTCCCGAGCTTTTCATTTTTTTCAAACAGATCGACCTGATGTCCCTTCTCAGATGCAAGCACGGCAAACATCATTCCCGCCGCTCCGCCGCCGATCACAGCAATCCTGCTCATTCTGCACATCCTTTCCGTCTCCCGGTCCTGTATGCCGGTAAAACGGAAAAGCCTGACCGCCAAAGCGGAACAGGCTTTCCCATGTCACGTATTATACCGGATAGGCTCCGTTTTTGCTGTCTCCTTCGGATGCATCCACTTTGCTCTGCTGTGCGTCGCGGTATTTAAAGAAATCAGTGGCTACCTGCGGGAACAGTGCATAGGAAAGAACATCCTCATCCTGCTGTTTGTAGTTGGCCATCTCGCTCTCCAGCTTATCCAGCTCGTTCTCGATCAGATCGGCCGGACGGCAGGTGATGACCTCGGAATCACCGATACACTTCTTCTGGATTTCCGGATTAAAGGGTTTGACCGTTGCTCCGTATTTTCCGGTAAGGATATCCTTGGTCTCTTTCGTCACCATCTTGTAGCGCTCGCCGAAGAGAACGTTGAACACAGCCTGTGTACCCACGATCTGGGAAGATGGGGTAACAAGCGGCGGCTCGCCGAGGTCTTTCCGTACACGCGGAACCTCTTCAAGCACTTCGTAGAACTTGTCTTCCGCATGCTGTTCCTTCAGCTGGCTGGTCAGGTTGCTCAGCATGCCGCCGGGTACCTGATACAGCAGGGTCTTGATGTTGACGCCCAGGTTCTTCGGATTGAGCAGGCCGGAATCCAGCGCTTCGTCGCGAAGCGGACGGAAGTAATCGGCGATCTCGGCCAGAAGCTTCTGGTCAAAGCCGGTGTCATAGGGAGTACCCTTGAAGGTCTCCACCATAACCTCGGTGGCCGGCTGCGAAGTACCCAGTGCAAAGGGAGACATTGCGCAGTCGATGATGTCGACGCCCGCTTCTACGGCCTTCAGATAGGTCATGGAAGCAACGCCGGAGGTATAATGGGTATGCAGATCGATCGGGATCTTCACGGTCTTCTTCAGAGCCGTAACCAGCTCGGTAGCCTTATAGGGCAGAAGAAGTCCGGCCATATCCTTGATGCAGATGGAATCGGCACCCATTGCCTCGATCTTCTTTGCGGTCTCGGTCCAGTACTCCAGTGTGTAGGCATCGCCCAGCGTATAGGAAAGAGCTACCTGTGCATGAGCTTTTTCCTTGTTGGCGGCACGAACAGCGGTCTGCAGGTTGCGCAGGTCGTTCAGGCAGTCGAAGATACGGATGATATCGATTCCGTTGGCTACGGATTTCTGAACAAAGTATTCCACAACGTCATCCGCATAGGGACGGTATCCCAGAATGTTCTGTCCGCGGAACAGCATCTGCAGCTTGGTGTTTTTGACCTTGTCACGGATCTTTCTCAATCTTTCCCACGGATCCTCATGCAGGAAACGAAGGGATGCATCGAAGGTCGCACCGCCCCAGCATTCCAGGGAATGGTATCCGACCTGATCCAGCTTTTCCAGAATGGGAAGCATCTGCTCGGTGCTCATACGGGTCGCGATCAGAGACTGATGAGCGTCACGCAGAATCGTTTCCACGATCTTTACAGGTTTTTTCTCAATTTGTGCCATAATGATCTATCTCCTCCAAAAAATCTTTCATCAGACTCCGAAAATTGCCATGAATGTACCGGCTGCGACGGCCGTACCGATAACGCCGGCCACATTCGGTCCCATGGCGTGCATCAACAGGAAGTTGGTCGGATCTGCCTGTGCGCCAACCTTCTGGGAAACACGGGCTGCCATCGGAACGGCGGACACACCGGCCGAACCGATCAGCGGATTGATCTTTCCGCCGGAAATCTTGCACATCAGCTTGCCGAGCATGACGCCGCCGAAGGTACCGAAGGCAAAAGCGGCAAGACCAAGGGCAACGATCTTAAGGGTGCTGACATTCAGGAAAGCTTCCGCGCTGGTGGACGCACCCACAGAGGTACCCAGCAGGATAACTACGATATACATCAGGGCATTGCTTGCCGTCTCGGTAAGCTGTTTAACCACGCCGCTCTCACGGAAGAGGTTGCCGAGCATCAGCATACCGACCAGCGGAGCCGTGGTCGGAAGGATCATACACACCACGATGGTGATGATGATCGGGAACAGGATCTTCTCCAGCTTGGAAACCGGACGAAGCTGATCCATCTTGATCTTCCGTTCTTTTTCTGTCGTGAAGGCCTTCATGATCGGAGGCTGAATGATGGGCACCAGGGACATATAGGAATATGCCGCCACGGCGATGGGGCCCATGAGGGAGGTCTGCCCCAGTTTTCCGGCAAGGAAAATGGAGGTCGGGCCGTCCGCGCCGCCGATGATGGAAATGGCTGCAGCCGCTTTTCCGTTGAATCCGAGAAGGATCGCAAGGAAATAAGCCACATAGATACCCAGCTGGGCAGCCGCTCCCAGAAGGAAGCTGATGGGATTGGCGATCAGGGGACCGAAGTCCGTCATGGCGCCTACACCCATGAAGATCAGTGAAGGAAGAATACTCCACTCATCCAGGATATAGAAATAATGCAGAAGTCCGCCGACTCCGTTGCTCATATCCTCCGGACGGGCCATAATGTCCGGATAGATATTGACCAGAAGCATACCGAAGGCAATCGGGACCAGCAGCAGCGGTTCGAAATCATGGCGGATCGCCAGATACAGGAATACACATGCCACCAGGATCATCAGATAATTGCCCCAGGTAAGGTTGAAGAATGCAGTCTGGTGCAGGAGGTTGGACAAGGTATCTGTTACATAAGACATTTGATTCCCTCCCGTCTTAGTTCATGGTAGCAAGCGTATCTCCGTTCTCTACGGCAGCGCCCTCTTTTACTTCGATGCTGACAATGGTTCCGTCCTGAGGTGCAACAACCGGGATCTCCATCTTCATGGATTCCAGGATCACTACGGTATCGCCGGCCTTCACAGCCTGTCCCGGTGCAGCTTCCACTTTCAGGACCTTGCCGGGTACGGAAGCAGCTACCTTGACAGCGCCTGCGCCGACTGCCGGAGCAGCAGCCTTGGGAGCCGCCTTCGGTGCAGCCTTGGGAGCGGCCTTCGGTGTGGAAACAGCGGGAGCAGCAGCTCCGCCGGCATTCTCTTCTACGGTAACGTCATATGCAGTTCCATTAACAGTGATGGTATAGCTTTTCATGGTAATAATTCCTCCTGAAATATATAGTGTGAAATATCATTAACGTCTGGAACGGCCGGCTTTGCGGATGGAACGTACAACAAAGCCATCCGGTGTTGTGCCTTCCGCCGCGGCGATGGCCGCTGCAATGACAGCTACCAGTTCCTGGTCATCGGTTTCGTCTTCATATTCTTCGGGTTCCGGCTGCACGGCTCTTACGACCGGTGCAGGAGCCGGTTCCTCTTTCTTTTTGCTTCCGTTCGGGATCAGCTTGAACAGAGAGATCACAAAGCTCAGGAAAATGAGCATCACAAACACGGTTCCAAGACCCATAAGGGTATTGAGCCCGGCTCTCTGCAGATTGACCGACATGGGAATGTCCACGTTGATTGCAAGATTCTGCGGAGTACCGTCTGCGGCGTTGATCGTATAAACGAAATCCGCATCGTTTTTTTCAAAATCCACCTTCTGTGTGACGGTGTAGGTCTTTCCGTCCTCGGAGGTCTCTACCGTAATGGCGTTCTCGGGCTGCTCTGCCTTGAGGGCACCCAGTTCCTTGCGGTTTGCATCCCAGGCGGCGACCGCGGCTGCCGTAAAAGCATCCGTGCTGCCCTTCAGCTCTTCGATCTGGGCATCGTCCATGCCGGAGAGCGTCGTCGTGATGTTCTGCACGAACATGGTCAGATACTGTTCCAGAGCCTGCTGCGGATCAACGGCTTCCTGCGGCTCTGCGGCCGCTTCGGAAGCGGGAGCCTCCTCCGTCACATATTCTCCGTCTTCTGCTTCGGAGGCGTCGATCTCCTCCGTCACAGCCTCTGTTTCTTCCTCCACCGCGGTCTCCGCTTCTTCGATGGCGGCTTCCGCTTCCTTGGCAGCGCTGTCCTCCGCATAGACCGCGGAGACGCCGCACATCAGCATGAACACGGCCAGAAACAGAGCAAAGCAGGCGGAGGTCATTCTTTTATAAGTATGTCTCATTTGCCTCACCTCACTTAAACCGTTCCGTGCTTCTTGTCCGGGCGGTCCTCCCGTTTCGTAAAGAGCATTTCAAAAGCGCCGATCACATATTTCCGTGTGTCAGCCGGAGCGATCACGGTGTCCACATAGCCTCTGGCCGCCGCCGCGTTCACGCTGGACTGAAGATTTCTGTACTCTTCCGCTTTCTTTGCCTGTACATCCGCCGCGTCATCCGCATACATGATCTTGGCAGCCATGGAGGCGTCCATCATGCCGATCTCGGCATCTTCCCATGCGAAAACGGTATCCGCGCCGATGGCCTTGCTGTTCATGGCCACATAGGCGTTTCCATAGGCCTTTCCGATGATCACGTTCACCTTCGGAACGGTTGCTTCCGCGAACGCGGAGATCATGCGGGCCGCTGCCTTTGCAAGCTTCTTCTCGTTGCATACCGTCGCGGTGAAGCCGCAGGCGTTGGTCAGTGTCAGCACCGGGATCCCGAAGGAATCACAGAACTTGACGAAGGAAGCTGCTTTCTCGGCACCCTTAGCGGAGATCGTTCCGCCGAAGTCTTCCGCTTTCTCGCCGTTTTCGTCATAGATCGCGCTGCGGTTTGCCACGGCACCCACGGTATTGCCGTTCAGGCGCAGGAAGCCGGTGACCATGTCTCTTGCATAGCAGGCGCCGGTCTCAAAGAACGCCGAATCGTCCGCGATGCGTGTAAGGGCCAGAGAGGTGTCCGAAGCACAGGCATCCATATCCTCGATCACACGGTTCAGATCGTCCGTGCACTCTTCAAACGCATCCGCATCCTCATAGTTGGAGGGAAGCAGGGAAACCAGCGCACGGATCTTCGCAAAGACCTCTTCTTCGGAGGCCACGCCGTCCACGACTCCGTTCTCCGCGCCCTGGAACGCTGCGGAAGCCGTATCACACTTGGAAACATGGTTTCCTTCCAGCGTATTCGGTGCATTTACGAACATTCTGCCCTTTTTCTCTTCGATAAAGGTAAAGTCCGTAAGTCCGGGGATCACGGCCATGCCGCCGCCGCAGTTTCCGAAAATGCCGGTGATCTGCGGAATCACACCGGAAGCCATCACGGTCTTCAGGTAAATCTCGCCGAAAGCCTCCAGAGCGTCGGAAGCCTCCTGCAGACGAAGTCCTGCGCTGTCAATGAGTCCGATCACCGGAGCTCCGGTCTTCAGTGCAAGGTCATAGAGCCTGGTGATCTTTTTCGCATGCATCTCACCCACTGTCCCGTTCAGAACAGAAGCATCCTGACTGTATACGTAAACCAGTTTGCTGTCAATGACACCATATCCGGTGATCACGCCGTCAGAGGGTGCCTTCTTTTCAGTCAGGTTGAAGTCGGTGGATCTGGCAGTGACTGCCGCACCGATCTCAACAAAACTGTTCGGGTCTAGCAAGGATTCAATTCTTGCAGCCGCCAGGCTTTGTGTTGCAGTACTCATTCTTGTATGTCCTCCATTGTGAAAAAATAGTTAATAAAAATAACTCCAAAAATAGCCAAGTATAATTCTACCTTTTTTGAGAAGGAATTTCAATACCCTATTTCAGTTTGC
>CAMOUV010000018.1 GCA_946626695.1 uncultured Blautia sp.
GAGGCGGCCCTGGCCCTGTACGGGAAGGTGGATCCCGGCGGCGCGACGCGGCTGGAACGGTTTGCTTCCTGCGCCTTTGCCCATTTTCTCCGGTACGGACTCCGGCTGCAGGAGCGGATCCGCTACGAATTCCGCCCGGCGGATATGGGAACCCTGATGCATCAGGCCCTGGAGCGTTTTTCGGCGGAGCTTTCCAAGGCCGGGATCGCCTGGGGGGAGCTCACGGATGCGGAAAGGGACCGGCTGATCATGATCTCCCTGGAGGATGCGGCCGGTGATTTCGGAAACACGATCCTGCAGAGCAGCGCGCGGAATGCGTATATGAAAAAGCGGGCGGAGCGGATCCTGAAACGGACGGTGTGGGCCCTGCAGAAGCAGCTGTCCGGCAGTGACTTTGTTCCGGAGGGATTTGAGGTGGCCTTCGGCGGAGGGCGGATCGACCGGGTGGATATTCTGAAGGAGAAGGGCCGGGTCTATGTAAAGGTGATCGATTACAAGACGGGAAATACGACCTTCGATCTTACATCTGTCTACTACGGGCTGCAGCTGCAGCTGATGATCTATCTGGATGCGGCCCTGGAGGTGGAGAAGAAACGGAATCCGGAGGCGGAGATCATTCCCGCCGGGATGTTTTATTTTCATGTGAAGGATCCCCGGGTTTCGGCCGATCCGGATACGGAGGAAGAGGAGACCGAGGAGGCCCGTCTGAAGGAGTTTGCCATGAGCGGGCTGGCCCAGGCGGATCCGGAGATCGTCCGGCGGATGGATGCATTCGGGAAGGCCATTCCGGTGCGGTTCAACAAGGATGGCGGTTTTGCGGGAAGCTCTTCGGTGGCTTCGGCACAGCAGATCCGTATGGCGGGAGACCACGTACGGAGACTGGTGGACGAATTCTGCCGGAGGATCCTGGAGGGAGATACGGAGATCCTGCCCTACCGGCTGGGGAACCGGACTCCCTGCGAGTATTGTGAGTACCGGGATTCCTGCAGCTTTGACCGGAAAATCCCCGGATTTGAATACCGGGAGCTGTCCCGGCTGGACAAGGGGCAGTTCTGGAAGAAAGTGGAAGAAGAGAAGGAGGACGGGCATGGCGGTTAAGTGGACAGAGGAACAGCAGAAGGTGATCCGTCTGCGGGACCGCAGCATCCTGGTCAGCGCAGCCGCCGGCTCCGGAAAGACGGCGGTGCTGGTACAGCGGATCCTGGAGAAGCTGCTGGATCCGGAGCATCCTGCCGACATCGACCGGATGCTGATCATGACCTTCACCCGGGCTGCGGCCGGGGAGATGAAGGAGAGGATCACGAAGGCCCTGGAGAATGCGCTGTATGAGGATCCGGACAACGAGCATCTGCAGAAGCAGATGAATCTGATCCATGCGGCGCAGATCACCACCATCGACGGCTTCTGCTCCTGGCTCCTGCGGAATTATTTTCATCTGATCGGCCTGGATCCCGGATACCGTATGCTGGAGGAAGGGGAGGCAAAGCTTCTGCGCTCCGACACACTGGAGGAGCTTCTGAACGGGAAATACGAGGAAGGAGATCCGGATTTTCTGGAGTTTGCGGAGTATTTTTCGCCGGGACGGTCCGATGACCGCCTTCCGGAGCTGATCCTGCGGCTCTATGAGATGGCCATGAGCCATCCGGAACCCGAGGAATGGCTGACGTCCTGTGAAGAAGGCTATGCCTTTTCCTCGCTCCGGGAATTTTCGGACTCTCCGGTGATCCGGGAAACCCTGGAGGAGGCCGGTGCTTCGCTGCAGTCTGCGGAGGAGCTCCTGCAGGAGGGAATCCGGATCTGCCTTTCGCCCTACGGCCCCTGGCATTACGAGGAAGCGCTGCAGAACGACCGGGAGCAGATAAACCGGATCCGGAGCGCCCTGCCCAGAAGCTTTGACGAAGCCGCAGAGAGCTTAGACGGATTCTCCTGGGCACGGCTCAGCACAAAGCGGCCGAAGGAGATCGATGAGCTGAAAAAGGAGCAGGTGAAGGATCTGCGTGAAGAGGTAAAGGGGATCGTGAACGGTCTGCGGACCGAAGTCTTTTCCCGGACGCTTGCAGAGCATTACCGGATCGAACAGCGGACCCGGAAGCCGGTGGGGACGCTTCTCCATCTGGTGCGGGATTTTGACGAGGCCTTTACCCGGAAGAAAAGAGAACGGGGCGTCCTGGATTTTACGGATCTGGAGCATCTGGCCCTGGAGATCCTGCGGGAAAAGACGGAAGAGGGCTCCGTGCCCACGGAAGCGGCCCGGGAGCTTTCCGAAAAATACGATGAAGTGATGATCGATGAATACCAGGACAGCAACCGCCTGCAGGAAGCCATCGCGGAAAAGGTCTGCGGATGGGCGAAGAAAAAGAATAACCTTTTTATGGTGGGGGATGTGAAGCAGAGCATCTACCGCTTCCGCCTGGCCTGCCCGGAGCTTTTCATGGAGAAGTACAAGCGCTTTTCCGTGGAGGATTCGCCCGAGCAGAAGATCGATCTGCACCGGAATTTCCGGAGCCGTCCCCAGGTCCTTTCCGGCGTCAATTATCTGTTCCGGTCCCTGATGGGAGAGGACCTGGGCGGGATCACCTACGGAGAGACGGAGGCGCTGTATCCGGGCGCGGAGTATCCCGGCGATGCTTTCGATGAGGCGTACTGTACGGAACTGCTGCTGGCGGAGACCGGACAGGAAGAAACGGCGGATCTGCCAGAGGAGGAAAACGAAGAGAAGGCTGTCCGGAACAACCGGGAGCTGGAGGCCCTGCTGATCGCCCGGAGGATCAGGCAGCTGGTCCGGGAGGAAAGGATCTATGACCGGGAGAAAAAGGAAATGCGTCCGGCGGAGTATAAGGATATCGTCATCCTTCTGCGGAGCTTTGCGGGATGGGCGGAGACCTTCCGGGACGTGTTGGCTTCCCAGGGGATCCCGGTGTATGTGGCCAGCCGCACCGGGTATTTTCAGACGACGGAAATTCGGACCATCCTGAATTATCTGCGGGTCTGTGACAATCCCAGGCAGGATATTCCCCTGCAGGGAACGCTGATGTCTCCCCTCGGAAAGTGCACGGCGGAGGATCTGGCGAGGCTCCGGGCCGCGTATCCCGAAGAGATGCTGTGGGACAGCGTCACCCGCCTTCTGGAGGAGAGTGAGAAAAACGCAGCGCCGGAGCTGCTTCCGGTGCGGAAGAAGCTGGAAGAGTTCTGCTCCCTGCTGGCACGCTGCCGCAGGAGAGTGCCCTACACGCCGGTGCATGCCCTGATCCAGACGATCCTTTCCGAGACAGAATACGATCTGATCTGCGGGGCTTTGCCGGACGGAGCCCGGAAGAGCGCCAATCTGTCCATGCTGGTGGAGATGGCCCGAGAATACGAGAAGACCAGCTACCGGGGGCTTTTCAATTTTATCCGTTATATCGAGCAGATGCAGAAATATGAGGTGGATTACGGAGAAGCCAATCTGACCGGAGACGGAAACAACGCGGTGCAGATCATGACGGTACACAAGAGCAAGGGACTGGAATTCCCGGTGGTCTTTGTCTCCGGTCTGGGGAAACGGTTCAATCAGACGGAGGTGAACGCCCAGGTGCTTTTTCATGCGGATCTGGGCGTGGGCGTACAGGCCGTGGAGACGGAAAAGGGCCTGTACACGGAGACGCTGCAGAGACGAAGAATCCGCAGACGGCTCAGGATGGACAATCTGGGAGAGGAGCTGCGGGTATTGTATGTCGCTCTGACCCGGGCCAAGGAAAAGCTGATCATGACCGGAACCATCGCAGACGCAGGGAAAAAGCTGCGCTCCCTGGAGCGCCACATCGGCAGAGAACAGGACCTGCTTCCCTTCCAGACCAGACTGAACGCACGGAGCAGCCTGGATCTGGTGCTGCCGGCTCTGGCGGGCCACCGGTGCATGGAGGAGATCTTCAAGAGCCAGGATATCCTGAAGAAGGGGAGAGAAGCGCTTCGGGAGGACCCCTCTGTTTTCCGGTTCCGGATCGTCTCCGGCACGGAGATCGCCTTCGGAGTGCTGACGGACAGTCTGGAAGAGGAAGAGAGCGCGGAGATGCTGCGGAACTGGGATCCGGAACAGGTGTTCGATCCGGAACTCCGGCAGAAGATCGCCGGGCGGTTTGCCTATCAGTATCCGGATGAACTGCTGCAGCGCATTCCCGTGAAGGTCAGCGTTTCGGAGCTGAAAAAGAGAAGCGGGCATGAGGATTCGGATCTGGAGGAAGCGGTGATGGAAGAGAGGGATCCGGTTCCGCTGATCCCGCGGTTCGCCCTGACGGAGGAACGGAAAGAGGAAGCTCTCCGGGGGGCAGGCCGGGGTACCGCCTATCATCGCGTCATGGAATGTCTGGACTATGACCTTACGGAGAATGAAAGAACCATAGAGGAGCAGATCGGGGAGATGGTGAAACAGGAAAGACTCTCGGAAGAGCAGCGCTCCTGTGTCCGTCCGGGAGATATCCTCCGGTTTGTGCAGTCAGCCCTGGGGCAGAGAATGAAAAAAGCCGCCCTTTCGGGACGGCTTCTGCGGGAGCAGCCTTTTATGATCGCCCGGAAGGCGGTCGAACTAGATCCTTCCTGGACGGCAGACACCACGGTGCTGGTGCAGGGGATCATCGATGCGTATTTCCTGGAGGAAGAGGATCTCATCCTGGTGGATTACAAGACCGACCGGGCTGCACCCGGGGAGGAGCAGAAACTGATTGACCTGTATCATGTGCAGCTGGAGGACTATGCCTGTGCCCTGGAGCGTCTTACCGGAAGAAGGGTGAAGGAGACCTTTATCTACTCCTTCACCCTGGGAAAAGCCATCCCGCTGGAGGTCAGGTGATCCGCCATCCTGCCGGGACATGATTTTTGAGAGTACCGTTCACAAGCTTTCCGAAGGCCAGGGGCCAGCCGGCTGCGGCCAGCAGATGCCAGCCCTTGGGGGAAGGCGCCTCTCCCGGAAGAAGAGAGATGGTTTCGCCCCGGAGAAAGGCGGACAGCCTTGGATCTTCGGGAGGGAGTGAAATGACCGCATCCGCTTCGGACTTTCCCAGCGCCAGTGCCAGGGGCTGGGAGGGTTCGAAGCGGTTTTTTTTGAGATCTCCCATGTACATGCCGTACCGCAGATAGGAAAGACCCTCGAAGGAGGGACGTACGGCGGGAAGATAAAAGACCTTGCCGCCCTGGATGTGCAGCCTGGAGGCGTCCAGCGGCCGGCCGCAGAGAGAACGGATGCCTAGCTCTTCCAGAAAGGAGAGGACCAGGGACTGTTCCCCGGCTTCTTTCCGGGACGCTTTCCGGGGCGCCGGTTCCTTCCATGAAGGGGCTTCTTCCGGACCGTCCTTCCGGAGGAGAGCCATAAAATGCCCTTCCCCTGCGATCTTATGAGGAAACAGGCGGACACAGTGGACAAGCTCCGGCCGGTCATTCCCGTACCGGGGGTTTCCCGGTGAAAAGCCTTCCGCCATATCGACCGGAAGAAGGTGCATGTCCGGCCGTTCCGTCAGAAGATGGTCGATCACTTCTTCGTCCTCACAGGGGGCGAAGGTGCAGGTGGAATAGAGCAGCATGCCCCCGGGCCGGAGCATGTCGGCCGCCTGCAGGATCAGCGTTTTCTGGATCCGGGACAGGCTTTCGGACTTTTCCGGGGACCAGTCCCGGGCCAGGGCCTCCTCCTTCCGGAACATTCCTTCGCCGGAGCAGGGGGCGTCCAGGAGGATCTTGTCAAAAAAGCCGGGGAACCGGCCGGCCAGCTTCTCCGGCTTCTCATCGCAGACGATCACGGAGGAGAGCCCGAAAAGCTCAATGTTCCTCTGCAAAGCCCGCGCCCGGCTGGTGCTGACATCATTGGCCATCAGAAGCCCCGTGCCGGCCAGCTTTGCCCCGAGGGCCGTGGCTTTGCCGCCCGGCGCCGCGCAGAGATCGAGGACGACATCCCCGGGGGCTGCCGGCAGAAGCGAGGCGGGCGTCATGGCGCTGGGCTCCTGCAGATAGTAGAGCCCGGCCTGGTACAGGGGGCAGCGGGAGGGCCGGGCGTCCTCGTCATAGAAGTATCCCCCGGGGATCCAGGGGATCGGCCGCACGGGAAAGGGGACGATGCGCCAGAACTCTTCGGCGGAGATTTTTGCCGTGTTGAGCCGGAGCCCGTACCGGCGGGGGAGGCGGAAGCTTTCGAGGAAGGGTTCGTACTCCGGTCCCAGCATTTCCTTCATCCGGAGCAGAAATTCCGGAGGTAAATTATCGTAAACGGTGGATTTGTCCATACCTTCTCCTTGAAAATTTTTTCTTTTATGTTAAAATGAGTTGATACCAGGGTCAAAAGGTCATAAAATATGTGCTTGCACATATTTTAATGACTTTGGGACCCGCAAAACATGAGGAAGAAGCCATTTTTCGAAGAAAAATGAGCGGATTCCGAATGTTTTCAGGATTTCGAGAGTGCGAAGCACGGAGAAATCCGTATCAAAGTCAGGGGCACATGCTGTGACCCTGTCTGCATCATTGTATCATACTGACAGGGAGGTTTGTCATGAAAGATAAAAAACTTTATCGCTCAAGGGAAAACCGTATGCTGGCGGGCGTCTGCGGAGGCATTGCCGAATATCTGGAGCTGGATCCCACCGTGATCCGGCTGATCTGGGTCATCCTGTGCGCCTTTGCGGGGTCCGGCGTTTTTGCCTATATCGTCGCATCCATCATCATTCCGGAGGAATAAGACATGAACAATCAGGAAATACTGTCCCATGTGGATCATACCTTGCTGAAGGCCTTCGCCTCCCGGGAGGATATCCGGAAGCTCTGTGACGAAGCAGTCCGGCTGCACACGGCCTCCGTCTGTGTACCGCCCTGTTATATCCGCTGGATCCGGGAAAACTATCCGGATCTGGTGATCTGTACGGTGGTGGGGTTCCCGCTGGGGTACAGCGTCACCGCCGCCAAGGAGGCAGAGACCCGGCAGGCTCTTGCGGACGGAGCGGACGAGGTGGATATGGTCATCAACATCACCGACGTGAAGAACGGGGATTTTGACAAGGTGAAGGCGGAGATTGCCTCTCTTCGCGCGATCACGGAGGGCAGGATCCTGAAGGTCATCATCGAGACCTGCTATCTGACGGAAGAGGAGAAGATCCGCCTGTGCCGGATCGTGACGGAAACCGGCGCGGATTACATCAAGACCTCGACGGGCTTCGGGACGGCCGGAGCGGCACCGGAGGATATTGCCCTGTTCAAGGAGCACATCGGACCCGGCGTGAAGATGAAGGCTGCCGGCGGGATCCGCACCAGAGAGGCGATGGAGGCCTATCTGGAACAGGGCTGCGACCGGATCGGAAGCAGTTCCGCGTCCATCCTTGCAGACTAAAAAGAGACAGCCGTTTACTACAGGAAGACTATCATTAATAAGGAGACAGATACCATGAGCAGAGAACTAGCCAAGACCTATGATCCGAAGGGGATCGAGGAGCGACTGTACGAGAAGTGGATGAAAAACGGATATTTCCACGCCAAGGTCAATCCGGACAAAAAACCCTTTACCATCGTCATGCCGCCGCCCAATGTCACGGGACAGCTGCACATGGGACATGCGCTGGACAATACCATGCAGGACATTCTGATCCGTTTCAAGCGGATGCAGGGCTATGAGGCGCTGTGGCAGCCCGGAACGGACCATGCCGCCATCGCCACCGAGGTGAAGGTCATTGAAAAGCTCCGGAGCGAGGGCATCGACAAAAACGAGATCGGGCGGGAAGCTTTCCTGAAGCATGCCTGGGCCTGGAAGGAAGAATACGGCGGAAGGATCATCAACCAGCTGAAGAAGCTCGGCGCTTCGGCCGACTGGGACCGGGAACGCTTCACCATGGACGAGGGCTGCTCCCGGGCGGTCAACGACGTTTTCATCAAGCTGTACAATAAAGGCTATATCTACAAGGGCTCCCGGATCATCAACTGGTGTCCGGTGTGCCAGACCTCCATTTCCGACGCGGAGGTGGAGCATGAGGATCAGGACGGCTTCTTCTGGCATATCAACTATCCCATCGTGGGAGAGGAAGGCCGCTTTGTAGAGATCGCCACCACCCGTCCGGAGACCCTGCTGGGTGATACCGCCGTGGCGGTGAATCCCAAGGATGAACGGTACAAGGATCTGGTGGGCAAGATGCTGGAGCTGCCGCTGACCGGCCGTCAGATCCCGGTGATCGCGGACGAATACGTGGATAAGGAGTTCGGAACCGGCTGCGTGAAGATCACGCCGGCCCACGACCCCAACGACTTTGAGGTGGGACGCCGCCATAATCTGGAAGAGATCAACATTCTGAACGATGATGCCACCATCAACGAAAAGGGCGGCAAGTATGCCGGCATGGACCGCTACGAAGCCCGGAAGGTCATGGTGGAGGATCTGAAGGAGATGGGCCTGCTGGTGAAGGTGGTTCCCCACAGCCACAGCGTAGGCACCCATGACCGCTGCGGCACCACCGTGGAGCCCATGATCAAGCCCCAGTGGTTCGTGCGCATGCACGAAATGGCCCAGGAAGCCATCAAGGTCGTGAAGAACGGCGAAATGAAGTTTGTGCCCGAACGGTTCGACAAGCCCTATCTCAACTGGCTTGAGAACATCCGTGACTGGTGTATCTCCCGTCAGCTGTGGTGGGGACACCGGATCCCGGCTTATTACTGTGATGAATGCGGAGAGATCGTGGTGGGCAAGGAGACGCCGGCAGTCTGCCCGAAGTGCGGCTGCACCCATTTCCATCAGGATGAGGATTCGCTGGACACCTGGTTCAGCTCCGCCCTGTGGCCCTTCTCCACGCTGGGCTGGCCGGACGACACGCCGGAGATGAATTATTTTTATCCCACGGACGTGCTGGTGACGGGCTATGACATCATCACCTTCTGGGTCATCCGTATGGTCTTCTCCGCCCTGGAGCAGACCGGGAAGATCCCCTTCCATCATGTGCTGATCCACGGACTGGTGCGGGATTCCCTGGGACGCAAGATGAGCAAGTCCCTGGGCAACGGCATCGATCCGCTGGAGGTGATCGACCGCTATGGCGCCGACGCGCTGCGTCTGACCCTGATGACCGGCAATGCCCCCGGAAACGACATGCGTTTTTACTGGGAGAGAGTGGAAGCCAGCCGGAATTTTGCCAACAAGATCTGGAATGCATCCCGGTTCATCCTGATGAATCTGGAAGGAAAAGAAATCGAAAAACCGGCAGACCTTTCCGCCCTGTGTCCGGAGGACCGGTGGATCCTGTCCCGGATCAACACCGTGACCCGCGAAGTGACGGAAAACATGGATAAATACGAGCTGGGCATCGCGGTCTCCAAGATCTACGATTTCCTGTGGGATGAATTCTGCGACTGGTATATCGAGATCGCCAAGGTACGTCTCTGGAAGGCCGATGAGGATCCGAAGGCATCGGGAGAGGCGCTGTGGACTCTCCGCACGGTCCTGACCCAGGCCCTGAAGCTGCTGCATCCCTTCATGCCCTTTGTGACAGAGGAAATTTACTGCACCTTGCTTCCGGAAGAAGAATCCATCATGATCGCGCCCTGGCCGGAGTACGACGAAGCGCTCTGCTTTGCCGATGCGGAGAGCGCCGTCAGCTGCATGCAGGAAGTGGTCCGGGGAATCCGGAACACCCGTACCCAGATGCAGGTGCCTCAGGGACGGAAGACCCATGTGTACATCGTGGCGGGAAGCGCGGAAGCGGCAGAGCAGTACAGAAGCTGTGCCCGCTCCTTCGTGAATCTGGCTTCCGCCAGCGGCATCTACGTGCAGGAGACCCGGGAGGGCATCGGAGAGGATGCCGTATCCATCGTGGTGTCCAACGCGGTGGCCTTCCTTCCGCTGGAGGATCTGGTGGACAAGGCCAAGGAGCTGGAACGTCTGTCAAAGGAGAAAGAACGTCTCGCAAAAGAGATCTCGCGATGCGAGGGAATGCTGAATAATCCGAATTTCGTTAATAAAGCGCCGGCTGCCAAGGTGGATGCGGAGAAGGAAAAGCTCGCAAAATACAAAGAGATGGCAGAAAAGGTGGAAACACAGCTGAAAAACCTGGCGTAAGGCTTCCGTGCCCTGCCCGGCATGCTGAAAGGAATGAAAACACGAATGAAGCTCAGCGGATTTGCAAACAAGATTTCACTTCTGCTCCAGGCGGCGGGATGTGCGGTCCTGTATTTTATCATGGAGGCGATCTGCCGGCGTTCCGTCGGAGCAGCCTATACCTACATGACCTCCCGCCCTCTGGTGTTTGCGTATAATACGGCTTTCATTTTCACCACGATGCTGGTGGTCTATCTGTCCAGACGCAGAGTCTTCTGTCGGACGGTGATCACGGTGTTCTGGCTTCTGCTCGCCCTGATCAACGGCATTCTGCTGATGAACCGGGTGACCCCGTTTACCGGTCCGGACATCAAAAACCTGACGGACGGGCTGGCCATCGCGAAGAAATACCTTCCATCCTACGGGGTCACTATCTGTTACATCGTGCTGGGGCTGATCCTGCTGGCTCTGCTGGTGGTCTTTTTCCGCGCGCCGAAATACCAGGGGAAGATGCATTACAAGATCTATATTCCGCTGGTCCTGGCAGGCGTTCTGGGGTTCTGGGGCCTGACCCAGCTGGCGCTGGAGAAGAGGGTGCTTTCCAATTATTTCGGAAACATTGCCTTCGCCTACGAGGATTACGGCTATCCCTACTGTCTGGCCACCACCATCTTCAACACGGGGATCAGCATGCCCCGGGATTATTCGGAGGATGAGATCCGGCGGATCGCCAACACCGAGCGCAATCTGCAGAGCACCCGGGAGGAGGAAGAACGGCCGAACATCATTTTCATCCAGCTGGAATCCTTCTTTGACCCGGAGACCGTAAATTATCTGAATATTTCGGAGGACCCGATCCCCTGCTTCCGGGAGCTGATGAAGAATTATTCCTCCGGCTACTACAAGGTACCTTCGGTGGGGGCCGGCACGGCGAATACCGAGTTCGAGACCATCACCGGCATGAGCCTTCACTATTTCGGACCGGGAGAATATCCCTACAAAAGCATCCTGAAGGAGACCACCTGCGAGAGTGCGCCTTATGTTCTGAAGGAGCTGGGATATTCGACCCATGCGATCCACAACAACGAAGCGAATTTTTATGCCCGGAAATCCGTTTTCCCGAATCTGGGCTTTGACACCTTCACCTCGGAGGAATACATGCCCCGGGAGAACGAGGTCAATCCCCTGGGCTGGGTAAAGGACGCCGTGCTGACGGAGGAGATCGTCAAGTGCCTGGATTCCACGGAGGAGCCGGATTACATTTACACCATTTCGGTCCAGGGTCACGGGGACTATCCCGATGAGCCGGTCCTGGAGGATCCGCTGATCACGGTTTCCGGTTCCCCGACAGAGGCGATGGACTGGAAATGGGAATATTATGTCAACCAGATCCGGGAGATGGATGATTTTGTCCGGGAGCTGACCGAGACCCTGTCCGACTATCCGGAGGATGTGGTGCTGGTCATGTACGGCGATCACCTTCCCACCATGGATCTGACCGTGGAGGATCTGGACAACAAGTATCTGTTCCAGACAGAGTATGTGATCTGGGACAATTTCAACCTGCCGAAAAAGGACGAGAACCTGGCCGCCTATCAGATCGCGGCGGAGGTGATGGACCGGATCGGCATTCATGAAGGCAATATTTTCCGGTATCATCAGGCCCGCCGCAGCACCCGGAATTATCAGGTGGATCTGGAGACCCTGCAGTATGATCTGCTGTACGGCAAACGATACTGCTATGGCGGCACAAGTCCCTACAAGCGGGTCAAAATGCGGATGGGGCTGGACGATGTGACCCTGGATTCCATCGAACCGGGATCCCGGCTGGATTTTTCCTATTATATCCGGGGAACCAATTTTACGCCCTCCAGCGAGGTTCAGCTGAACGGCGAGTGGTATGATACGGTGTATGTGAACCAGACCACCCTGCTGATCTCCGGGACGGAGCTTTCGGACTTCGACCGGATCGCGGTGGCCCAGAGAAGCAATTCTTCCACCCGGAAGGCCCTCAGCAAGAGCTATGACCGGGCGGTCTATGCCCTGCTGCCGGAAAGCAAATGGAGACTGCCTGTCCCGGAGGTAACGGAATGACAGAAGATCTGCTGTACCGGCAGGCTGCAGCCTACATCGAAGAGATCCCGAAATTTACCCGGAAGCATCCGCTTTCCCATACCCGGAAGTGTCTGGAGCTTCTGGGCCATCCCGAGAAAGCCTTCCGGATCCTCCATGTGGCCGGAACCAATGGGAAGGGAAGCACCTGCGCCTTTCTGGACTCGATCCTCCGGTGCGCGGGTTACCGCTGCGGACTGTTCACGTCTCCCCATCTGATCCTTCTGGAAGAGCGGTTCCTGCTCGACGGCAGAAAGGTGGGAAGAGGAGCGTTTCTGCAGGCCTTTGAGAAAGTGCGGGAGGTTTCCCGGCAGATGGAGGAGGCCGGAGAAGGCCATCCCACCTATTTTGAGTTCCTGTTCCTGATGGGCATGCTGGTGTTCCGGCAGGCAGGCATGGAGATCGTGATCCTGGAAACCGGCCTCGGCGGCCGGCTGGATGCCACCACGGCGCCGGAGGATCCGATGCTCTGCGTGATCACCTCCGTGAGTCTGGATCATATGCAGTATCTGGGAGACACGGTGGAGGAGATCGCGGGGGAAAAGGCCGGGATCATGGTAAAAGGGGTTCCGGTGATCTTTGACGGGAATGACGCCCGGGTCCGTGGTGTAATGGAGAAAAAGGCTGCGGAGCTGGACTGTCCGGCCCGCTGCGTCACCCGGGAGGAAGCCCGGGTGATAGAGTATACAGAGAAAAATATCACCTTCCGGGCCTGGCCCGGGGAGAAGGAGTATACGGTTCCCTTCGTCGCCGAGTACCAGGTGATGAATGCGCTTCTGGCGATCCGTGCCGCGGAGCAGCTTTCCGGCGTCCTTTCGATTCCGGAGGAGGCGGTGCAGGAGGGAATCCGTTCAGCCCGCTGGAAGGGAAGAATGGAGCAAATCCTGCCCTCCGTTTTTGTGGACGGAGCCCATAATGAGGACGGGATCCGCCAGTTTATCGCCACGGCTGCCCGGATGGGGAAGGATCACAGACTGCTCCTGGTTTTTTCGGCGGTCAGTGACAAGGACTATCCGGCGATGATCCGGGAGATGACGGAAGCGCTTTGTCTGTCCTTTGTGGTCACCACCCAGGTGGGGGAAGGCAGAGCGGTGCCGGCCGAAGAGCTGGCAGAACAATTCAGGGAGAGGGGCTGCAGCGCCGTGACGGCACGGTCCTGTCCCGCGGAGGCTTTCCGCCTGGCCTTGTCCCGCAGGGAACCCGGCGATATCCTTTTCTGTGTGGGCTCCCTCTATCTTGTGGGAGAGATACTGCGCCTCCCGGAGGTGTGCGGCAGCGCTTTGTAAAGATTCGTTCTGCTGAAATGGAGACAAGAGACCATGATCGATTATGAAGAAGAACTGAAAAAATTTGAACCCTGTCTGGATGTGGCGGAGGCCGAAGGCGCGATCTATGACCATGAGCTGACCGACATTCTGGACGTGCTGCAGGAAATGCTGCGTGAAGCCAAAGGAACCAACCGCCTTACCAGATGAGGAAACGGCATGAACTGTATGAACTGTGGTGCCCGCCTTGGAAAGAGGGACGTGGAATACTGTCCGAGCTGCGGATTCAGGATCACGATCCAGCGCAAGGTGGAATACCTTTCAAAATATTATTACAATCAGGGCCTTGAAAAAGCCACCATCCGTGACCTGTCCGGTGCCATAAGCTGTCTGAAGCAGAGTCTTTCCTTTGATAAAAACAACATCAACGCCAGGAACCTGCTTGGGCTGGTCTATTTCGAGACCGGCGAAGTGGTGGCGGCCTTGAGCGAATGGGTCATCAGCAAGAACCTGCAGCCCCGCCAGAATCTGGCATCCGCCTACATCGACAAGCTGCAGGCCAATCCGAACCGGCTGGAGGCCATCAACGAGACCATCAAAAAATACAATCACGCGCTGGAACTGTGCCGCGAGGGACATGACGACATGGCAGAGATCCAGCTGAAGAAGATCCTTGCCCAGAACTCCAAGCTGATCAAGGGATACCATCTGCTGGCTTTCCTGCAGATGAAGAAACAGGACTGGAACCGGGCCCGCAGGACACTGAAGAAAGCGGCCCGTATCGATAAAACCAACACCACGACCCTGCGGTTCCTGAAGGAAGTGGACGAACAGACCGGCGTAACCACCCGGCTGGACGCCTCCCGCCGGGGGCTCTTCGGCAGCTCCAAGGGGCAGGAATCCGATGATCCTCTGGATCTGGAACGGGTCGTTCAGGCAAAACCCAGCAAAGCCCGTTCCCGGGTCACTTTCTTTTTTATCTTCATGGTGGGAGCGGCCGCCGGAGCGGCCGCGTTGTGGCTGCTGGGAATTCCGGCGATCCGTCAGGGAATCTACCGGGAAGCCAACGACCAGATCGTCAAGTACAGCGAATCCCTGGCCAGCCAGGGAGCCGAACTGAGCAAGGCCCAGGGGCAGGTGGAGGAATCCGACAGTGCCGCCGAAGCTGTCATGGTGCAGATCGACATAGAACGGAAAAAGAATGTGAGCTATGAGAACCTGTTGGAGGCCTACATGGCCCTGGTGCAGGCCAACAAGGAAAAGGCAGCCGAATGCATCGTCCAGGTGTACGAAAGCGTGCTGACCGAGGAACAGATGCAGATCTATCAGCAGATCTGTATGTGGACCGGCGAGACCGGGGTTACCCAGGATCAGGAACGGGAAGAGACCACCGCGGCACTGCAGGCAGCCTACGGAGACAACGGATAAGGCTTTGGCGGACATGAAAAAGAGGGATATGCCATGAAAGAAAAGCTGTATACCATTCCCCTGAACGATGCGATGAACGAGAATGACGAATGTCCCTTCTGTTTTCTGGAGCGGAAGCTCCTGCAGAAGACCATGGATTTTGTGCTGGGGGACAGTTCCTCCTACATGGAGAGCGACATGCGTGACAAGACGGACCAGGCAGGCTTCTGCCGCGTCCATACCAAGATGATGTTCGACTACGGAAATTCGCTGGGAAACGGGCTGATCCTCCAGACGCATCTGAAAAAGGTTCAGGAGGAGCTCCGGCAGCAGATGAAGGGCTTTACGCCCTCCGGAAAGGGAGGCCTGTTCAAAAAGATCACCGGAAAGAAGAGCGAGGGCGGAAATCCGGTGGCGGAATGGGCGGCGAAAAGGGACCGCTCCTGCTTTATCTGCGATCAGCTGAAGGAGGAGTTTGCCTGTTATGTGGCCACCTTCTTCTTCATGTACAAAAAGGATGAGGCCTTCCGCACGAAGGCAAAGGAGTGCAAGGGCTTCTGCATCCCTCATTTCGGGGTTCTGATGGAGGAGGCCGAAAAGGAGCTTTCCGGAGCCCAGCTCACGGATTTCGTCGCCTCCATGGATCAGGTGATGGAGCAGAATCTGCAGCGGATCCAGGAGGAACTGACCTGGTTTGTGGATAAATTTGATTACCGGAACAAGGACGCGGACTGGGGCAATTCCCGGGATGCTCTGCAGCGGACCATGCAGAAGCTGCACGGCGGGTATCCGGCCGATCCCGTCTACCGGCATAAGTAACCTTAAGGAAGAATTTTCAGAGCCATACAGAAGACAGCCGCATATGTTCTTGCTGATGTCCAGCTTTTCGACGGACTTCTGAATCAGAATGTACGTGTATGAGAGACATTTATGTCTCGCAGACACGAGCAGGCTGATTCGGGAAGTCAGGAGAAGGATGGACATGCAAAACATATGCGGCTGTCTTCTGTATGGTTCGTTCGATTATTCCATCTGGCGGGTCAGGTTTCTGACCCACTTGTATTTGCGGAAGCGGAGCATGACCCAGGGGATCTTTCCTACCTCGTCGAGGCAGGTGCAGGCGTAGACGGCCAACACGGGCCAGTGCCAGACAAAGGCTCCCAGAAGGGCCAGGGGGATCGCGATCCCCCACATGGAAACGGCCAGGCTGTACATGTCGAAAAGGGTATCGCCGCCCCCGTCCAGCACGCCGTTGATGGTGACGGTGTTGACGCAGCGTCCGATCATGTAGACGGCCATGATGATCATCATCCCGGTCAGATATTTCTGTGCCTCGGGGGTCAGGATCACCATACGGACCACCAGAGGCGTCAGGGCCAGTACCAGGGCTGTGGAGGCGAAGCCTACGATCCAGGAGATATTCTTCAGACGGATGCCGACGGCTTTGCCCTTGTCCAGATGTCCTGCGCCGAGCTCATTGCCCACCATGATCCCCGCGGCGCTGCCGATTCCGTTGCAGGCGCAGCAGATCAGATCCCGGACCACGGAGGCCACGGAATTGGAGGCGGCCGCGTCGGAGCCCATGTGCCCCATGATGGCCGTGTAGGAGGTAAAGCCTACCCCCCACAGGAGCCCGCCGCCCAGAAGGGGCAGACACTGACGGGCAAAATCCTTCAGCAGAAGCCCGCGCATCCGGAAGAAGCCCTTCCATCGGGGCCGGAAATAACCGGGACGCAGGGAAAAGCCGACGCAGAGCAGAAGCTCGATAGCCCGGGAGAGGGTGGTCGCAAGGGCGGCCCCCCGGGAATGAAGGGCGGGCGCCCCCAGAAAACCGAAGATAAAGACGGCATTCAGGAGAATGTTCAGGATCACGGCCGTGCTGCTGATCGCAGCGCTGGGGCTGACGTGATCCGACACCTTCATCATGGTAAGATAACACTGGGATATTCCGGTCAGCAGGTACGACCAGCCGGCGATCCGCAGGTACCCGCTTCCGATCCGGATCAGCTCCGGATCAAAGGTGAAGATCCGCATCAGATACTCCGGGATCAGCTCACAGCCCGCAAAGAACAGCAGGGAGATGAATCCGCAGAAGCACAGCATCATATTGAACAGCTCCCCGAGAGTCCGCCGGTCGCCCTTCCCGAAATACTGGGCTCCCAGGATCCCGCCGGCCATGGTCACCGAAGAAAGGAACATATTCTGCACGAACTGGATCTGGGTCGCCAGGGAGACCGCGGTCATCTCGTCCTGGGCGATCCGGCCCAGCATCAAAGCATCCCCCGCAGCCACCGACGCCAGCATCAGGCTCTGGACCGCGATAGGCAGAGCCAGCTTCCAGAGCCGGCTGTAAAACGAACGGTCATCGATCAGGATTTCATTTCGGTCTTTCTTTCTGGTCATTTCAGAATCCGTACTTTCTCTTTCTGGTCATCTCCCAGTAAGCACCCATGGTGCTGCCCGGCTGCCCGGTCACTTCGTTATTCAGATAATCCGCCAGAACCCCCTCAGGGATCCAGGCCTCGGCCTCCGCCACGGTGTCGTACTCGATCTCGGCATACCAGAACTCCCCCGGCTGCCCCTGATCCACATGGTTGACCTCCAGCTGCAGCCCGTCGGGAAGCGCATACGTCCTTCGCTCCTTGGCGATCAACGGCAGGCCGATCAGATCCTCCAGCTCCGCGAACTTGTCCGCCGGAACCGGCATCTCGATCTCCTTCCGCGCCAGACCTCCCTCCGACTTGAAACAGAGGATAAACTCCGGCTCACCCCCGTTTCGGACCTCCTCCCGGATCCGGACCGTCGGACGCACGCTGATATATCCCTGACGCATGGCATGGCTGTAAAGAAGAGGATACCCCTCGGGCCATCCCGTTACCATCCATTTCCGTTCTATTTCCATCAAAATGTACCTTTTCCTTTCAAGCAAATCAAATGTCTTCCGTCTGAAAGTCCCGTGCAGGGATTTGCGGGGAAGAATATGTCCCGGCAGAAGTTCCCATGCAGAAATCTGCAGCAGAAGAATACCTACCGGGCTGGAAGTTCCTGGGAGGAGCCATGCGGAGGCCGGATATGTTCTTGCAGATGTCCAGCTTTTCGACGGACTTCTGAATCAGAATGTACGTGGATGAGAGACATTTATGTCTCGCAGACGCGAACAGGCTGATTCAGGAAGTCAGGAGAAGGATGGACATGCAAAACATATCCGTCCTCCGCATGGCTCTTCCCAGGAACCTTTTCAGTATAATGTAGACCATGCTATCATAATACATTTATTTTTTTGTGGCAAGGGGAATTGCATAAACGTTTCAAAACAGCTATAATGTAACGGAATATGCGTAAGGAGACAAAAGCCATGCAGATCGTAACCATGATTCTTTCACTTCTCAGCGGTGTAGCGCTTTTCCTCTATGGAATGTCCCTGATGGGGGACGGCCTGAAAAGCGTGGCCGGCAATCAGCTTGAAACCTTTCTGTACAAAATGACGAACACGCCGGTCAAGGGGATCCTTCTGGGAACCGGGGTCACCTCGGTGATCCAGTCCTCGTCCGCCACCACGGTCATGGTGATCGGTTTTGTCAACTCCGGTATGATGAAGCTGCACCAGGCGATCGCCATCGTGCTGGGCTCCAACATCGGTACCAGCATCACAGGCTGGATCCTCTGCCTTTCTTATATCCAGGGCTCCAACGGAATCGCGGCGCTTCTGTCTTCCGCGACCATCAGCGCGGTGGCTGCCATCGCGGGAACCCTGCTGCGCATGCTTTCCAAGCGGACCGTATATAAGAACCTGGGCAACATCCTTCTGGGCTTTGCCATTCTGATGGTAGGCATGCAGATGATGAGCTCCGCCGTGTCGCCCCTGAAGGAGAGCAAGGCCTTCACTGATGCGATGACCATGTTTTCCAATCCGTTCCTGGGCATGCTTCTGGGTATCGGCATGACGGCGATCCTGCAGAGCGCTTCGGCGTCCATCGGTATCATTCAGGCCCTTTCGGTGACGGGGGCCCTGACCTTTGCCACGGCGTTTCCGATCATCCTCGGCGTAGGTGTCGGCGCTTCCGCTCCGGTCATGATCTCCTCCATCGGCGCCAACAAAAACGGAAAGCGGACAGCCTGGGTCTATCTGTTGAGCAATGCCTTCGGAATGATCATCTGGGGAAGTGTTTTCTATGCGCTGAATGCGGTTTTCCATTTCCCCTTCCTCGCGGTGATTGTCAGCCCTGTGCTGATTGCCATCATCAACTCCGTGTTCCGTATGGCCACCGCCTTTGTGCTGTTTCCCTTTATCGGACAGATCGAGCGCATGGTGCTCTGGCTTGTGAAGGATTCAGAGGAGGATCTGGAGGATATCGCGGACAATGCGGATTTCGATCTTCTGGAAGAGCGTCTGCTGAATCTGCCGGCCCTGGCCCTCGGACAGGTGAACCGGGTGATCACGGGAATGTCCCGGAAGGTCCGCAAGAATGTAGGCCGCTCCCTGAACCTGATCCATGAATATTCACAGAAAAGATATGAAAAAGTCCAGCGCAAGGAGGATCTGATCGACAAGTACGAGTCCCGGCTGGGCGATTATCTGATGAAGCTTTCCAAACAGGAGATGGATTCCAGGCAGACCCGTCAGGTCACCCTGGATCTGCGTGTGATCGGAGACCTGGAGCGGATCGGCGATTACGCCTCCAACATTGCCCGTCTGACCAACGAGATCGCGGAGGAAAACATCCGCTTTTCCGAGGACGGCATGAAGGATCTGAATGTCATGATCGAGGCGGAACGGGAGATCGTGAACACCACGATGAAGTCTTTCCAGGAGCACGACCCGCAGCTGGCACTGACCATCAAGCCTCTTTCCTCTGTGATCTCCAGCCTCTGCGAGATCCTGAAGGCCCGCCATTTCGGGCGGCTGAGCCGGGGCGAATGTGATATGAAGCAGGGAACCATCTTTACCGAGCTGCTCAACAGCTTTGAGCGGATCGCTTCCCACTGTGTGGCCATTTCCGGCGCGGTGAAAAGGGAGAGCCAGGATCATCCGGATTTCCATATGCATTCCGCAAAGATCCAGGAGCTCACCGAAGAGCAGTACAACCAGGTCTACAATGACTATCTGACGAAATATGATGTGGTGAGTCCCAAGGAACGTCCCATCAGTGTGGAAGCAGAGACCGTGCAGTAACAGGAGTAAATTGCATTATGAACAGAGCTGCAGAAATCATACAGACGATCCTTCCGGTGGTGACCGTTCTTCTGATCGGAATCCTCTGCCGCAGGAAAAAGCTGATCACCCGGGAGGGGATCAACGCGCTGAAAAATGTGGTGGTGAACATCACCCTGCCCGCCGTACTGTTGGCAGCCTTTGCCACGACAACCTATACCTTTATGGACATCGTGATCCCGGTGCTGATGTTCTTTGTCTGTCTGGCGGCCTGGGCCCTGGGCAAGGCCGCAAAAGGATTCCTGAAGATGGAATCCCGGTTTGTGCCCTATCTGACCACCGGGTTTGAGGCGGGGATGCTGGGCTACGCGCTTTTTACCATGCTGTACGGGAGCGGCCGGACGGCGGATTTTGCCCGGATCGACCTGGGGCAGGTCCTGTTCGTCTTTACCCTGTACAAGATCCTGCTGAGCCATGAGGACAGCAAGGGGAAGGCGGATCTGGGCGGACTTCTGAAGGAGATGATCCTTTCCCCCATCATCATTGCCATCGTCTGCGGCGTGCTGATCGGAGCCACGGGACTGTATCAGGCCCTGATTCCTTCGGGGATCAGCGGCATTTTCACCGCCTGCACGGATTTTGTGTCCGCGCCCACCAGCATGCTGATCCTTCTGACCATCGGCTACGACCTGGTCTTTTCGGATATTCCCTGGGCAGCCACGGCCAAGGTGGTGGCCGTCCGTTTCGTGATCCTGATGATCCTGCGGTTTGCCCTGGTGGGGATCCTGCATCTGTTCTGGCCGGAGGTGAATCTGACGCCGGCCATCAACGTGATGTTCATCCTTCCGCCGCCCTTCGTGCTGCCGGTGTTCGCGGACGACGCGGACCAGAGAGTCTATGTCTCGTCCGCCCTGTCGATGTCCACGCTGGTCTCCATCATCGGTTTTGCAGTGCTGGCGGTGCTGGGATAACCGAGGGATTCTTTCGGTGGACAGACACAATGACGGATGCTATACTATTCGCTTGAACGAAAACGCAAGGAGGATACCGGATTGGCGGTTCAGGAACATATCAGAAACTTTTGCATCATCGCACATATCGACCACGGCAAATCCACGCTGGCGGACCGGATCATCGAAAGGACCGGCCTTCTGACCGAGCGGGAGATGCAGTCCCAGATCCTGGACAACATGGAGCTGGAGCGGGAGAGGGGCATCACCATCAAGTCCCAGGCTGTCCGGATCGTCTACAAGGCGAAGGACGGCCAGGAATATATCTTCAATCTGATCGATACGCCGGGGCACGTGGATTTCAACTATGAGGTTTCGCGGAGTCTGGCGGCCTGCGACGGAGCCATCCTGGTGGTGGATGCCGCCCAGGGGATCGAGGCCCAGACCCTGGCCAATGTCTATATGGCCCTGGACCATGATCTGGACGTGCTTCCGGTCATCAACAAGATCGACCTTCCCAGCGCCCAGCCGGACCGGGTGATCAACGAGATCGAGGATGTGATCGGGCTGGAGGCCCAGGATGCTCCGCTGATCTCCGCAAAGACCGGCCAGAATATCGATGAGGTGCTGGAGCAGATCGTCACGAAGATCCCGGCGCCCCACGGAGATCCGGATGCCCCGCTGAAGGCCCTGATCTTCGATTCCGTCTATGATTCCTACAAGGGCGTCATCGTCTTTTTCCGGCTGATGGACGGCCGGATCCGCAAAGGGACCCAGGTCCGCTTCATGGCCACCGGTTTTACCACCGAGGTGGTGGAGGTGGGATATTTCGGTGCGGGACAGTTCATTCCCTGCGAGGAGCTTTCCGCCGGCATGGTCGGGTATATGACCGCCAGCATCAAGAACGTGCGGGACACCCGGGTGGGTGACACCGTCACAGAAGCGCTGAACCCCTGCTCGGAAGCTCTTCCGGGCTACAAAAAAGTGAATCCCATGGTGTACTGCGGCATGTATCCGGCCGACGGGGCCCGTTACGGTGACCTCCGGGATGCGCTGGAGAAGCTGCAGCTGAACGACGCCTCCCTCTTTTATGAGCCGGAGACCTCGGTGGCGCTGGGCTTCGGCTTCCGCTGCGGTTTTCTGGGACTGCTGCACCTGGAGATCATCCAGGAGCGTCTGGAGAGAGAATACAACCTGGATCTGGTGACCACGGCCCCCAGTGTTATCTATAAGGTTCATAAGACCAACGGGGAGGTCATCGATCTGACCAACCCCACCAATCTTCCGGATCCCTCCGAGATCGAATATATGGAAGAACCCATCGTGGACGCGGAGATCATGCTCACCACGGATTTCATCGGGCCCATCATGGACCTGTGCCAGGAGCGCCGGGGACAGTACATCGGCATGGATTATATGGAAGAGACCCGGGCCCTGCTGAAATACAAGCTGCCTCTGAACGAGATCATCTATGACTTCTTCGACGCCCTCAAGTCCCGCTCAAGGGGCTATGCCTCCCTGGATTATGAGCTGTGCGGGTACGAGCGGAGCGAGCTGGTCAAGCTGGATATCCTGGTCAACAAGGAAGAGGTGGATGCGCTTTCCTTTATCGTGCACAGTGCCACGGCCTATGAACGGGGCCGCAAAATGTGCGAGAAGCTGAAGGACGAGATCCCGCGGCAGCTGTTCGAGATCCCGATCCAGGCCGCCATCGGCAGCAAGATCATCGCCCGGGAGACGGTCAAAGCCCTCCGGAAGGATGTCCTTGCCAAATGCTACGGCGGTGACATCACCCGGAAGAAGAAACTGCTGGAGAAGCAGAAGGAAGGCAAAAAGCGGATGCGCCAGGTGGGCAACGTGGAGATCCCGCAGAAGGCCTTCATGAGCGTGCTGAAGCTGGATGACAATTAAAGGAACCGATATGAAGAAGACAATCCGAAGGATTCTGATCACAATAAGTATCATGGCCGCTGCGACCGGCCTTTCCGGCTGCGGTGAGAAGGAGGAGCCCGACGAGGCATCGACCCGGGTGATGCAGCTGACCATCACGCCGCGGCCCACTGCCACTCCCCGGCCGAAGGAAGCCTTTCCCGAGGCAACGGCCACCAACGAGGATCTGACCATGATCAATATGTATCTGGTGAACAAGGGAAACGGAAAATGAAGGACTACGAGATCTATGTCCACGTTCCCTTCTGCGTAAAAAAATGCGCCTACTGCGATTTCCTGTCCGGCCCGGCGCCGGAGGAAACCCGGGCGTCCTATGCCGCGGCGTTGGAACGGGAGATCCTGTCGGGAGATCCTCAGCCGGGAACGGTGATCTCCCTGTTTATCGGGGGAGGGACGCCCTCCCTTCTGGACCCGGCCCTGACAGACCGGATCCTGACATCGCTTTACAGAAAACACAGCTTTTCCCCGGAGGCCGAGATCACCATCGAGGCCAATCCGGGGACTTTGCATCTGGACAAACTGAAGGCCTACCGCCGGATGGGGATCAACCGTCTGAGCCTTGGCCTGCAGTCTCCCCGGGACCGGGAGCTGCAGATCCTGGGCCGGATCCACAGCTTCCGGGATTTTCTGGAAAGCTACGATCTGGCGCGGAAGGCCGGCTTTGACAATATCAATGTGGATCTGATGATGGCTCTTCCGGATCAGAAAAGGGAAGACTGGCAGGACAATCTGCGGACCGTGGCCGGCCTGCAGCCCGAACACATTTCGGCCTACAGCCTGATCATCGAGGAAGGAACTCCCTTTGCGGAAAAAGAGCTGAATCTTCCGGATGAAGACACCGAATATCTTATGTACGACGATACGGAGCAGATCCTGGCCTCCCTGGGCTACGGGCAGTACGAGATTTCCAACTATGCCCTTCCCGGGAGGGAGTGCATCCACAACATCGGGTACTGGATCCGCCGGGAGTATATCGGATACGGCCTCGGGGCCGCTTCCCTCGTAGGGGAAGAGCGGTGGAACAATACGAGAGACATGGGCCGGTACCTGGCAGGGGGAGACTTACGCACAGACCGGGAGAGCCTTTCCGATCGCGACGCCATGGCGGAACAGATGTTCCTGGGGCTCCGGATGACGAAGGGGGTTTCCCGCAGCCTGTTCCGGGAGAATTTCGGCGTCACGCCGGAGGCGGTTTTCGGCCCGGTCCTCCGGAAATATACCAATCTGGGATTCCTGGAGACAGAAGAAGACCATATCCGCCTGACCCGTCCCGGGATCCATGTGAGCAATCAGATTATGTGCAGCTTTTTATAAGCCAGCAGACTGACAGGAGGTATCATGCCTGATACAAGCAGCAGGAAACATTTTATCCGGATCCGCGGCGCCAACGTTAACAACCTGAACAACCTGAGCGTCGACATTCCCCGGGATCAGTTCGTGGTCTTGACGGGACTTTCCGGCTCCGGCAAATCCTCCCTGGCCTTCGACACTATCTACGCCGAAGGACAGCGGAGATACATGGAATCTCTCTCTTCCTATGCCCGGCAGTTCCTGGGCCAGATGGAAAAACCCGATGTGGAAAGCATCGAGGGCCTTCCCCCGGCGATCTCCATCGACCAGAAATCCACCAACCGGAACCCCCGTTCCACGGTGGGAACGGTGACGGAAATCTACGACTATTTCCGTCTGCTATATGCCCGGGTGGGAATTCCCCACTGTCCGAACTGCGGACGGGAGATCAGCCGGCAGAGCGTGGACCAGATGGTGGACCAGATCATGACGCTGC
>CAMOUV010000019.1 GCA_946626695.1 uncultured Blautia sp.
TCGATCATTATCCCGAACAAGGACCAGAAGGACCTGCTGAAAAGCTGCATCGATTCCGTCCGGGAAAAGACAGCCTGGAAAAACTACGAGATCCTGATCGTGGAGAACAACAGCACAGAGGAGGAAACCTTCCGTTATTACAAAGAACTGTCTACCCTGCCGGAGGTGCGGCTTCTGCGCTGGAAAAAGCCCTTCAACTATTCGGCCATCAACAATTTTGCAGCCGCGAAGGCGCGGGGAGAGTTTCTGCTGTTTCTGAACAACGATGTGACCGTGCGGGAGGCGGACTGGCTGACGGAGATGCTGGGAGTCTGCCAGAGGGCGGACGTGGGCGCCGTCGGCGTCAAGCTTCTGTACCCGGACAACACGATCCAGCATGCCGGCTGCGTGATCGGCATGGGAGGCATCGCGGGGGCCATGTTCGTGGACATGCCGGCGGAACGGTCCGGTTATCTGCACAAGGCTTCCCTGATGCAGGATCTTTCCGCGGTGACCGCCGCCTGCATGATGACCCGGAAAGATCTGTTTCTGAAGCTGGGCGGCTTTGAAGAGAAGCTGGCGGTTGCCTTCAACGATATGGACCTTTGCCTGCGGATCGGCGAGGCCGGCTTCCGGGTGGTCTATGATCCCTACGCCGTCCTGTATCACTGGGAATCCCGTACCCGGGGCGACGAGGATACCGAAGAAAAGGTCCGGCGTTTCCAGAGCGAGATCGAGTTTTTCCGCACCCGCTGGATCCGTATCCTGAAGGACGGCGATCCGAATTACAACAAAAATCTGTCCCTCACCCGGTGGAATTATTCTCTGAAAGCCTTGCCGGGGCTGGGGGCAAAGAAGGGACAAGCCAATGAGTCAAGTGTCGGTGGTCATACCGAATTATAACGGAAAAGCATATCTGGAGGGTGTTCTGGAAAGCCTGTCCCGGCAGAATTTCACGGATTTTGAGACGATCCTGGTAGATAACGGATCCTCCGACGGAAGCAGAGAATATGTCCGGAGCCGGTTTCCGGAGGTCCGGATCCTTCCCCTGACGGAGAATTTCGGTTTTTCAAAAGCGGTGAACGAGGGGATCCGCGCATCTGATTCTCCCTACGTGATCCTGCTGAACAACGATACCAAGGCGGAACCGGATTTCTGCGGAGAACTGCTGAAAGCCATCCGGAGACACCCGAAGGCCTTCTCCTGCCAGGCAAAAATGATCCGTATGCAGGACGATCATCTGCTGGACGGGGCCGGAGACCTGTACTGTGCCGCCGGCTGGGCCAAAGCCCGGGGAAGAGACAAAAATGCGGAGCGGTATTCCCGGGAGGTCCGGGTGTTTTCCTGCTGCGCCGGCGCGGCCATATACCGTCGGGATCTCCTCCTGGAGCTGGGGCTTTTCGATGAAGAGCATTTTGCCTATCTGGAGGATACGGATCTCGGATACCGGGCCAAAATCGCGGGGTACGAAAATTGGTATGCCCCGAAGGCGGTGGTCCGTCATCTTGGCAGCGGAACCTCCGGCTCCCGCTACAACCGGTTCAAGGTCCGGTATTCGTCACGGAACAATGTGTACATGATCCGGAAGAACATGCCGGCGGGGCAGATCCTTCTGAACCTCCCCCTGCTGATCCCGGGCTTCGGGATCAAATGCCTCTACTTTCTGCGCAAAGGCTTCGGCAGGGAATATCTGGCCGGGATCAAAAACGGGCTGGAGCTCTCCGTGAAAGGGAAAAAAATCCCCTTCCGCCCGGAGCATCTGGGGAGATATGCCAGGCTTCAGCTGGAGCTGTGGGTAAATCTGTTCCGGATTCTGCTGTTCTGACGCCGGAATGTGTGCAGATTGTAAAAACAGGACGGATTCCAAAGATTTTCTGAAATAAATTGTTGAAATAATGTTACAAATATTATAAGATGAAATAAGTGTCATTCGTTATTACGATTGTCTGCGTACCGGAAACCGGGGGCGGGCAGCTGTAAATCAGTGTATCAGGAGTTGACATAAATTGATCATAGATAATCAGAAACAATTCAGCCGGTTTCATATGCTGATCGATGTTCTGGTGATCTCTTTTTCCTATGTCCTTGCCTGGGCCATCCGTTTCATCGGTCCCTTTGCCGGTACGGCAGTCAGGGCAAAATCCTTCCGGGATTTCATGCTGCTGCTGCTTCTGATCATCCCCGGATATCTGCTTCTGTATCAGGCTTTTTCACTCTACACGCCTCTCCGTATGCAGGGGCGGCGTCTGGTGCTGGCAAATATCCTGAAGGCAAATACCCTGGGGCTTCTGACCATCATCGCGGTTTTGTATGTGATCGAAGAGCATGACTACTCCAGACTGACCTTTTTCATCTTCTATGTGATCAACGTCATTCTGGAATGCGGTTTCCGGATGACGGTGTTTTACATTCTCCGGAATCTGCGGAAAAAGGGATATAATCAGAAACAGGTTCTTCTGGTGGGGTATTCCAGGGCTGCCGGGGAATATATTGAAAGGATCAAGGAGAATCCGCACTGGGGCTATGTGGTGCGGGGCATCCTGGACGACAATGTTCCGGCCGGAACGGAGTACAGGGGCGTCAAGGTCCTGGGCCGCATCGCGAACCTGATGGTGATCCTGCCCAACAGCAATCTGGACGAGATCGCGATCACGCTGGGCCTGAATGAATATTACCGTCTGGAAGAGATCGTCAGCCTTTGCGAAAAGTCCGGGGTCCATACCAAATTTATCCCGGATTACAACAATATCATTCCTACAAAGCCGTATACGGAGGATATTCTCGGACTTCCGGTCATCAATATCCGGTATGTTCCGCTGTCCAACACCTTCAATGCCATGGTGAAGCGGGCAATGGATATCGTGGGGGCTCTGATCGCTCTGGTCGTCGCTTCGCCGGTGATGCTCGTGGTGAGCATTCTGATCAAGCTGACCTCCCGGGGACCGCTGATCTATAAACAGGAGCGGGTCGGTCTGCACAACAAGACCTTCCGCATGTACAAATTCCGCTCCATGGAGATGCAGTCGCCGGAGAAGGAGAAGAAAGCCTGGACGGTCAAGGACGACCCCCGTGTTACCGGGATCGGCCGGTTCATGCGGAGGACCAGCATCGATGAGCTTCCGCAGCTGATCAACATTCTGAAGGGTGACATGAGTCTGGTGGGACCGAGACCGGAAAGACCGTTTTTTGTGGAAAAGTTCCGGGAGGAGATCCCCCGGTACATGGTCAAGCATCAGGTGCGTCCGGGACTGACGGGCTGGGCCCAGGTCAACGGATACAGAGGAGACACTTCCATCCGCAAGAGGATCGAATACGACCTGTACTATATCGAAAACTGGACCATCGGTCTGGACATCAAGATCATTCTGATGACCTTTTTTAAAGGATTCATCAACAAAAATGCCTATTGAAAAGAGGACAGACATTGAGAAAAGTGTTGTTTGCAATCGAAATACTGGTGCTTGCCGCAGTTCTGGGCGGGCTGTATTATTATAATCAGATCACATCCAGGATCGAGACGATCATTGAGACGCCGGAGGCGACCGTCAATGATGAAGGCGTACTGCAGAGCGAACCGCTCAAAAACGAGGATGTTCCCAAAATGCACGGCTTTAAGACCATAGCCTTGTTCGGGATCGATCACCGGGATCAGAATGAAGCCCTGTCCGGTGAGAACAGCGATACCATGATCATTGCAAGCATCAATTATGACAACGAGGAAATCCGTCTGGTCTCGATTTACAGAGATACGCTCCTCAATATCGGAGACGATATCTACGCAAAGGCCAATGCGGCCTATGCCTATGGCGGGCCCAGACAGGCGATCACCATGCTGAACACCAACCTGGATCTGGATATTACGGAGTACGTGACCATCGATTTTAACGCCCTGGCGGCCGCGGTGGACGCGCTGGACGGTCTGGACATTCCGCTGTCCTACGCCGAGATCGTACATATGAACAACTACTGTATCGAGACCTCCGAGGAGACCGGCCGGGACTACACGCCCGTGCCGCTGCCGGAGCCGAAGCCGGAGGACCAGGAAGCCATCGTGGATACCTATCACCTGAACGGTGTGCAGGTCACTTCCTACTGCCGGATCCGTTATACGGCCAGTCTGGACATGGGCCGGACGGAACGCCAGAGACGGGTGATCCAGATGCTGGTCACCAAGGCGAAGGAGACCGGTCTGACCAAGAGCTTTGACATCATGGATGAAGTCTTCCCCATGGTGAAGACCAATATGACCATCACGGAGATTCTTTCCATGGCACCGTCCCTGATCGGCTACAGCATCGGCAACACCAACGGATTCCCCACGGATTACCGTTTTGCGGAGACCCGGGGCAGCGTGATCGTGCCGACCGATCTGATCAGCAATGTGGCGGAGCTGCATAAATTCCTCTACGGAGAAGAAAACTATCAGCCCACGGCGGCGGTCCGGGAACGGAGCGAGACCATCATTTCCATCGTGGACGGGGCCGAGAGCACGGTACAGGAGACACCGGACAATCAGTCCGGCACCACCGAGACCGAAGAGGATCTGGACTTCCTGTGGCAGCCTGACAGCACCGGATCCTACAGCTACTATACCGGAAATACCTCCGGTACGGGTTCCTACAGCACCGGGACGGGGACATCCACAGGGACGGGAGATGTCATCAGTGCCGGAACGGACACCGGCAGCAGCGGAACGACGGATTATTCAGCCGGCCAGACTACGGATTATACCGGCGGAACGACGGATACCACCGGCGGCGGGACCACCGACTATACCGGCGGCGGAACGACGGACTACACCGGCGGGACCACGGATACCGGCGGCGGAACGACGGATACCACCGGCGGAACCACCGATGCCGGCAGCGGAACGACGGACTACAACGGCGGCGGAACCACCGACTATACCGGCGGCGGAACGACGGACTACTCCGGCGGGACCACCGACTATTCAAGCGTCGGGACGGATGCTTCGGCCCTGGCCGGAGATGAACTGACCAGCGGAATGTAAGAGACAAGAAATTGGGTGCAGGCCGATCCTGAAAAATCAGCCTGCACCTTCTGTGTTTTTACAGATTGGAGAGACACGCTTTGAAGATGGATATCGTGATCCCGACCTATCATCCCGGCCGGGATTTTCCGGTTCTGCTGACCCGGCTCTGTGAGCAGGAGCTTCCGCCGGACAGGATTCTTGTCATGAATACGGAGGAAGCCTTCTGGAATCCGGCCTGGGAAAAGGATTTTCCGGATCTGGAGGTATATCACCTTACGAAAAAAGAGTTCGATCATGGCGGGACCCGGCGGCGGGCAGCCGCCCTCTGCGATGGGGAGATCCTGGTTTTTATGACCCAGGACGCCATGCCGGTGGACAGGCGGCTCACCTGTCATCTTACCGAAGCTCTTCAGGCGGCTCCCGGCATCGGGGCGGCCTATGCCCGGCAGCTTCCGAAAAAAGAAGCGGGCCCGATCGAACGGTATACCCGCGCCTTCAACTATCCTCCCGTATCTCATGTATACAGGGAAAAGGATATTCCGGAGCATGGGATCAAAACCTTCTTCTGCTCCAATGTATGTGCCGCCTACACCCGGGAAGCCTATGAGGTCTGCGGCGGCTTCATCCCCCGCACGATCTTCGGGGAGGATATGATGCTGGCGGAAAAGCTCGTCCGGAAGGGCTACGGTATCGCCTATGCGTCGGAGGCCCTTGTGCTCCATTCCCATGACTATACCTGCCGGCAGCAGTTCAGACGGAATTTTGACATCGGCGTGCTGCATGCGGAACATCCCGAGATTTTCTCGGCTCTGCCTTCCGAAGGGGAAGGGATCCGGATGGTGCGGCAGACCGCCGGACGCCTTCTGAACAGCGGACGCTTTGACCAGCTTCCGTATCTCGTGCTGCAGAGCGCCTGCAAATATGCAGGGTACCGTCTGGGAAAAAGATATCGGAGACTGCCCGGGAGTCTGGTACGGAAGCTGTCCATGAGCCCGGAATACTTTTCGGCATAAACTTTTCTTCTTTTTATCACACTTTAAACACAATTGGTTGGTAGACTGTGTTTATCAGGAACTGAAAGGGGATTTTTGAATATGAGTGATGACAGATCTTTTACCCCGCCGGAATTTTCCGAAGGTGAACACAGAGAAGAAGAAATAACAGATCCTGTTTCCGATCCTGCACCGGAGCAGGATATAGATGAATACGACGAAACGGACGAAGAGACGTCCGCTGTGCTTCGGGAGGAAGCGGATTTTGCTGCGGAGGAAAACAAAGAGGATCCTGCAGCCGGCGAAGAATACAGAGGGACGGTATCCTCTATGGACGGATCGGAGGACCGGCAGGAGGAAGCTGCGGAGTCCGTGAATAAAGAGAACACGGAACCTCTTCCGCCGCGGTACGGATACTACAGGGTACAGGATCGTGAAAGAGAAGAGGGTCCTGCCGGAACAAGCAGGAAAACCCGTCCGGCTCCCGTAACCGGAAATGCCGGAGGCAGCCATTCTTCCGGAAGCAGCTTTTTCAAAAAGCTCGCTCTGGGAATCTTCATGGCTGCGCTTTTCGGCTTTGTCGCGGCTGTGGTGTTCCGCCTGGTGAGCCCCATGCTTTCTTCTTCGGATGTCAGGACGACGGCGCGGGTGGAAAGTGCGGACACGGTTCCGGAACGGAGCCTGGAAAGTACGGATACGATTTCGGAAAGCGGTGCAGAAAATGCGTCTGCCGTGAACCGGACCGATGAAAAGAAAGAGGACGCAGAGGAAGGCCTGCTGCGGACCGCGGAGACTTCGGATGATGAGGCAGAGTCTTCCGCCGGCTTTGTTTCCACCGGAAAGGGGAATGTGGCAGATGTGGCCAGCGCTTCCATGCCTTCCATCGTTGCCATCACCTCCGTCAGCATTCAGGAGTTTTCGGATTTCTGGGGCTACAGAAGGCAGTATGCCAGCGAAGGAAGCGGCTCCGGCATCATTGTGGGTGAGAATGAGGATGAGCTGCTGATCGCGACCAACAATCATGTGATCGCCGGTACCTCCACGCTGCAGGTCTTCTTCTACGGAGATGATGTCCAGGTGGATCCGGAAGCGACGAATTCCCGGAACCGGTATGGGTTTGACGAAGAAAAAGCGGTTGCGGCCGTGGTGAAGGGATCCGATACGGAGAACGACCTGGCCGTGATCGCGGTGAAAAAAGCGGATATTCCGGCGGAAACCCTGCAGAAGGTTCGGATAGCCGTCCTAGGAAGCTCCGACGATCTGGTGGTCGGAGAGCAGGTGGTCGCCATCGGCAACGCCCTGGGGTACGGACAGTCTGTCACATCGGGCTGGGTCAGCGCCCTGGGAAGAACCATCGTCAACGAGGATGGAACCGTGACGCATCTGATCCAGACGGATGCCGCCATCAATCCCGGAAACAGCGGCGGCGCGCTGCTGAACCTGAAAGGCGAGGTGATCGGCATCAATACGGCAAAATATGCTGACTACGCCGTGGAAGGAATGGGCTACGCCATTCCGATCTCCAACGCCACCCCGATCCTGGAGGATATGATGAACCGGGAGACCCGGGAGAAGCTTCCCAAGGAGGAATCCGGCTACATGGGCGTCTCCCTGGTGGATCTTTCCGATAAGATGCTGCAGATGTACAACATGCCGGCAGGAGCCTTCGTGGAGGAGGTATATATCGATTCTCCCGCTGCGGACGCCGGCCTGAAACGGGGAGATATCATCATGAAGATCGATGGCCAGACCGTGAGCAACGGCTCCGCCGTGATCGATCTTCTGCAGTATTATGCTCCGGGTGAAACCGTGGATGTGGTGGTCGCCCGCTCCGACGCCGGTGAATACAGGCAGAATACCCTGTCTGTCACCCTCGGAGAGCGTCCTTACAATTGACAGAGAAAATCATGAAGGGTGAGTCGCGGGGACAGGTTCCTTGACCCATTGCTGTATTGCAGCAACGAGTCAGAGGAACCTGTCCCCGTGACGCATTCACATAAAAACGTAAAAAAATCTTAACAAATCACGCAATATGTGTTATAATCATGTAAATTTGTTCAGAGAGGAGCCGCCGATGACGGACAACACGGAAGAGAAGGAAAAGACGACGGATCTGCAGAATGCTTCTGCGGAATCGGAGGATAAAAACGACAAATACGAGAATTTCTGCTTTCTCTGCAGACGAACGGAATCTCAGTGCGGCAGGCTGATCGAGCTGCCGAACCGGATCTTTGTGTGCCAGGATTGTATGCAGAAAAGCTTCGATACGATGAACACGCAGTTTTCCGGCGGGTTTGATCTGGGAGAGCTCCTGAACCGCTTTCCCAACATCAGCATGGTGACCCTGGGACCGGACGGCCCTGTCCAGAACACGAACCGGCAGAAGATCAAAAAGAAGGAGGAGGCGAAGCCGAAGCCGGCCTTTGATATTCGCAAAATTCCTGCTCCTCATAAGATCAAGGCGATGCTGGATGACTATGTGATCGGACAGGAGCATGCCAAGAAGGTCATGTCCGTAGCGGTGTACAATCACTACAAACGGGTGGGCTCCGATATGCAGGACGGCGTGGAGATCGAGAAATCCAACATGCTGATGATCGGGCCGACCGGCTCCGGAAAGACCTACATGGTCCGGACACTGGCGAAGCTGCTGGATGTGCCGCTGGCCATCGCGGATGCCACCTCTCTGACGGAAGCCGGTTATATCGGCGATGACATCGAGAGCGTTGTGAGCAAGCTTCTGGCGGCGGCGGACAACGATGTGGAGAAGGCCGAGCACGGCATCATCTTCGTGGATGAAATAGACAAGCTGGCGAAAAAGAAAAACACCAACCAGCGGGATGTGAGCGGCGAGGCGGTGCAGCAGGGAATGCTGAAGCTCCTGGAGGGCAGCGAGATCGAAGTGCCCGTAGGCGCTTCCAGCAAAAATGCCATGGTTCCCATGGTCACGGTCAACACCCGCAACATCCTGTTTATCTGCGGCGGTGCTTTCCCGGATCTGGAGAACATCATCAAGGAGCGGCTGAACAAGCAGGCCTCCATCGGCTTTTACGCGGATCTGAAGGACAAATACGATAACGATCCCACCGTGCTTTCCAAGGTGACGGTGGAGGATCTCCGGGCTTTCGGCATGATCCCCGAATTTCTGGGACGTCTGCCCATGATCTTCACCCTGGACGGCCTGACGGAGGATGATCTGGTCCAGGTGCTGAAGGAACCGCGGAACGCCATCATCCGTCAGTATCAGAAGCTGCTGGCCATGGACGAAGTGAAGCTGAGCTTTGAGGATGAAGCGCTTCATGCCATCGCAGCCAGGGCCATGGAGAAGGATACCGGCGCCCGGGCGCTTCGGGCGATCCTGGAGGAATTCATGCTGGACATCATGTACGAGATCCCCAAGGATGACAATATCGGAGAGGTGATCATCACCAGAGAATACATCGAAGGAAAGGGCGGCCCCCGCATTCTGCTTCGGGGTCAGACCTCTTATGTATAAAACGAAAGGAGACAGGATCATGAATAAGAACACGAAAACTTTTCTGGACGAACTGAGCGACACCATTACCAAGACGGCGCAGGGCTTCAGCACCCGCGTGGGCGGCATGTACGAATCCCAGAAGGTGGTAAACCAGATCCATGGGGAAGAACGGATGGTGCGGAAGCTTATGGCGGACATGGGCAAGATCATCTATGACCGCTTTACGGCCGGCGAGGAGATCGATGAGGAGATGGCGCCGTTCTGCGAACAGATCAGCCAGCATAAGGAGAAGATCGAGAGCCTCAAGACCGAATCTCTCCGCCGCAAAGGCCAGAAGATCTGTCCGGAATGCGGAAAGACCGTGGAATCCGGCTTTGCCTTCTGCCCCTACTGCGGAGCCTCTGTTCCGACTCCGGAACCGGAAGAAGCGGTGATCGACGAGGAAGAAGAAGCAGCGCCGGAAGCGGAAGAGAACGAAGAGGATGCGGAGAACGTCTGCGAAGAACTGGAAACAGCCGCAAAGGAAGCCGCTGATTTTGTGGAAAAGGCCGCGGAGGAGATCGCTGACGCCGCAAAAGACCTGTTTGAATCCTGATGCGGAGGGCAGATGCAGACGCAATCAGGATACGGACAACAGCTCATTCTCATCATGCAGGACACTTTATGAAGAAAACCAGATTACGAACCAGGATCATCCGGCTTCTGCTGGCGGGACTTCTTCTGCTTGTACTGCCGTCCCTTGGACTGCAGACGACGGAAGCGGCCGCGGCAAAGCCCCAGGCCCCGAAGGTAACCGGGAGCGCAGCCGGATATTATGTGACTCTTTCCTGGCCCCGTGCAGCGAATGCCGACGGATATGAGATCCTGAAGTACCAGGCGGCCGACAGGCAGTATCACTGGTTCAAAACCTACAAGACAACCAAAGCGGTGAGCCTGACCTTGAAGGGGAAGTACAACAGCACCTACCGGTACAAGATCAAGGCCTTCCGCCTGACAAACGGCAAAAAGGTGTACAGCGATTACACCTCCGTACAGGTGAAGACCGCCTGTTCGCCCGGGGTCAAGATCACCAGCACCAGCCGGGATAAGACGGATTCCGGCGTGATCCGCTGGCAGGCCAATACTCACGCGGACGGGTATGAGGTCTGGCGGTCCGATTCCCGGAACGGGACCTTTACCCGGGTCATGACGTTGACCGGGAGCACCAAGCGGACCTGGCGGAACAGCCAGCTCGCCCGGGACAAGGAGTACTTTTACAAGATCCGGGCCTTCTGTAAGAACGGTTCCGGGTATGTCTACAGCTCCTTCGGCGGCGTGAAATCGATTCCGGTCTGGGCAGAGCCGACGCCGACGCCCACACCGACGCCTCTTCCCGAGATGCCTGTCATGAGCCGTAAGCTGATGATGGTGGGGGATTCCCGGTTCCTGAACATGAAAGGGGCTCTGGAAATGCGCGGCGCGTCCATAAGCCCGGAGATCAACTGGAGCTTCAGCTCCTGGGGCGGAACGCTTGCGCTGTTCAAGGCCCAGGTGAATGCCTTTACGGAGCTGGTGGACGAGACTTCGGACATCGTGCTGTGGCTCGGCGTCAATGACTGCGGTTATATCCGGAAATACAACGAGTACATAGAGTTTTACAAAAACTATGTGCCGAAGTGGGCCGAAAAGGGAGCCCGGGTCTATATTCTGGCCGTAGGTCCCCTGGGAGGCAGCGATCCGATCTATCCCAGCTATACCAATTCAGTGATCGAAGAGTTCAACGGGAAGATTCAGGAAGCCGTGGAAAACGGGACGATTCAGGGAGCACGGTTCGTGGATGCCTATACCTACCTGAAGAATACCGATACCACCTATCTGTCGGCCACCGATGTGTACCACTACAGCAATGATACCAGCATAAAGATATTTTATTACATCCTCGAGCTGGTGACCGGCAGCGCAAAAACGCGCTGGCGGTAAAAACAGACATGAAAAACCCCGGCAGCGGAGCAGGCGATCGAGCCTGCCGCTGCCGGGGTCTTTTTGTCTGTTCTGCTTTTTACTGCTGTGCCGGCCTGGAAGCCAGGTAATCCTGAATGTTTTTCAGAACCACGTCGCTGTCAAGTCCGTGAACCATGCAAGCCTCCTCCAGAGACTCCATGATGGAAGAGGGGCAGCCAACACAGTGCATGCCTGCCTGCATAAGAACATAAGCGATGCCGCCGTCATAGTTCAGCATTTCGCCCATTGTCGTAGCTTTTGTGATTTCCATGATAAACCTCCTGCGAATAATTCTACCATCCTTCAATATACTTGAATTTATTCGCCCTGTCAAGCGTCCCCGTCGTACATGTTGCGGAATTCGGTGGGAGTACAGTTGTTCAGCTGCTTGAACATCCGCAGGAAGGCTGACAGGCTGGAGAAGCCGGACTGCAGAGCCACCTCGATCACGGTCTGGGAGGGATCCGCCAGCAGGGTCTTCGCATAATCGATCCGTTTCTGGTTCAGGTATTTGTAGAAGGAGGAATCCGTATACTGCCGGAAAAGCCTGGAGAAATGATACTTGGAGAAACCGGCCAGGGAAGCCACCTGCTCCAGAGAGATATCTTCCGCGAAATGCTCCTCGATATAGCTGGTCACATACAGGAATTTCTCGACGTACTCCTTCTGCCGTGAGTTGGCAGGGGTCATATTCTGGCGAACAAAGGTCTTGTGGTTGCGCCCCACCAGGACCAGGATCTCCAGAAAGAGAGAGAAGATCCGGCTCTCTGCGTAGGGGGCGTAGCTGAAGTATTCATCCCGGATCTCCAGCATGTTCTTCTGGACCTGCTCGTAGATCATGGGATAATCCTCCGGCGTGATCAGCACGCAGGGGCTTAAAAGGGAGACCAGAAGGTTCAGCTCCTTGATGGCCACCTTTCCCATGCCCGGCTGGAAGATGATCCGTTCCCCTGTCTCGGGAGCATAAAGCTCGTGGATCATGCTGGGACAGATGATCAGAAGATCCCCTTCCCGCAGATGGTATCGTTCCTCTCCGCAGACGGCGTCATACCCATTGACCACCGGCATGATCAGCTCGAAGGAGGTATGCCAGTGAGGAGGGTAGTTTTCGTATTCATTATTATAATACAGACAGACCTGCGAATCTGCCTGGTAATCTACGGTCTCGTAGATTCCGTCCAGATGATGAATCATAAGACATACCTCATAATAATATGCAAGAATGGGTCTCAAAAGTTGCTTTTCTTCTTACTTCATAACTTTACCAAAATTCAGGAAAAAAGGCAAGATAAACTTGAAGAATCGTGCAAAATTCGATAATCTCTTCCAAAAACCGGAAATATTGCACAAAAAACCACCTGATATATTAGAAAAATTGACAAACTGGATATTTTTGGTTAAAGAGAATAGCAAGATTTGATAGCTAAATGGCAAGAATTACAGAGAATCAGACAGCACTCTTTGCTATTATGAATTCATCAGATGGAGGCATGAGTGCCTCGCAAAGCGTTCAACAAAAAAAGGAGGAAACATTATGGCAAAGAAAAGATGGCTCTCTGTTCTGCTTTCCGCAGCAATGGTTGCAGGCTCCCTGGCTATGGCGGTTCCGGCTCAGGCGGAAGAAGGCGAAGTACAGGAAATCACCTGGATGTTCTGGGATGACCTGGAAGCTTCCGAGGATAACATCACCAAAGGCTTCAAAGAAGTTATCGACCGTTTCAACGCTGACTATGAAGGCGTTTACCATGTAACCCCGATCACCACCCAGCTGGAAGAGTATTACACCCAGCTGAACGCTCTGGTGGATGCAGACCAGACACCGGATGTCTTCATCGTAAGCCCGGGCCCGAACCTGACCGACTATGTGGCTCCCGGCGTGGCGGCTCCGCTGGATGAATATCTGGAAGCAGACGGCTGGAAGGATACCTTCGCAGGCGATGCTGTTTTTGCACAGCAGACCTATGACGGCAAGATCTACGCCGTACCGCTTAACACCGCTGCCGCCTGTGTCTTCTACAACAAGGAGATCTTTGAAGAAGCAGGCGTAGAGGTTCCCAAAACCTATGATGAGCTGCTGGATGTCTGCCAGAAGATCAAGGATGCCGGCTATACCCCGATCACCATCAGCGCCGGCACCGCATGGTGTCTGTCCATGCTGGCTGGTTATCTCTGCGACCGTGAAGGCGTTGACCTTGCAGCCTGCAATTCCGGCGAAGAGAGCTGGGTCAATGAAAAGACCATCGCCGCCGGCGAGAAGCTGAAAGAGCTGTCCCAGTATTTCCAGGAGACCGCAGCCGGCGATTCCAACGATGACGCTACCGCAGCTCTGTACTTTGAAGAGGCTGCCATCCTGATCCAGGGTTCTTGGGCGATCGGCCAGATGAACGGCGCAAATCCTGACTTCGAAGAGAAGTGCGGCGTGTTCCAGTTCCCGGCAATCGAAGGCGGCAACGACCCCAACAGAATCATTGCAAAGTCTGACTCTCTGGCCATGAGCAGCAGCACCCAGTATCCGGAAGCCTGCGTAGCTCTGATGAAGTACTTCACCGACGATACAGCTCAGAAGTACACCGCAGAAGTTGGCGGCAAGATCCCTGTAACCAACGTAGAGTATGATGCTTCCGTAGCACCGGCACAGCTGGCAGACGTTATGGAAATCTTTGAAAATGCATCCGCTACCTTCGGATTCTACAATGAATCTCTGGTTTCCTCCGATGCAGGTTCCTATTTTGACAACCAGATGGTCGCCATCTACCAGGGCGAGAAGACACCGGAAGAAGCTTTCCAGGCAGTCGAAGACTGGTATGCGGAGAACGGATACAGATAAAGTTTGAGCTTCTCACGCGGGACTGTCGTATTCGACAGTCCCGCGGTTTTTTCTGAAAATACATTGGCATGATTTGAAAAGGGGCAAATCTATGGATAAACTGCTGAAGAATAAAGTGGCGATTTTTATTTTCGTCGCACCTGCCTTGATCTTGTTTACGGTGGTCCTTTTTATCCCGATCCTTACCTCGTTCTACTATGCGCTGTGCGACTACAGCAAGGTGACCCGGTCCTATACCTTTAACGGAATCGAAAACTTCAAGTGGCTGGCCAAGGATCCGACTATCCGCATCGCGTTCAAGAATTCCATGTTTTTCCTGGTGTTCTCCTGCGTATCCCAGCTGATCATGGGCATCCTGCTGGCGGGACTTCTGACCAATATCAAAAAGGGCCGCAACTTCTTCAAGAACGTCATCTACATGCCCTGTGTCCTTTCCTCGGCAGCTCTGGGCCTTTTGTGGGCGTTCCTGTTCCATGCAAAGATCGGTATCAACAATGTTCTTTCCACCTTCGGGATCAAGGGTCCCGGGTGGCTGTATGAGACCAGCGGCTTCATCACTCTGCCTATGTGGGTCATTGCTTTTGTGGCTCTGTGGCAGTACGTGGGCCAGTCCATGATGCTGTACATGGCGCAGATCTCAGGCATCAGCAATTCGCTGTATGAGGCATCCTATATTGATGGTGCCACCAAGGTAAAGGCGTTCCGTTATATCACGCTTCCTCTTCTGAAGCCTATGATCGGAACCGCCATGAGCCTGAATGCCATCGGGTCCCTGAAGTTCTTCGATCTGATCTATTCCATGCTGGGGGATAAGACGGAGAACCTGAAGATGGACGTGCTGGCCACATACCTGTACCGGACCGGCTTCTCCTCCAAGGGAGGCAATCATTACGGGCGCGCCAGTGCCATCGGTCTGGTCCTGGTGGTGCTGTGTCTTCTTGCTACAGCAATCATCAACCGGATTTTCAAGACCGAAAGCTATGAGATGTAAGGGGGTGGATGAAGCATGAAAGAAAACAAAAGAAAAGTAAAGCCATCCACTGTCCTGATCTATATTTTCCTGTGCTTCATGGTGGTCATCTATATCGCGCCGATCATCTGGATCGCCATGTCCTCCGTGAAGACCCGGGCCCAGATATACAAGGCTCCCTTCGCCTTGCCGGAGGAGTTCCATTGGGAGAACTACCAGGTCGCCTGGAGTGCCGGTAAGCTTGGCGTGGCCATGCTGAATTCACTGTTCGTCTGCGTGATCACACTGCTTCTGACCATGCTGCTTGGATCCATGGCTGCGTTTGCCATCGGACGGATGCGCTGGAAGCTTTCCGGTGCAGCGATGATGTATATTCTTGTGGGCATGATGATCCCGGTGCACTGCGTGCTGATCCCGCTGTTCGTACGGTTCGCGAATATGGGACTGAACAACAGCCTGTGGGGTCTGATCCTGCCGTATCTGACCTTCTCGCTGCCGACATCCGTCTATATCATGACGGGCTTTTTCCGGAGCATTCCCAATGAATTGCTGGAATCCGCCTGTATCGACGGCTGTTCGATCTACAAGATCTTCTTCCAGATCGCGCTGCCCCTGTCCCGGACCGGTCTTTTTGTCACCGGCCTGATGACCTTCGTTGCCAACTGGAATGAACTGCTGCTGGCCCTGGTCTTCATCACCGATGCGAACAAGAAGACTCTCCCCGTGGCATTGACCAAGTTTGTGTCGCCCTATGAGAGCGCCTATCACAAAATGTTCCCCGCGATCCTGATCGCCATCATTCCGACGATCGTGGTCTACAGTATGTTCAGCAACCAGATCGTCGATGGTCTGACCACCGGAGCCGTGAAGGGCTGATCCTGCCGGAATACTTCAAACACGGATTGCTGCAGGCAACATCATCCGCAATCCTTACCGAGTAAAAAGGAGCAGCGATGAATAGAGAAGAAGCAAGAAAACGAGCTGAAGAACTAGTAAACCAGATGACCGTGGAGGAGAAGGCCAGTCAGCTCCGGTACGATGCTCCGGCGATCAAAAGGCTCGGCATACCGGCATATAACTGGTGGAATGAGGGACTGCACGGTGTTGCCCGTGCCGGACAGGCGACGGTTTTCCCCCAGGCGATCGGACTGGGCGCGACCTTCGATGCCGACCTGATCCGCGAGATCGCGGATGTCATTTCGACGGAGGGACGCGCCAAATACAACGCAAATGCAAAGCATGACGACCGCGGGATCTACAAAGGACTGACCTTCTGGTCTCCCAATGTCAACATCTTCCGGGATCCCCGCTGGGGCCGGGGACATGAGACCTACGGGGAGGATCCCTTCCTGACCAAGACCCTGGGGGTCTCCTTTGTGAAGGGTCTGCAGGGGGAAGGCGAAGGCCTGAAGGCGGCCGCCTGTGCAAAGCATTTTGCCGTGCATTCCGGCCCGGAGGGCGAGCGGCATCATTTTGATGCCCGGGCTTCCCGGAAAGACATGTTCGAGACCTACCTTCCGGCCTTCGAAGGGCTTGTGAAGGAGGCTCATGTGGAAGCCGTGATGGGGGCGTACAACCGGGTCAACGGCGAAGCCTCCTGTGCCAGCGAAACACTGCAGGGGATCCTGCGGGGCGACTGGGAATTTGAAGGCCATTTCGTCTCGGACTGCTGGGCGATCCGGGATATTCATGAAAACCATATGATCACCAGCACACCGGTGGAATCAGCCGCTCTGGCCATCAACACCGGGTGCGATCTCAACTGCGGCAGCACCTACCAGGTACTGCTGAAAGCCTATGAACAGGGGCTGGTCACGGAGGAGACCATCACGGAATCCTGCGTGCGTCTGTATACGACCCGCTTCCTTCTGGGATTGTTTGACGGGAGCGAGTACGATGCGGTCCCCTATACCGAGGTGGAATCGCCGGAGCATCTGGCGCTGTCCGAGAAGGCCGCGGCAGAAAGCTTTGTTCTTCTCAAAAACAACGGGATCCTTCCTCTTGATCTGGATTCAGGTGCGATCCGGACCCTTGGGATCATCGGTCCGAACGCAGACAGCCGGGCAGCCCTGGCGGGGAATTATCACGGCACTGCGTCCCGTTACATCACCCTGCAGGAGGGACTGCAGGATTATCTGGGAGACCGGGTGCGCATCCTGACCTCCGTCGGCTGCGATCTGTTCCGGGACCGCACGGAAGCTCTTGCCCAGGTACAGGATCGTCTGGCCGAGGCGGTGACGGTTGCCGAGAACAGTGATCTGGTCGTCCTCTGTGTCGGGCTGGATGAGACTCTGGAGGGTGAAGAAGGAGACACCGGCAACAGCTATGCCTCCGGAGACAAGGAGTCCCTGCAGCTGCCTGAGGTACAGCGGCAGCTGATGGAAGCCATTGCAGAGACCGGGAAACCGGTGATCCTCTGTCTGGCGGCCGGAAGTGATATCGACATGTCCTACGCGGCAGAGCATTTTGACGCGGTGATGGTTGTGTGGTATCCGGGCGCCTGCGGAGGCAGGGCCCTGGCGAAGGTCCTGTTCGGGGAAAGTGAACCCGGCGGAAAGCTTCCCGTGACCTTCTACAATGATCTGGCTGACCTTCCGGATTTTTCGGATTATTCCATGAAGGGCCGCACCTACCGGTATATGGATAAACCGGCCCAGTTCCCCTTCGGGTATGGACTGTCCTACGGGGATGTGCAGGTGCGGAAGGTGGATTTTGCATACGAATGTACCGAAGAGGAAGGGTTCCGCGCAGTGGCGGCCGTGCAGGCCGTGAACCGTTCCGAGAGGGCTTCCTCCGATGTGATCCAGGTCTATATTAAAAACCTGGACTCGGATCTGGCGATCCCCAATCCGGCACTCTGCGGATTTGCAAGGGTGCATCTGGGAGCGGGCGAAAGAACCACGATCACCATCCCGCTCGACGAGGCTTCGTTCCAGGTGGTGGATGCGGACGGAAAACGCATCACGGACGGAAAACGGTTCCGGATCTATGTGGGAACATCCCAGCCGGACGCCCGCAGCATCGAGCTGACCGGCAAGAAGCCCATGGCCATGGATGTGGAAGTGTCCATGGAATAAGATCTGCATTGAAGTAAAGATATTTTCTTTGTTTATCCTCCTATATGTGTTCGGAAATGCCGCGGCCGTTTTTGCCGCGGCATTTCTGCTTCCTCCGGCCTTGCATTCGACGCCGCGATCCGGTAGAATAAAAACAAGGCAGGAAAGGGGGAGGACAGATGCACAGAAATACGGAAGAGACATTACACCGCCTGATGCGGGAAGCGATCGACGCCAATCAGATCATGGGCATGAATATCCTGATCGAGCAGGAGGACGGAGAGCTTCTGTACTGTCAGGAAGGACAGGCAGACCGGGAAAAGGGCACGGATATGGACCAGAACACGATCTTCCGGCTTTATTCCATGACCAAGCCGGTGACGGCGGCTGCGGCCATGGTGCTGGTGGAAAGGGGAGAACTGGACCTCTGCATGCCGGTGGGAGATATTCTGCCGTCCTACCGCGAGCTGACTGTCTGGAAGGATGGGGAGATCATTCCCTGTGAGCGGCCGATCCTGGTGCAGGATCTGCTCCGGATGACCTCGGGCCTTGTATACGGGGATCCAGTGACGGGTCCCGGAAAAGCGACAGAAGGAATGTTTGCGGAGCTTCAGATGCGGATCCGTACCGATGATCCCATGACGACCCGCGAATTTGCAGACCGGATCGCGGACTGTCCGCTGGCTTTTGAACCGGGCTGCGGCTGGCGGTACGGCTGTTCGGCGGATGTGCTGGGGGCCGTGATCGAAGCGGTCGCCAACATGCCTTTTGGCGAATTTATGGAGAGAGAGATCTTTGAACCCCTGAACATGGAGGATACCGCCTTCTGGGTGCCGGAGGACAAACAGGAACGGCTGGCAGCCACCTACAAGAGCCTCGGACAGGAGGAGATGGAGCGGTTTACGGAGACGCATCTGGGGATTACGGCGGATGTGTCGACCTATCCGGCTTTTGAGTCCGGCGGGGCCGGTCTGTGTTCCACCTTGCTGGATTACCGGAGCTTTGCCCGGATGCTTCTGAACGGAGGGACCTTCGGGGGCCGGCGGATTTTGCGGAGCGAGACCGTGGATTATATGACAAGGCCGCTTCTGATGCCGGCGCAGCAGAAGGCTTTTGATCTGGACATGACGGCTTTGGGAGGCTTTTCCTACGGCAATCTGATGCGGGTCTGTACCGAACCGCGGCGGGCCGGCTTTTTTGCCCGGAGAGGGGAATACGGCTGGGACGGATGGCTGGGGACTTATTTTGCCAATTTCCCGGAGGAGCATATGACGATCCTGATGGGGGTGCAGAAGACGGATGCCGGTACCTTTGATCTGACCCGGAAAATCCGGAATGTGATTTTGTGATACAAGGGTCAAAAAATTTTAAAAAACCTATTGACATTTGCCCGGAATGGAGTTATTATAATCAGGCAGTCGCGAGAACGGCTGAAATGCAGGAGTGGCGGAATTGGCAGACGCGCAGGCTTCAGGTGCCTGTGGTCGCAAGATCGTGTGGGTTCAAGTCCCATCTCCTGCATGAAATAAAAGCAGGTCAGGCTTTCAGCCTGGCCTGTTTTTTATTTCATGAAGGCGAGATCTTGAACCCATGGGTTCAAGGTCTCGCCTTCGGCTCGGTCGGCGCTGAACGCGTGCCACTGGCACGCAGCGCCCCATCTCCTGCTTCCTCGGTTGGAAGGTCTCGCCTTTGGCTCGAGTGGCGCTGAATGTGTGCACTGGAATGGAGCGGCTCATCTCCTGTTTCCTCGGTTGTAAGGTCTTGCCTTCGGCTCGGGTGGCGCTGAATGTGTGCACTGGCATGGAGCGCTTCATCTCCTGCGGAGTTTATTTACTATATTTTGTTTATTATCCGGAATATTGTACATTTTCTGGTTGTCATAATGGGGAGAACTTGGTAAAATACATATAGGTATATATTTCTTTATCTGGAGGATTGGGATGGATTTTATCGAACTGCTTAAGGTGATTCTGCTGGGGATCGTGGAGGGTATCACGGAATGGCTTCCCATCAGCAGCACCGGGCATATGATCCTGGTGGATGAGTTTATTCACCTGAATGTGACCGCTGAGTTTAAGGAGCTGTTCCTGGTGGTGATCCAGCTGGGGGCGATTCTGGCGGTGGTGGTGTTGTACTGGAACAAGCTGTGGCCTTTTTATATCCGCAGCCTGTCGCCCCGCACCGAGGCGGCTCTGCGTAAAAAGCCGGCATTTATGAGAGGGATCCTCACCTTCGTGGAGAGATTCTGCGACAAGAAAAAATGGATGCTCTGGTTCAAGATCATCGTGGCCTGCATTCCGACCATCCTCATCGCATTGCCGTTCAACGATCTGATCGAGGAAAAGTTCAACAATTATGTGGTGGTTGCCATCGCGCTGATCGTCTACGGCGTGGCTTTCATTTTTATCGAGCGGTATAACCGGAGCCGGCGGCCGACCACCCGGAGCCTCGAAAAGCTTTCCTTCCGGACGGCGCTGATCATCGGCCTGTTCCAGGTGCTTTCCGTGATCCCCGGTACATCCCGTTCGGGATCGACGATCATCGGCGGCATTCTTGCCGGGACTTCCCGGACCGTGGCGGCGGAATTCACCTTTTTCCTGGCGATTCCGGTCATGTTCGGGGCCAGTCTTCTGAAGCTCATCAAATTTGGACTGCATTTTTCCGCGGCGGAAGCCGTCTATCTGGGTGTGGGATGCCTGGTTGCCTTCGGCGTATCGGTCCTGGCGATCAAGTTCCTGATGGGATATATCAAGAAGCACGATTTTACGGCCTTCGGCTGGTACAGGATCGTACTCGGGACACTGGTCCTTGGCTATTTTGTGATTAAAAACGTGGTTGTTGGATAAGCAGGAGGCGTACTATGGGAAAATACGTTATGGCGCTGGATCAGGGAACCACCAGCTCCCGCTGCATTCTCTTTGACAGACAGGGGAATATCTGCAGCATCGCAAAAAAAGAATTTACCCAATACTATCCGAAGCCGGGCTGGGTGGAGCATGATCCGCATGAGATCTGGTCTTCCCAGATGGCCGTGGCCATGGAAGCGATGAGCATGATCGGCGCAGACGCCGGAGATATCGATTCCATCGGGATCACGAACCAGCGGGAGACCACCATCGTATGGGACAGACGCACCGGCAATCCGGTTTTTCCGGCCATCGTGTGGCAGTGCCGCCGTACCGCCGACATGATCGACAGGATGAAGGAGGACGGCTTCGACAAGGTGATCCGCGAAAGGACCGGTCTTGTTCCGGATGCGTATTTCTCCGCCACCAAGATCAAATGGATCCTGGAGAATGTAAACGGAGCAAAGGACGCGGCGGAGCGGGGAGAGCTGCTTTTCGGCACGGTGGACACCTGGCTGATCTGGCGTCTGACCAAGGGCGAGGTCCATGTGACGGACTATACCAACGCTTCCCGGACTATGCTTTTTGATATCTACAAGAAAGACTGGGATGATGAGATCCTCAAATATCTGGGAATACCCCGCTGCATGCTTCCGGAGGTGAAGCCCAGCAGCTGTGTGTACGGATATACCAGCGAGCATCTGATCGGCGGGAAAATCCCGATTTCCGGCGCGGCCGGAGACCAGCAGGCGGCTTTGTTCGGCCAGTGCTGCTTCTCCGCGGGGGATGTGAAGAACACCTATGGTACGGGCTGCTTCCTCCTGATGCACACCGGGGACAAGGCGGTTCGTTCGGAACAGGGCCTGCTTACCACCATCGCGGTGAATCCGGACGGTTCTCCCGGCTATGCCCTGGAGGGAAGCGTGTTCATCGCCGGAGCTGCGATTCAGTGGCTGCGGGATGAGATGCAGCTGATCGAAAATGCGGCGGAATCCGAGCAATTCTGTCTTTCCGTGCCGGATACAAACGGTGTTTATGTCGTGCCGGCCTTTACCGGGCTGGGAGCCCCCTATTGGGATCCTTACGCCAGAGGGGCGATCCTGGGTCTTACCCGGGGAGCGGGAAAAGCCCACGTGATCCGGGCGACGGTGGAGTCTCTGGCCTATCAGGTGGCAGACCTGATCAGCGCCATGGAGAAGGATTCCGGCGTCAGACTCAGCAGTCTCCGGGTGGATGGAGGCGCCAGTGCAAACAATTTCCTGCTGCAGTTCCAGGCTGATATCCTGCATGGGGATGTGCTGCGGCCCAACTGCATTGAGACGACGGCTCTGGGCGCTGCCTATCTGGCCGGCCTGGCCACAGGCTTCTGGCAGAATGCGGACGAGATCCGGCGGAACTGGAAGCTGGAACGCACCTTCGTTCCGGCGATCCGGGAAGAACAGAGACAAAACATGCTGGCAGGCTGGCACAAGGCTGTAGCCTGTACAAGAGGATGGGAGAAGGATATTTAAGGATGAAGAAGAGAAGAAGCTGTTTTCTGCTGGCATCCGTCATCGCGCTGACCAGCATCATGGCAGCCGGCTGCTCGGAGGCGGATCTGGAGAAAAAGCTGATGAGACAGACCCCTACTCCGGCGCCTACGCTTACCGCATCGGCAGAAGAAAAGGACAGCGATCTGGTGGACGCTGTCAGGGATCCTATTGAACCGGCACCGACGATCCCAGCAGAAACGCCTACGCCGGCGCCTACCTCCACGCCTGCTCCAAGGATGATCGGGACAAAAACGTCCCAGTCCAAATATATTTTCCTGACCAATGCCATCGACAATCCGCTGCGGGAAATCTACATGTGCCCCTTCGGATGGATGGACTGGGGGAAGAACCTGATCCCTGCCGAGACCACCATCAAGCCGGGTGAACGGGTGCAGATGTTCTATGACGAGTCGCAGGCTTCTGCGGACGGGCTGTACAATATGAAATTCGTCGACAAGGCGGGAAACGCCTATGGCGTCTATGCCGTGGAGCTTGGCGATATGGAAAGTGCCAGCCTTCAGCTGATCAGCAACCTGGGCTTTCTGTTCTATGTCAGTCTGAAATCCGGCAAAGAGACTAATACCATGTACGGTGAGCGTCTTGCCACCACCTACGATTACAGTACGTACGATACGGCTGTGGCTGCGGCCACAGCCGATCCTCATGAGGGGGATTACAACTACGGATATTACGATGCAGGCGGAAACTGGGTTGCCTACGACACCGGCGACACCACCTATACCGTATATGATCCCGATACCGGCACCTCTACCACCACCACCACTTCTTCCGGCACCTCCACCACAGATACGGCCGCGCCTGCGGAAACGATCCCTGCAGAAGATCCCGCTGCGGCTTCCGGGACCGATCCGGGCATGACGGACGAGTCGGGTACGGTGACCTACTACGAAACTCCCACGGATTATACACAATATGAGGGCAATCCCGATTACGGCTATTATGACGATTACGGGAACTGGATGTCCTATTACTGAAAAAGATGGAAATCATACATATGATCGGATGTGATGCGGTACATCCGGCAGCAGGATATGTTTTGCATGTTCGTCCCTCTCCTGACTGTGCGACTTTCGCTGTTCGCATCTGTACGACACAGGTGTCGTCCATCTGCGTACATCGGAAGTCGTGCAGTCCGTCGAGAAGCCGTACATCAGCAAGAACATATTCTGCTGTCGGATGGCCTTTGTGTATTCAGGGCGGAAGGGTGGAAAGGCTTGCTGAAAGAAGACGGGGAAGAGGTGTGCAGTCAGAGAGAGTTTGCTTGAGTGTGGGCTTGTTGAAATCTGTTATGGACAGGGGCGGTTTTTCTGCAGTATAATAGGAGACGAATTTCCGTCGAGGGGCGGGGGTGCGTATTTGTTTCCATCTGTTTTCCGGGCGGGTTTTACCGATGAATGTTTTATAGAAAGGATTTTGCTGACAATGAAGATCGGGTGTGTGAAGGAAATCAAGAACAATGAGTTTCGTGTGGGTCTTACTCCGGACAATGTGAGGGCGTATGTTTCTGCCGGCCATCATGTGTATATCGAGAAGGGGGCTGGTGTCGGTTCCGGGTTTTCTGATAATGAGTATGTGGATGCGGGGGCTTCTTTGATCGATAATGCGCCGGATGTGTGGCATCTGGTGGATATGATGGTGAAGGTGAAGGAGCCGCTGGAGGAGGAGTATC
>CAMOUV010000020.1 GCA_946626695.1 uncultured Blautia sp.
GGAAAGTTTCCGCCCGTGTCAAATTATTGAATATTTCCTCTTCCTTTTTAAGGAGAAATAGGTTACAATATTGTTACAGAAAAAACTGAAATCTTTGAGAGGAGAATCACAATGGCAAAGAACAAATATTTTGGATACCTGTTGCTTGGTGCTGCTACCGCAGCGGCTGCAGGTGCAGCGGCAGCTTATCTTCTGAAAAAATCCGATCGTGCGCTTGAAGATGATTTTGATGACGACTGGGATGATGACTGGGACGACGATGAGGATGAGGAAGAAGAGGCAGAGGATGCAGCCGAATCCTTTGAAGAGTGGGAAGATGCCGCAGAGGACGCAGCCGAAGCGGTAGAAGAAAAAGCGGAAGAAGCAGCGGGAGCTGTGGAGGAAGCAGCAGAAGCTGTTGCCGAAGCGGTGGAGGAAGCTGCAGAAAAACCAGAAGAATAAGAAGATAAAAAAGGCCCCGGGAATGGATGGATTCCCGGGGCTTCTGTTTACTGTATGTTCATGCTTTCGGAAGCGTGAAAGAACTCTTCAGAGAGACGATGCGGTTAAACACCGGCTGTCCTTCCCTGGAGTCGTGCACGTCCGCACAGAAGAAACCGTTCCGTACAAACTGGAAGCTGTCATATCCTCTGGCTTCCATCAGGGCCGGCTCCACATAGGCGGTGACGGTGGTGAGGGAGTTGGGATTCAGGTTCAGGGAACCGTCCTCCTTGTTGTATACGCCCTTTTCCTCATCCACGATATTTTCGTAGAGCCGGACCGTGACAGAGCCGGCATGAGAAGCTTCGACCCAGTGGATGGTACCCTTCACCTTGCGGCCGTCGGGAGCGCTGCCTCCCTTGGTGGCCGGATCGTAGGTACAGTGGACACAGGTCACATTGCCCTGCTCATCCGTGTCATAGCCGGTACAGGTGACATAGTAGGCGTTCATCAGACGGACCTCGGTACCGACAAAGAGTCTCTTATACTTTTTCGGCGGATCGATCATAAAGTCATCCCGCTCGATAAACAGTTCTTTTCCGAAGGGGATCTGACGGCTTCCCAGGGCTTCGTTTTCCATATTGTTGGGTGCTTCCAGATACTCGGTCTGTCCTTCCGGATAATTGTCGATCACCAGACGGACCGGATCCAGCACGGCCATCATACGCGGACGCTTCAGCTTCAGATCCTCGCGGATGCAGTATTCCAGCATGGCGTAATCCACCGAGCTGTTGGCCTTGGAAACCCCACAGAGATCCACGAACATTTTGATGGATTCGGGCGTATAGCCTCTCCGGCGGAGCGCCGCGATGGAGACCAGGCGGGGATCATCCCAGCCGTCCACGATTCCGTCTTCTACCAGCTTTTTGATATAACGCTTGCCGGTGACCACGTTGGTCAGGTAAAGCTTCGCAAATTCGATCTGTCTCGGTGGATGGGGATATTCCAGTTCCCGGACGACCCAGTCATACAGAGGCCGGTGATCTTCAAACTCCAGCGTACAGATGGAGTGGGTGATCCCTTCGATCGCATCCTCGATGGGATGGGCAAAATCGTACATCGGGTAGATGCACCATTTGTCGCCGGTATTGTGATGGGTCATATGGGCGACGCGGTAGATGACCGGATCCCGCATGTTCATGTTGGGAGAAGCCATGTCGATCTTTGCCCGCAGCACTTTCTCGCCGTCCTGGTACTTCCCGTCCTTCATCTCTTCGAAAAGCTGCAGGTTTTCTTCAATGCTGCGGTTCCGGTAAGGACTTTCCTTGCCGGGCTCGGTCAGGGTACCCCGATATTCGCGGATCTGCTCGGCAGAGAGATCACAGACAAAGGCTTTGCCTTTTTTGATCAGCTTTACGGCTGCTTCATACATCTGCCCGAAATAATCGGAAGCAAAGAAGAGACGATCCTCCCAGTCTGCGCCGAGCCATTTGATGTCCGCCAGGATCGATTCGACGAACTCGGTCTTTTCCTTGGTGGGATTGGTGTCGTCAAAACGCATGTTGAACTTGCCGTGGTACTCCTGGGCAAGGCCGTAATTCAGAAGAATGGATTTTGCATGCCCGATATGCAGATATCCGTTGGGCTCCGGCGGAAAACGGGTGTGCACCTCATCGTAAACGCCGTCGGCCAGGTCTTTGTCGATCAGATTTTCAATAAAATTTTTGGAAACAGCTTCATTTTCCATGTCTTTCCTCCCTGATGATGTCATTACCCGCAATTGTACCACATTTCTTTACAGAAGAAAAGAGGATACTAATCGACATCTTTGGTGGCGATCATATCGACGCCGGTACCTGCGATGTTGTGCAGAAGCACATCCCCGATCCGTACCGGACAGGGAACGGACACACCCCGGAGATCACGGATCACATCCATGATCTTTTCCTTCGGGATATCCGACGCGGTCTTTAAGGACACCATGCGTTCGCCCTGCCGGCTGCCGTACACGCGGACGGAACTGGTGACAATGCGGGTCGGAGCCGTCACTTCCTTGCGGGCATATTTTTCTCCCCGGGGACAGGTGTTCCCGGTGATCAGCCGGATGTTTTTGTCATCATCCATGAGCACTTCGATCTGGCATCCCAGAGGACACCCGATACAGGTCAGATTTACCGTATTCATGCTTTATCCTCCTCTATTCTGATCTCGATGGAAGAAAGATCCGGATGTGCCGCGAGGACCTTCCGGGTAAGTACAAGCTCCTCCATCTCGCCCGGTGCCATGACGCGGCGCTTTTTGACCAGTACCGGCTCACTGTCCAGACAGAGCACCACCTTGCGTTGGGTCATGACGTCCCCAACGCGGAAACGGATCTTCAGCCAGTCGCCGATCTTGTCCGGGTCGATGGTGCAGGGTACGGTATAGCGGATGCCGCCCGAAAAGGCTACGGGGATCTGTTTTTCTTTTTCGGGAGGAGCGCACATGGCGTCTTTGCAGGCGGTGATATATTCGGCTGCCCGTTCGCCGGCCAGATGGGCTTCCTCACTGACATAATCCACCAGGTCGTGTACATGGAGGACATTGCCGGCGGCAAATACACCGGGCACGGAGGTTTCGAGGGATTCGTTGACTACGGGGCCGTTGGTGATGCGGCTGATTTCCGCTCCGAGTCCGATGGTCAGCTCGTTTTCGGGCAGAAGGCCGACGGAGAGCAGAAGCGTATCGCAGTCATAATGCTCTTCGGTGCCGGGGATGGGTTTCCGGTCCGGTCCCACCTGGGCGATCACCACGCCCTCCACTCTTTCTTTCCCCTCGATCCGTACCACTGTGTGGGAGAGTTTCAAGGGGATGCCGAAATCATCGAGGCACTGGACGATGTTCCGTTTCAGGCCGCCGGAATAGGGCATCAGCTCGGCGCATACCAGTACCTTCGCGCCTTCCAGCGTCATACGGCGGGCCATGATCAGTCCGATATCGCCGGAACCCAGGATTACCACGCGGCGTCCCGGAAGATATCCTTCAATGTTGACAAGGCGCTGGGCGGTCCCGGCCGAGAAGATCCCGGCAGGGCGGAAGCCCGGTATGTTGAGAGCGCCGCGGCTTCGTTCCCGGCAGCCCATGGCCAGGATCAAGGCTCTGGCCTTCAGAAGCAGAAGACCGTCGGCTTCGTTGACAGCCATCACTTCCTTGGAGCCGTCTTCTCCCTGGCCGATGGACATGACCATGGTATCCAGCTTATATTCGATGCCGCGCTCCAGGACTTTGTCGATAAAGCGCTGGGCATATTCCGGTCCGGTCAGCTCCTCCTGAAAGGTATGCAGACCGAAGCCATTGTGGATGCACTGGTTCAGAATACCTCCCAGACGCGTTTCCCGTTCCAGAATGAGGATGCTCCGTTCACCGGCATCGTAGGCGGCGACGGCAGCGGCAAGCCCTGCAGGGCCTCCGCCGATAATGATCAGATTATATTCCGTCCGTTCCATGGCTCCTCCTTTATACTCTGTCCTTGACAAGACCGACGATCACTTCGGAATGACCTCCGGACTTGGTGATATCGGCAACATCCACTCCGAGCTCTTCCGCCAGGATATCCATGATCCGGGGAGAGCAGAAGCCGGCCTGGCAGCGTCCCATTCCGGCACGCACACGCCGTTTTACTCCGTCCAGGCTCTTTGCGCCCAGCGGTCTGCGGATGGCATCCAGGATCTCGCCTTCGCTGACCTGTTCGCACCGGCATACGATCCGCCCGTACTCCGGCTTTCTTTTGATCAGTTCGGCGAGCTCCGGCAGATCCAGGGCTTTGGGATCAATAAAGCCTTCCCGCTTTCCGTTGAAATCAGGATTGGCCGGAAGACCGAGCTTTTCGGCCAGCTCCTGGGCGATTTCCTTCCCGATGGCGGGGGCGGCGGTAAGACCGGGGGACTCGATGCCGGCGCAGTCAAAGAAACCAGGCGCGTCGGAGGCTTCTCCGAGGATAAAATCATGCCGTGCCTCGTGGGCGCGGAGGCCGGCGAAGCTGGTGATGACTTCCCGGAGGGGCAGGTCGTCAAAGGCGAGCCCTGCTTTTTCCATCAGATCGTCAAAGCCCTCGGAGGTGGTATCCACACCCTCTTTGTCCTCGATGTCCTCCGCGGTGGGACCGATGATGGTATTCCCGTGGACGGTGGGGCTTACAAGAACGCCCTTTCCGAATTTGCCCGGGACCTGAAACACCGTATGCTGCACATAACCGCCGGTGCGCCGGTCAAGAAGCAGATAGTCGCCTCTCCGGGGGGTGATGCGGATTTTATTGGCGGAGACCATGTTGTGAAGGATATCCGAATAGACGCCGGCGGCATTCACGATGGCCCGGGTCCGCAGGACGCCTTCCGCCGTCTGTACGATCCAGAAGGAGTTCCCTTCGGAATCCTCGGAGCGGGTCAGCCCTTTTACTTCGGTATTGAAGCGGAATTCCACTCCGTTGGTAAAGGCGTTTTCCGCAAAGGCGATGGTGGCGCCGAAGGGACAGACGATTCCGGCGGTGGGGGCGTACAGGGCAGCCACCGGAACATGGCCGACGGCCGGCTCCAGCTCCTTCAGACGTTCGCGCCCGACGATCTCCAGATGCTCCACGCCGTTTTTGATCCCGTTTTCCATAAGAGCTTCCAGCTTGGGAATGTCTTCTTCACTCAGAGCGAGCACGAGGGAGCCGTTGTTTTTATAAGAAAAACCCAGCTCCTTCGACAGTTCCGGGTACATCCTGCAGCCCAGAAGATTATATTTTGCCATGAGGGAACCATGGGCTGCGTCGAAGCCGGCATGGATGATCGCCGAATTGGCCTTGGATGTACCGGAGCAGACATCTTCGGTACGTTCCAGAACACAGAAGGATCCCTTGAAGGCGGAGAGAAAACGTGCAACGGCACAGCCTGTCACGCCCGCTCCGACGATGATTACATCATACATGTGCGTTCCTCCATTGATAGAATGTGTTGTCAGTTCTTCTTTCATTCAGTGTACTACATACAGGCGTTTTTTTCCAGAAGAAATACGGAAGCTTTTACTTTGTTCTTTGGGCGTGAGTGTGGTATGATAGGAAAGACAGACGAATGAACATGCTGCGGCGGCTGCCGCAAGGGGGAAAAAGAGATGAATATAGGCCGAAGCGTCCCGATCGAAATGCAGAGAGCTTCCTACGAGAGGACCCATGGGATCTGCGTGATCTGCGGGAGACCCATCAGCCGTAACGAAAGCAAATGGACCGTGGATCATTTTATTCCCAGAGCGGTTTACAAATGGGTCCCGGACAATAAGATAAAACGGATCACCATGAGCTTCCACAATCTGCTCATCGTTCATCCGCACTGTAATTATAATAAGGGTTCCGTTCTGCCGACGAATCAGATGATCGATGACCTGCATGCGGAGGAGGATGTGAAACAGAGCCTGCGGACGCTTTACAAAAAGGCGGAGTCAAACATCATCCGCTACCGGGCGATCAAGCAGAGCACGCTGGATTCGCAGGGACGCAGATGCGCGGTCTGCGGCAGGAGACTTCCCCTTAACAGGGCGGTCATGCGACGGATCGACGATACAAAGGTGCGGGAGAGAGAGAATGCAATGTGCATCTGTGAGAAATGTAATCTGAGAGCCTGCGCTGCGAAGCGGAAAGGAAAAATGATCCGGTCCAGACAGGAGTACAGCTGGCATAAGGGAGTCCGAAGCTGAATGAAAAAAGAAGGAGCTTTCACATTCTGTTGCTGTGAAAGCTCCTCCTTTTTCTTTGGGTGTCTGTGACAGGAAAGTCAGGACGGAGAGCCCTGCTTATGTTTTGTCATACCATTGCAGGCTTCTCAACGTCAGGAGGGAATCAGCCTCCGGTTTTATCGATCCTGTTTTGGTATTGCCCGAAGTTCTTCGTTGGCTTTTTCCACATTCAGTCGTGTAAGGATCAGCGTGATCAGCAGGTTGATGCACATTGGCATCCAGAGATACATGATGTGCAGCATATTCATGCAGGAGGCACTCTGCTTTGCCGCGCCGCCGACATAGCCGGAAAAGGCCAGCAGCCAGCCGGCCAGGGCTGTACCGATCCCGCCGCCCAGCTTGGTCCCCAGGGAGGTGCAGGAGTACATGGTGCCGTCCACACGCTTTCCGCTTCGCAGATACGTGTACTCCGAACAGGTCGCGATCAGGGCATTCATATCGCCCTGCAGGGGACTCATGCCGAGAGAGGCGACAGCGGTGAAGAACAGCATCAGCGGTACACTTCCAAGATAGCCGGCAATGACCACTCCGAATCTTCCCAGAGTACCGATGGTATAGCCGGTGAGATTCAGCTTGTACATGCCTCCCCAGCGGGCCACCAGAGCCGGTGTGAAGAGAAGCCCGACGATCATCGGGATATTGATGGCCCAGGAGAAGACCCCCAGCAGATTTGCGTTTTTCAGGACATAGGTCATATAGTAGATGCCCATGTTCAGCGTGGCGGAATAGATCTGCATCAGAATATAGGATGCACAGATCATCAGATAATACTTGTTCCTGGCCAGCAGCCGGAAGGCATCGATCAGGCTGTACTTTTCATTTTCTTCGGTCTTGCCTGCAGAGTCGTGATCCCCACGGGCACTGCTGTCGCAGAGCGGATCTTCCGACTCTGCAGTGCCGTCCGCCTCGGCTTCCGCCAGTTCTTCCGGAGAAAGTTCCTTTACCGAGAAGACCGACAGCGTGTTGGAGATCACGCCGACGATGGCATAGATGACGGCCACCGTACGCCAGGCCGCGGCGCCGCCTCCGAAACGGGCCACGAGTCCGACGGTGATGGTCTGGATCAGCATGCTGGTGCCGAATGCGAACATGAAACGGATGGAGCCCATCTGGACCCGTTCGTGATTGTTTTTCGTGACCAGCGCCGTGAGAGCGGAGTAGGCAATATTGTTGGCGGTGTAGAAGCCTGCGTTCAGGAGCGTGTACGCGATAAAGAACCAGGTATACTGCGCACTGGCGGAAAGATCGGCAGGGATGCAGAAAATCGCGATCAGACAGACCGCGCAGCCGAAATAGCCGTACAGCATCCAGGGACGGGCTTTTCCCATCCTGGAGTGGGTTTTGTCGATCAGGGAACCGAAAAAGATATCACTGATCCCGTCGAAAAGCTTGGAGACGGCGATCAGCGTACCGACGATGCCTGCATTCATGCCTACCGTGTCTGTAAGAAAAATCATGACAAAGGCGGAGAGCAGAGCATAGACCACATTTCCTGCGATGTCTCCGGAGCCGTAGCCGACCTTGTTGTACCATTTCAGATAAGTCTTGTTATTCATGGCATCCTCCTGTATACAGATGATGTTCAATGTTCGGATTTCTGGTTATGTATATCCGCAGATCCCTGCGTGTTCCCCGGGTCCGTCGAAAAAGAACTCAGGCTTTTCTGACGCTGGCGTCCCCGGTTTCTGGTCGGAGAAGGAAGGAAAAAAGAAATTCATCTGCGTCGACACGGTATTTTTTCGATAAGTCCGGACCGCAGCTGGCTGAACCGATCCCGGCCATCCGGTGATCCAGACAGAGTACGGTATCTCCGCAGGGAACCAGTTCATAGTTATGCTTCCTGCGTTCCAGCTCCTCCTGGGTATAGACCGATGCGTTGAAGGAGAAGGTATTCCCGTCTCCGGCAGCGGCAGTCAGGGCAAGGCCTCTTCCGGTAAGCCGGACATAATCACAGCCGCAGTGACTTCCGTTTTCCTGTGGACGAATGTAATCCTCATGAAGGTCCTTTAAAGCGGACTGATACAGGCCGTGCTTTCCGCTTCGGCATTTATCCATGTAGCTTTCGTGGGGCCCGATCCCGAAATACTCCACATTGTCGAGGCATGGATCCAGGAACAGACGAAGTCCGATCCGGGGCAGGGTCCGGATCTGCGGATCCCTGGCTGCGCGGATGTCCATACGGATGGTTCCGTCGGGAGCGATGCGGTATTCCGTGAACAGACGCAGGATCGGCTGGACGGAAACGGCTGAGACCGACTGACGCATCCGGATCACGACACCCTCCGATCCGGTTTCCCAGGCGGTCTTATAGGAACGGGTGATCGTGTGATCCAGCCGTTCCTGTTTCCACAGCACGGCTTCTTTCTGGTCGTTATCTGTTGGTGCCCGCCATAGATTAAAGTCTGCCGGCTTTTTCAGAAACTCTTTTCCGGCTGTCCGAAGCGAGGCAAACATGCCGGAAAGCATATCCAGCCGATAGACAAAATGACCGCCGGCGATGCGAAGCATGGTTCCCTCCTCTGTTACGGACAGGCTCTGGCCTGCCTCTGCGGCGGCAGGCGTCCGGAAGGGGAAAAATACCGGAATCTGCTGATTCCGCATTTCGCGGTTTTTGATAGGAAGCTCATCGAACCCGAGAACATGACCGTTGGACAGTCCGGCGATACCGTCGCTGGCCCGGTACGTGATGGTAAGAAAACAGCGGCCCCGATAAGGGACAGATAGAGCCAGAGGCAGTTCCGCGCTGCCATGGGGAGGAATCTCCGGCAGTGGGAGCGCACCGCTCTGGACCTCCTTCCCGTCCACGGTCAGGGAAAAGGAGGCCGCCACACAGGCTGAGGTCAGAAAATCCCAGTGGCTGGTGATGGTGAGGAGACTGTTCTCCATATCGTAGGATGCGCGGAAGGGCCGGTGGACATTCTTGTATTCGTACAGTCCGGTATGGGGCCGGCGGTCCGGAAAGACGAGACCGTCCAGACAGAAGTTCCCGTCGTGCTGCAGTTCTCCGTGGTCACCGCCATACCAGTATACAGTCCTGCCTTCCGGGGAAAGTCCCTTGTAGACCGCATGATCACACCATTCCCAGACAAATCCTCCGCAAAGTCCGGGATATTTCTCTGTCAGATCCCGGTATTCCTGAAAATCGCCAGGACTGTTGCCCATGGAATGACTGTACTCGACCAGGAGGAGAGGCTTGCGGTCCGGTTCGGCGAAATAGCTTTCAATCTCTTCGAAGGCTGGATACATACGGCCGTACAGATCGATGGCGGAGACATCGTATTCACGATCCCGGGGAAGATAAAAGGCGCTTTCGTAGTGCGTGAGCCGGGTGGGGTCGGTCTGTTTGGTCCACCGGAGAGCTTCCTCAAAGGTGCAGCCGTACCCGCATTCGTTGCCCATGGACCATACAAGGATGGAGGGACGGTTCCGGTTGCGCAGGACCATGGAAGACACCCGGTCCAGGGTGGGGATGATAAAATCCGGATCGCCTGCGATTCTTTCATGGGCGAGCCGCATCCGTTCGGCATAATCCTTTTCACCAAAATACAGAGCGGCGGTTCCATGGCTTTCGTTGTCGGCCTCGTCGATCACATACAGGCCAAGCTCATCGCACAGCTGATAAAAAAACGGCACGTTGGGATAATGGCTGGTACGCACTGCGTTGAAGTTGTGTTCTTTTATAGCCCGAAGGTCGGTCAGGATCAGATCCCTGCCGTTTACGGAGCCTGTAACCGGGTCTGATTCGTGGCGGTTGACACCGCGGAAGGTGATGGGGGATCCGTTCAGGAGGACTCTTCCGTCTTTGACACTGACCTGACGGAAACCGATGCGCTCCCGGATGATCTCGTGTTCCGTTTCGATCAGCAGGGTATACAGGTTCGGGGTCTCTGCATTCCAGAGAAGAGGAGCACATACGCCCACATGGATTTCGTTGCTTTTTTCCAGAGAGCCTTCAAAAACGGGTTCCTCCCGTCCTTCCCGGAGCAGCCGCAGCCGGATCGGAACCGGGTCACCTGAAAAGGAAAAGCGTATGGTCAGTCCCCCTGTGGCAAGATCCTCCGACAGATCAGTGGTTATGACATAATCGGTAATGTGATGTTCGGGACGCCGCAGCAGATAGACATCCCTTATAATGCCCGACATGCGGAATTTGTCCTGATCCTCCAGGTAGGAGCCGTCACACCATTTCAGGACAAGGACGGCCAGAATGTTTTTTCCTTCCTGCAGAAGACCGGTGACTTCGAATTCGGAGGTGTGATGCGTGACCTGGCTGTATCCGACGTACGTCCCGTTCAGCCATACATAAAAACAGGAGTCCACTCCCTCAAAATGAAGGAAGGTCCGGGGCGCCTCCGGATCCGGCTTCCAGGTAAAGGGACGGATGTACGCCCCGCAGGGATTCTGCTGCGGTACAAAGGGGGGATCGAAGGGGAACGGATAACGGATGTTGGTATACTGGTTTTCGTCGTATCCCCGCATCTGCCAGCAGAAGGGTACGGTTTCCTTCGCCCATCCGTTTCCTGGCTGATAATCGGGCTGCCAGAATTCTTCATTGAGTCTGAGAATGCTGTCGAAATAACGGAAATGCCACATGCTCCCGCTCAGCATCTGCAGGCGGTCGGAATCCTCCCGCCGATGGTACAATGAGAATGAGGAGGGTGAAGCTTTTTTCGAAGTCGGTATGAAATAACTGTGAACCGGCATCGTGTTCTGATGAAGAACGGACAGATCTTCATAAAATCCTGGTATAATCATGAATACATCCTCCTTTCGTGGCTGACATAATTGACGGCTGCGAACATGCTTCTATCATATGCTCTGCGGGTCCGGAAACATATAAACAAAACGGTTTATTTTATGCACAAAGCATCTTTGAGTAGCCAAAACCTGATTTTTTATGTAAACTGGAGGAAAAGGGGGTGTATTACCATATGTATGTCAATTCCGGTTATCTCTTTCAGTCGCGGGTTCCTTTCCAGGAGAAAAAAATGGCACTCCGGATCCTGAGTGCCGGCACCTATCAGCTTTTTACCTGGCCGAAGCTTCCTACGTGGAGGCCGAAGGGACGGATCGACTGGCAGCTTATTTATATTTCGGCAGGGGAAGGACATTTTATCCTGGACGGCCGGGAAGTGACGGTGCCTGCCGGGAACATGATCCTGTATCAGCCGAAGCAGGAGCAGCATTATTATTTTCTGGGTAAAGACCGGGCACAGTACTGGTTTGTCCATTTTTCGGGACGTTCGGTCAGGAATATCCTGAAGCATTACGGGATACCGCTCGACGGATATGTCCTGCACACGGGTATTTCGTATGCCTATGAGGAGCTTTTCAGGCGGATGCGGGATGAACTGGCGGAATGTCCGTGCTGCTATGAAGAAGCTCTCACCTTTCAGTTTCGGGAGCTGTTGATCCTGATGCATCGGAGAATGCACGAGGACTCGGTGAAAATATCCGGCTTTATTCAGAATGAGATCGATCTTGCCAGAGCCTATTTCCGTGACCATTACAATGAAGACATCAGTATCGAGCAATATGCTGCGTCCAGAAACATGAGCACAAGCTGGTTTGGCAAAAGCTTCACGGCGGCCGTCGGTGAATCCCCGAAGAAATATATCCTGGATCTGCGCATCCGCAATGCACAGTATCTGCTGGAGACCACGGACGGTACGGTGAGCGAGATCGCCAGGATCGTCGGGTATGAGAACCCGATGTATTTCAGCCGCGTTTTCCGCAAAGCCAAAGGGCTGTCCCCGGTCAATTACCGGAAGGTGCATCGGGACGGAAAGGGATGAACAGGGTTTTTCTTCTTTGATGGATGACTTCTCGGGACGGATATGATATAATGTTCCGAAAGTTTTGTATTACAGGATTTCGGGGAGTCAGGATGATAGATTTCAGGCCGGTCAGGCTTTCAGACAGAGAATGGATAGAAAGATGCAGGGACATCAACCTGCATCCTTTTTCTGCATTGTCATTTCAGTCCTTGTTTACGTGGCAGAAGGATTATGGGCTGACGATAGCGGGAGACGAGGATTTTTTTGTGGTGAAAAGCATTTCTGACGGGGGATATTATGCTCCCTGCGGAAATGAAGAAAAAGGAGCGGCTTTCCTGCGGGAGGCGTTCCGGAGAGAGGGTTCCCAGAGGGTGCTGTATCTGACAGAAGAACAGGCTGTGCGGGCAGAAGCAGAAGGCTACAGCAGGAGAGCGGCCCCGAATCTCAGCGAGTATATCTGCTCGACCCGGGCGCTGGCTCTTCAGGAGGGGCATATTTCAGCCACCTATCGTCAAAAATGCCGCCGGTTTGCGGAGGAGTTTTCGTACACAGTGAAGAAGATCGAGCCGGAGGATATCCGTGATCTTCTGGACGTTATCGACGCGTGGGAAAGGGATCTGGACGGAAGCGAGCCGCTGGATCTGGGTCCGGCCCGGCTTTCGCTGGAGAATTATGAGGCGCTGGGACTGACGGGCATCCGGATCCGGACGGAGGAAGGGCTTACCGCCTTCAGCTTCGGATTTCGAAGCGCTCCGGACATATACACCATGTCGACCGTGAAGTACGACAGAAGACTATCGCCGGCGGTCACGGTGGTCTGTACCCGGGAAGAGGCCGAACGGATCGCCCTGCCCTGTTCTTTCTGTAACCTGGAAGAGGATCTCGGGCTTCCCGGTCTCCGGGACGCCAAGCTGCAATGCTCGCCCGTACGGCTCCAGGAGGTATTTATCATTGAAAAATAAGAAGGAATTCTATATCAGGCACATGTTGTATTCGGCCCTGTTTCCTTCCTTTATATCTGCCATTGCCCTGGCTTTTGCAGATATTGCGGATGCTGTCGTGGTGGGCAACCGGATCGGTGAAAACGGCCTGGCAGCGGTAGGCATCGTGGCCCCGGTATATATGATCTACAATATTCTGGGATATGGTCTTTCGGTCGGCGGGGAGGTGGCGCATGCGCGGTTCGCAGCCTCCGGGAAGGAGAAGGAGGCGAACCGGCATTTTAATATGGTGCTGTGGACCGGGATCTTCTGGGGAATCGTACTGGCGGCTGCAGGGCTTCTTCTGAACGGCCAGGTCCTGTTCCTGCTGGGCGCGAAGGGAGAGGACGCGGTCCTGCTCCGTTACTGCCGGGAGTATTATCTGCCTCTCGTTGCGGCGGCCCCTCTGTTTATCTCCAACTATGTGCTGTATGATCTGATCCGGAGTGACGACGATCCCTTCCTGGCCAGCGCGTCCTTTTCTCTCGGATGCGTTTTTGATCTGCTGCTGAATATCCTTTTCGTGCTGGTCCTTGGCTGGGGCGTGTCGGGATCCATCGCAGCCACCATTGCGGCGCAGATCGTGACCCTGCTGGTGGGACTGCTGCATTTTATACGGAAAAAGGGGATTCTCCGGATCTCCCGGCCGAGGATCGACGTACGAGGATGCCTGCCGGTGTTTGTGGTCGGGGCTTCTTCTTCGGTGCGGTATCTCTTTCAGTTCCTGTTCCTGACCGTGGCGAACAATCTGCTGATCCGGGTGGAGGGAGAAGGAGCTCTGTATGTGGCCGTGTTTGATGTGGTGATGAATGTTTCGTACGTTGCCTATTCATTGTTTGAGGGAGCGGGAGCCGCCATTCAGCCGCTCTCGTCGGCGCTTTACAAGGAAAAAGACCGGCCGAGTCTTTCCTATACCCTGCGTTCCGGCATCGGCTGGGGCATGGGCTGCGGAACGGCGGTCACATTGCTGATCGGTATTTTCGCGGAACCGACCGCACGGCTTTTCGGAATCGTGGATGCGGAATCCCTGCAGACTGCGGTCCGGGCCATCCGGATTTTCTGCAGTTCGGTTCCCATGGCAGGTTTTTCGTTGATTCTGATCTCTTATTATCTTTCGGTGGACCGGGAAAAGCTGTCGGCTTTTCTGACCTTTATCCGGTCTTTCGTGGTGCTTCTTCCCTTGACGATTCTTCTGGGAACCATTGTCCCGGAACAGTTCTGGCTGGTCTTTCCGTTGACGGAAGCGGTGAGCATGGCAGCAGCATTCATTCTGATCCGCGTTCTGCATAAGGGAAATGTGCTTTCAAAGGTGCCGCTCGTGTCATACACACTGGAGAACAATAACCATGAGATCGAAGGCCTGCTGACCGCGACAGAGCGTTTCTGCGGGGAAAACGGCGCCACGCCAAAGCAGACCAATCTGCTTCAGATGGCGGTGGAGGAGCTGTGCATGGCGACCATCAACAAGGCCTTTACCGGCGATCCGAGGGAATATATCCAGGTCACTCTGATCGCGGGGGAGGATCACAAGTTTACCCTGCATATCCGCAACCGGGCCGAACGATTCAATCCTTTTGACATGAAGATGGGAAGAATCACCCATGAAGAGGAGGAGGATTTCCTCGATTCCATGGGCGTCCTGGTGATCAAGAAAAAAGCGGATGAATTTTACTATCGCCGAAGCGAGATTTTTAATGTGATTACGGTGGTGATCTGATATGAAAAAAGAGAAAAAGACCTTTCATCTTACGTTGAAAATGATCCTGTTTGTGGTCATCATACTGACAGCCGCCGTAGGAAGCACGGTGGCGGGCAGCTACCTGAATCACAAGACCCGGGTGGATGAATACTATAAGGCGATCACGACGGACATTTCCCGGACCGTGGCCCGGCAGCTGGACGGAGATTTTATCGAGGAGCTGTACCACAGGGTCAATACGCCGGAATTCCTTGCGCTGCGTCAGCAGGCTGAGGATGAAGAAAACGAAGAGATGATCCGGGAATGGCTGCAGAAGGAGGGACTCTGGGACAAATTCAAAGAGACCTGGGATTATGTACAGCAGTTCGGGGACGATATGGATGTCCTGTATCTCTATATCGAGAGCGACGAAACCGAGGATACCATGTACCTGATTGATCCGGACGAGCCGCTGTACAATACAGGATACGTGGAGCCCAGTGAAGAGGAGTTCCAGGATCTGGTGGGAAATATCCATATTGAACCCATCGTGACCAACGGGGAATACGGGTGGCTCTGTTCCGCCTACGATCCGATCCTTAGTTCCGAAGGAAAAGCCATCGCATCCGTGGGTGTGGATATCGACATGAATGAGGTGAAGGGAGAGCAGCAATGGTTCCTCCGCACCAATATCCTGTATGCACTGGGCTTTATTGTCGTGGTTTCCATCATCGGAATCCTGCTGGTCCGGAGAACCGTGACCCGGCCGCTGGAGAAGCTGACCGCCGGTCTGCGGAAGTTTTCGCCGAGAGAAGACGGGAACCGGGAAAAATCGCATGTACTGACGTACCGCTCGCAGGGAAATGACGAGATCGCGGAGCTCTGCGACGATGTGCGTTCGATGCAGAACCGTATCGTGGATACCCTCTGCAATCTGACCAATGTAACCGCAGAAAAGGAACGGATCGGAGCGGAGCTGAACGTGGCCACCCAGATCCAGGCGGATATGCTTCCGCGGATCTTTCCGGCCTTCCCGGACCGGAGTGAATTTGATATTTATGCTACCATGACCCCGGCCAAGGAAGTGGGAGGAGACTTCTACGATTTCTTCCTGATCGATCACGATCATCTGGGAATGGTCATGGCGGATGTGTCCGGAAAGGGAGTGCCGGCGGCTCTTTTCATGGTGATCACCAAGACGCTGATCAAAAACCGTGCCATGATGGGAGACAGCCCGGCGAAGATTCTGGCCAATGTCAATGAGCAGCTGTGCGAAGGAAATGAGGCGGAGCTTTTTGTGACGGTCTGGCTGGCGGTTCTGGAGATCTCCACAGGAAAGGGCATGGCGGCCAATGCAGGCCATGAGCATCCGGCGATCCGCAGGAAGAACGGACAGTACGAGCTGGATATCTACCGTCATTCGCCTGCCGTTGCCACCCTGGAAGGGATCCGATTCCGGGAGCATGCCTTTGAACTGCATCCCGGTGACGCCCTGTTCGTGTATACCGACGGTGTACCCGAAGCGACCAACAGCCGCAACGAGCTTTTCGGAACCGACCGGATGCTGGAAGTGCTGAACGGCCATTCGTCCGACAGCCCGGAGGAGCTTCTGCCCCTTATGAAAGAACAGATCGACCGGTTTGTGGGGGACGCGGCGCAGTTTGACGACATTACCATGATGTGTCTGGAATACAGGGGGCCTGAGAGGGCGGAGGAGTCCGGGGAAGCGGAGCTTGCGATCGAAGCCCGGACAGACAGACTGCCTGAAGTGCTGGAATTTGTGGACCGGCAGCTGACAGAAGCAGGCTGCCCGTCCGATATTCAGTTCCAGATCGATGTGGCCGTGGAAGAGATATTTGTGAATATCGCAAGCTACGCGTACGGCGGAAAGGCCGGGCCTGCGGTGATCCGTTTCCGCACCGGGGAAGATCCCGGGACTGTCGTGATCACGCTGATCGACAGCGGCAAGCCTTTTAATCCGCTGAAAAAACAGGATCCCGACATCACCCTCTCTGCGGAAGAAAGGGCCATCGGGGGACTGGGCATATTTATGGTCAGGAAGAGCATGGACAGTGTCGAATATGCTTACGAGAACGGACATAATATGCTGACCTTACGGAAAAGCAGGTCATGAAACAGCTGGCGGCTGACGGAATGACCATGGTGATCGTGACCCATGAGATCGGTTTTGCCAGAGAGGTCTCGGACAGAGTTATTTTCATGGACGCGGGATACATTGTGGAGCAGGAAACTCCCCAGGAGCTGATCAACAATCCGAAGGAACCGCGGACCATCGATTTTCTGAATAAAGTGCTGTGAGTTATTCATTGGGGCCGAATATGCAGTCCGGCCCCAATATTATGTTATGGATGTCTGTGTGCGTACTATTGGAAAAAGCAGAGTTTTTATGGTATGATAAAATGAAACAAAAATCGTCTTGTGCAGACACAGTTGGTTGCTGGAGATCATGCATCGTAGGCAGCCCTCCGAGGGAGGAATAAGAATGGCAGATGAGAACAACAAGAAGGAGAGCCTGTTTCGGGAAAAGAGCCTGGAAAGGCTGGAGTCGCCTGAAAAACTGAATGATTATCTCCGGGTCACTTCTCCGGGAGTCTGGCTTGTGCTTGCCGCGGTGATCGTCCTGCTGGCAGGCGTGTGCATCTGGGGAATCTTCGGACGGATCGATGCCACCGCGCCGGCAGCGATCGTGACAGCGGACGGACAGAGTGTCTGCCTGGTGCCCCAGGCCGCTCTGGAGGGTGTGATCGAAAACCGCTCCGTGGAGGTGGACGGCAGGGAATACGAGCTGTCGCCTTCCGTACTGGAACCGCAGGTGATCAGCGAAACGACGGATATTTACACCATGCTGGCGGGAGATCTTTCGGTGGGAGACATCGTGTATCCGGTTTCCCTGAAGGAACCTCTCGACTCGGAAGGAACCGTTTCGGGTGTGCTGGTGACGGAGACCCTGTCGCCGGCTTCGTTATTCTTTGACATGTAAGGAGTGTACCGATGCTGTTTCAGAAAAAAGTACCAAAGCCCCAGACAAGCGGGGTGGTCCGCGTCCCCGTGGTGATGCAGCTGGAAGCGTTGGAATGCGGGGCTGCATCCCTGACGATGATCATGCATTATTACCAGAAATGGATTCCCCTGGAACAGGCCAGGGGCGACTGCGGCGTTTCCCGGGACGGCGCCAACGCCAAGAATATCATGCTGGCGGCCCGGAGCTACGGGATGGACGCCAAGGCCTGGAGGATCGAGCCGGAGGACCTGATCAAGGAAGGACCCTTCCCCTGCATCATCCACTGGGGATTCAACCATTTCGTGGTGCTTTGCGGGTTCCGGAGAGGAAAAGCAGTTCTGAATGATCCGGCCCGGGGCCGGCTGGCCGTGTCCATGGAAGAGTTTGACCGTGAGTATACAGGCATCACCATCACCTTCGAGCCGGCGGAAGGCTTCCAGCCCGAGGGAAAGCGTAAAAGTGTTTTCGCCTATGCAAAGGAAAGGCTGCAGGGCACCAGCACGGCGGTAACTTTTGTGGTCCTGACCACCACCATCTCGTCCCTGCTGGGGATCATCAGTCCGGTGTTCGGACGGGTGTTCCTGGACCGGCTTCTGAGCGGAACCAATCCGGAATGGCTGAATCCCTTTATTCTGGCCATGAGTGCCTTTGCGGTGGTGAATATCCTGGTGCTCTGGATCGCGGCGGTCTACAGTCTGCGGATCCAGGGGAAGATGGAGGCTGTGGGAAGCGCCAACTATCTGTGGAAGGTGCTGCGGCTTCCCATGCAGTTTTTCAGCCAGCGTCTGGCGGCAGACATCGCGGACCGGCAGACCACCAACGCCGCCATCGCGGGAACGCTGGTGAACACCTTTGCGCCTCTGGCGCTCAATACGCTGATGATGGTGTTCTATCTGGTGGTCATGCTGAAATACAGTCCGCTGCTCACCGCCATCGGGATCCTGGCGATCCTGATCAATATGGGCGTTTCCGCCATCGTCACCTCCCGGAGGATCAATCTGACCCGGGTGCAGATGCGCGACAGCGCCAAGCTTTCCTCCGCTACGGCATCCAGCATACGGATGATCGAGACCATCAAGGCAAGCGGCGCAGAGAAGGGCGTGTTCGGGCGCTGGGCCGGCTTCCAGGCCAGTGTGAATACCCAGGAATATAAGTTTATCCGGCTGAATACCTTCCTCAGTACCATCCCGACCCTGGTGACCTCCCTGACCAACATGGTCATCCTGGGCATGGGAGTTTATCTGGTGCTGCACGGCAGCTTTACCATCGGTATGGTCATGGCCTTCCAGGGCTTTCTGACCTCCTTCATGCAGCCGGCCAACACCCTGATCGCGGCGGGGCAGTCCATGCAGGAGATGATCTCCCAGATGGAGCGGGTGGATGACGTCATGAGCTATCCCTCCGATCCCCAGCTGGAGCCCAGGGAGAAAAAGGAAGAATACGAAAAGCTGACAGGAGCCATCGAGATGAAGGATATCGTCTTCGGCTATGCGCCTCTGGGCAATCCTCTGATCACGGATTTCTCCCTCACGGTCAAGCCGGGGCAGAAGATCGCCTTCGTGGGCCGCTCCGGCTGCGGCAAATCGACTCTCGCCAAGCTGCTGAGCGGGCTGTATCAGCCCTGGAGCGGCAGCATTACCTTTGACGGAAAGCCCATCAGCGAGATTGACCGGAACGTGTTCATCGGGTCCGTGTCGGTCATCGACCAGAACGTGACGCTTTTTGAGGATACGATCTCCGAAAACATCAAGATGTGGGATCCCTCCATCGAGGATTTTGAAGTGATCATGGCCGCCCGGGATGCGGAGATCCACGAGGATATCGTGCTCCGGCCGGGAGGATATCAGCATAAGATGACGGAAAACGGGAAGGATTTTTCCGGCGGACAGCGCCAGAGGCTCGAAATCGCCCGGGCTTTGTCCCAGGATCCGACCATCTGTATCCTGGACGAGGCTACCTCCGCCCTGGATGCGAAGACAGAGTACGAGGTGGTCAAATCCATCAGCGAACGGGGGATCACCTGCATCGTGATCGCCCACCGGCTTTCCACGATCCGTGACTGCGATGAGATCATCGTCCTGGAGCAGGGGCATATCGTGGAGCGTGGAACCCATGAGGAGCTGTATGCCAAGGGCGGAGCCTACACACGGCTTGTCACCAGCGAATAAAAGGGAAAGGAGGCAGTGCGATGGGTTGGTTTGATGAACAGATCGAATACCGAAAAAAACAAGAACGCAGGATGCTTTCCGATTCCTTTGAGAAGCTGGAGGTAAGCGTAACGGGAAGACGGTCTTCCGGAACCTTCGCGGAAGGGGCGGACGTGGACGACGCCCTGGCGGTGCTGCTGAAGTATTTTGGCATAAAGGACCGGGAGATGCCGGGAAGACTGAAGACTCTGGAGCAGAAGCTGGATTATCAGCTGACGGCTTCGGATATTATGTACCGGAAGGTGATCCTGGAGGAAGGATGGCACAGAGACGCCATGGGCCCCATGATCACGACCCTGAAGGAGAACGGCGCGGTGGTGGCGGTCCTTCGGAATGCGGCGGGTTTCTACGTGTACAAGGATCCGGTGTCGGGCCGGACGGTCAAGGTTTCCGCCGCGGAGGAAAAGAAGATCAATTCGGAAGCGTACTGCTTTTACCGGCCGCTTCCCCTCCGGAAGATCACGCTGAAGAATCTGTTCCGGTATATGATGGAAAGCCTGAGCATGTGGGATATCGTGTCCTTTGCCGTTGCCTCTCTCGCCATCACCCTGGTAGGTATGATCATGCCCAAGCTGAATCATATCCTGATGGGCCAGGTGATCTCGTACGGAAGCTATCAGCTTCTGGGGGCGGTGATGAGCTTCATGATGTTTGCGACGGTGGGCAATTTCCTGCTGGGGATGATCCGTACGCTGGTGCTGTCCCGGCTGAAGGTAAAGCTGAACGTCAATGTGCAGGCGGCGTCCATGATGAGGGTGCTGTCTCTGCCGGCGGATTTTTTCAAGGAGTACAGCTCCGGTGAGCTGAGCCAGTATCTTTCCTATATGAATTCGCTTTGTGATACCATGGTGGATGCGGTGCTGTCCACGGTGGTGACCGGCGTGTTTTCCCTGGCCTATCTGACACAGATCTTTTCCTATGCCAGAAGCCTGGTGATCCCGTCGCTTGTGGTGACGGTCCTGACGCTGGCCATCAGCCTGGCGGCCAATTTCATGCAGGTGTCCAGAAACAAAGAGATGATGGGCCTGGCAGCCATGGAAAAGGGCCTTACCTACGCCTTTATCAACGGAATCGAGAAGATCCGTCTTTCCGGCTCGGAAAACCGCGTTTTTGCCAAGTGGACGGAGCTTTATTCCGAGGAAGCGGACCTGAAATTCAATCCGCCCGCCCTGATCAAGCTGAACAATGTATTCACCACGGCGGTGACGCTGATCGGGACGATCATCATGTATTACATTGCAGTGAAATCCAGAGTGTCCGTGGCGGATTACTATGCTTTCAATGCGGCTTACGGGTATATATCCGGAGCGATCGGCGCCATCTCGTCCATGGCCCTGACCGCCGCCACCATCAAACCGGTGCTGGAGATCATCCGGCCGCTGATGGATGCGGAGCCTGAAAAGCATTCCGGCCGGGAGGCCGTGGACAGGATCACCGGCGGCCTGGAGCTTTCGCATGTGACATTCCGGTATGAAGAAAACGGCCGGAAGATCCTGGATGATCTGAGCCTTTCCATCGCAGCCCGGTCTTATGTGGCCATCGTCGGCCGGACGGGCTGCGGGAAATCGACGCTGCTCCGTCTGCTTCTTGGCTTTGAACAGCCGGAGAGCGGCGCTATTTTCTATGACCGTAAGGATATCCAGACTCTGGATCTGGGATCCCTCCGGAAATGCATCGGAACGGTGCTGCAGGAGGGAGATCTGTTCAGCGGCAGCATTTTTGAGAATATCACGATCTCGGATCCGAACCTTACGTTGAAGGACGCCTGGGAAGCGGCGGAGATCGCAGGTCTGGCGGATGATATCCGGGCCATGCCCATGGGCATGAGTACCGTACTGTCCGAAGGAGCCGGCGGCATTTCCGGCGGCCAGCGTCAGCGGATCATGATCGCCCGCGCCGTGGCGCCCAAGCCGAAGCTTCTTCTTCTGGATGAGGCTACCTCGGCGCTGGACAACATCACCCAGAAACAGGTGTCCGAGGCGCTGGACCGGATGAAATGTACCCGGATCGTCATTGCCCATCGTCTGTCCACCATCCGGCACTGCGACCGGATCCTGGTGATGGACGGCGGAAAGATCGTGGAAGACGGGACCTACGAAGAGCTGATCGCAAAGAACGGCATGTTTGCGGATCTGGTGGAACGCCAGAGGCTGGATGTCAGTACGGGAAAAGCGTGACGGAGGGGATTATTATTATCAAAGAGTATTTAAGAAGAGTGAAGCAGATATTCAGGAGTCCGGGACTTTCGGCGGTCGTCCGCTGGTCGAAGTGCGTGCACTTCAAGGTTTTTCTGATCTGTGTGCTGACAGGCTTTTCTTCCCTGAGCTCCCTGGGTTTTACTTTGGCGACCAAGGGGATCGTAGACGGGGCTGTTTCCTCCAATATGAACAACCTGCGGAAATATGCCATTCTGCTGGCACTGCTTATTCTGGTCCAGCATGCTTTGTCCGCCGGACGGGCCTATCTGCGGATTCATGCTTCGGCAGAGCTGCAGAGACATATGCAGGCCATGCTGGTGCGGGATATCCTGGTAAAGGAATACGCCAGCCTGAAGGGCTTCCACAGCGGCGAGCTGGTAAACCGGGTCTTCTCGGACATGTCGGTCATCAAGAACGGCATCATGAACATTCTGCCGAATTTTGTGAATATCATCGTCAGCTTTGTCGGCGCTGCTGTGATTCTGATCGCCATGGACTGGCATTTTGTGATTCTGATGCTGATCGGCGGTTTTCTGGGCCTGTGTCTGGTGCTTCTTTTCCGCAGCCCAATGAAAAAAAGGCACAAAAGGATGCAGGAGGCGGAAGGCGCGGTTCATGCTTCGATCCAGGAGACTCTGGAAAATGTCCGTCTGATCAAGGCAAGCGTGTCGGAAGAAAGGGCCGCCGGTCAGATCGGGGATCATCAGGAGAATCTGAAAAAGGAGCAGGTGCGTCAGGGAATGTTCTCCTTCCGGATGAACGACAGCATGGGGATCGTGTTTGATCTGTCCTGGCTGTTCTGCATGATCTGGGGCTGTATGAACATCTTCCACGGGAATCTGACCTACGGCTCTCTGGCAGCCATGATCCAGCTGATCGGCAGGATCGAGGGGCCCATCGCCAATGCCGTGACCATCGCCGGACAGGTCTACAGCGTGATCTCCTCCTCCGAGCGTCTGCTGGAGCTTACGGATCTGCCGGATGAGAAGGCCGGGGAGATCCTGGAAGAATTTGATGAGATCTGTCTGAATGACATTACCTTCCGCTATGAAGACGGAACGGAGGATGTGCTGCAGCATATCAGCCGGACGATCCGCAAAGGGGATTTCATGGCGCTGACCGGCATGTCCGGCGGCGGGAAGACGTCTCTGTTCCAGCTTCTTCTGGGCATTTACAGGCCGACCGAAGGAGCACTGTTTTTCCGTCTGGGCGACAAGACCTATCCGGCCTCCCGGGGGACGCGTGGCCTGTTTGCCTATGTCCCACAGGGAAACACCCTGTTTTCCGGTACCCTTTGGGATAATCTCACGATGTTCACTGACCATGCGTCGTAGGAAGAAGTCATGGAGGCGGTCAAAGCGGCCTGTATCGAACCGCTGGTGGAAGAAGTCGGACTGGATGCGGTGCTGGGAGAGTGCGGAGTAGGACTTTCCGAAGGACAGGCGCAGCGTGTGGCCGTTGCCCGGGCCCTGCTCAGCAAAGCGCCGATCCTGCTGCTGGATGAAGCGACCAGCGCTCTGGATGAACAGACCGAAGCGCAGCTGCTGGAGAATATCTCCTCCATGCGGGACAAGACCTGTATCATCGTCACCCATCGAAGAGCCGCGCTGGATATCTGCGACTATACCCTGCATATTGAAGATGGAAAAATGAAGCAGGTGCAGTGAGT
>CAMOUV010000021.1 GCA_946626695.1 uncultured Blautia sp.
TGACCGGGAACGGCTTCATACAGAAATTAAAAATGCGCCAACATCGGAAGTACAGCTCCCAGCCTTCCTCCATCCCCTGCCCTTTCCAGGGCGAGAGAGACAGATAATGCAAATACTCATCCCGGAAGCGGTGCGTGTTTCCCTTTCTCCAGGGCCGCTCCTCTCCCAGAAAATGAACGATACACGGATTTCTGCGGATCCGCTCCATCTCCTTTCGGGAGGGAACCGGATAATCGCAGTTTTTCTTCAGCAGCCGGTACCGGTAGATATCGTAGGTGTTATAGTAATTGTATGAGGGAGAAAGGACCCGGATCCGGTCCTTCTGGCTCCCGTTGATGGCATCCTGATCATTTGCAAAAAGCCTTCCGTTGTTTGCCCGGTAGTAAGCGATGATCTCTTCGCCTGTCCCCAGCGTCCTGAACCGGTCCAGATCCACCAGGAGAACCCCCGCATTGCAGTAGGGCCTTCCTGAGAGCCCCATCTCTTCTTTTCTTTTCAGGCTGCAGGTGGGTTCCATACAGGCTCCCAGCACGCAGTCCCCCAGTTCCGTCTTCCACAGCCGGTGCAGACTCCTGCGCACGATGGTGTCCCCGTCCAGATACAGCACCCGGTGTACGTTCACGGGCAGGATCCGCCCCATCAGAAGGCGGGCCAGGACGATGGGATTCCATCCGGATGTGTTAAAATCAAAATCAAAATACGAGGACATTTTCTCCAGCTCCGTGAAGAAGACGTTCCGGACACAGTGACCGGTCTCATAGGAACGGACATGGGCGCGAAGCTTCTGCTTCGCCTCCCGGCTCACTCCCAGGCACAGGATATAAAAAGAAATCGTTCCCGCCTTTTTGTTGTTCTCACAGACCGAAGTGACCGAGGCCGCCGTCTGAGGCAGAAATCTCTCATCCGTGGTATAGACAATGTTCATGCTCTGTTTCCTTTTTTCCGGTATTTCTCCCTGTATTCCTCCGGAAACACCAGCACCGAGGGCTTGTGGGAGTGCCTTTTTTCCACCGGAGGCAGCTGCATGTAGTCTCGGTACGCCGTCTTCAGATAGCTGTCGTATTTTTCCGGTACCGGCACCGTCGTATCCTCAAATTCCACATCCAGGGGAGTGAACAGGTCCGTATCCTTATACTGCAGCCCGAACATATGCCGGGTAAATCTCCCTTCCTTCCGGATCCAGCACCACATCATATCCGTCACCTGGTTTTCCGCCTCCTCCGGAGAGGTGCAGGCCGCGAGCTTCAGGTACCGGCTGTAAAGCCTGGGCGCCGTCAGATGAAAAAGCTTCAGCAGGCCGTGAATTCCCATGCAGCCCGCGAGAGCCAGTTTCCGTTTTCCGGGCGTAAGACTTTCCGGAAGCTTCGGCCGTCCGTAGACGGAAAGGGAAATCAGCCGTGCCAGCACGTAACAGCGGAATGCCACGGAATCCCTCCGTTTTGTGTCCTGCGGCCAGTAATCCATGGGAAAGATATCGATACAGATCCCGTTATGATAGATCACATGCTCATCCACCTTTTCCAGGAAAATCGTATCCCGCCGGAAAAGCTTCGCGAAGCACATCACATACCCTCTGGTCAGACGGGGCTCCAGCATGCCGTAGCGCGTGCCCTTCAGTTCCTCCGGGGCCAGCCGGATCAGTTTTTCATAGTCTTCCCGGGGCATCAGAAAGTCCATATCGTCGTCCCAGGGAATAAAGCCTTTGTGCCGGATCGCACCCAGGGTGGTTCCGAAGCCGGTCACGAAGCGAAGCCCGTGTTTCCGGCAGATCCCGGCAAACACATGATACAGCTCCAGATCGATCTCCCTCAGATGTTTCAGTTGTTCTTCTGTGTATTCCATTCTTACTCCTGCTGTCTGTTCAGTCCGGCCTTTTCCTTAATGGCCGTGCTGCTGATCCCTTTGGTATACGAAAAGAATTCCATGTTGGAGCCTCGTTTTTTCAGCTCCTGCCACACGTCATTCCAGTGTCCCACATGATCGTCTCCGGAAAAATGGCAGTCATAATGAAGCTGCTCCCAGGCATCCAGCTTGTCCGTGTTGCTGAAATCCACCGGGATGACTTCGTCGCAGGCCTTCAGCCCCCGGATCACATTCATCCGGTCCTCGCAGGATACCACCGGCGGTTTTCCTTTGTAAAACTCCACCAGCTCATCGGTGAGGACCCCGACGATCAGATGATCGCAACGATCCTTGCACCGTTCGATCAGTCGGAGGTGTCCGGTATGAAACAGGTCAAAAACACCGGGAACATATCCGATGCGGTAGGGCTTTCTCTTCTCCGCCTTCATCCGGCAGGCCCTCTCATACAGCTGCCGGTAATCCGGCACGGCCGCCGAAAACACCCAACGGAATCGGTCGCTGTGGCGCACGGAACGGATAAAAGCCTCCTCCTGCGTCTCGTAGTCTTTCTGCTGTTCCGGGGTGATTCCGTAGCGAAGATACATGTCTGACAAGGATACCGACCTCGCAGCCTGAGGCGAAGAAGCAAAAAAGTATTTCAGCGTACGGAACATCGCAAAACCCGGGGTTCCGTTTTCCGTGACAAATTCCTGGTCGTAGAACAGGAGGCTTTCTTCTTCTTCCCCGCTGCCGGGGACCAGAAAACAATTGCAGGGCGCCAGATCCAGATACACCCGTCCGCTCTCCGGTCCCGAAGGCCTGAAGGAGAGACGGATGCATTCATAGATCCGGTCAAAGATCTTCTCGAACCGCGCCCGGTCTGATCCGGCAAGCCGGGTAAGAACGGGGCTCAGACTTTCGTAGGGCACACAGGGCATCCGGAGAAAAATCCCGGCGGGATCCTCCTGCAGCTCCACCGGAATCACGGGGACTCCCGAGGAAGCCAGTTCTTCGGTGTAACCGGCCAGCGCGCGCAGATGTGCTTCCCCCTGCTCCCACAGCGGCCGCTTCATGACCTGTCCGTTGTTCCGGATGGTGGTGGCCATTCCCCTCTCCGGTCCCCGGTCCGTCGTCACGACCACATAATCGATATCGGACAGACTTCCGTCCGCCGTGATCTCCATCAGAAAAGAGTTGGCCATGAAGGAGAGAGAACCCGAAGCGATCACATCCCGGAAGATACGGTGCTCGATGACCGCCATCCCCGGATCCTCATAATCATAATCCACCAGCCTCTCGGCCGCATTCGTGGCATCCGTGTATTCATCCGTGTAAATCATCTGGGGCATCCGGCTGTCCGGAACAGGATAGAAAAAGCGGCTTTTTTCAAATCCCGCCTTCTGCAGAATCGCCTGCCATTCAGACCGGCTCCACAGCCGCCCCTTGCCGGCAGACCCGGGAAATTCCCCGGGATACCCGTTGATCCCCAGATAGGGGATCCCCGAATACTTTTCTCCGCATCCGCAGAAATATTTCAGTCCGTACCGGTTGTCCGCTCCCAGCAGAAGGATTCCCCCGGGACGCAGCAGCCGTTTCAGTCTGCCCACGAAGGATACCGGGTCCGGCTCTCTCTCTGCCTGCTCCAGACAGACGATGTAATCATACCGGCGGTCCTCCGCCTCTTCCAGACGGTGTAGACGGTCCGGATCACCGGAAGCCTCCGGCTCTTTTTCCTGAAGGACCACGGTGGTGACGGAACGCACTCTCCGCCGGAAAAGCTCCGTAAGGACTGAGGGGCCGCTGCAGATCTCCAGAAGATCCGCGTCCCTGTGAAATTCATACCAGTTCAGGATCGATTCCCGCAGGACGGTCTCCTGCAGATTTTTCTCCCAGCTGTCTGTTTCTCCCACTTCAGTTCACCTCATCCTTTGCGTAATCGGGGAGCTTTCGAAGCCTCGCTTCCATCAGCGAGGCCAGATTGATATCTCTTCTTCCTCCCCACAGTTCATCATCGATCTCCACCCTGCGGTAGATCGCCCGGTCCGCCTCGCTGCAATGCCGCAGAAAGGCTTCGAAGGGAATGGCCGCGCTGTGGTACCGGAAAGCCGTTTCCCTCTCATATTCCCCGAAATACCGGAGATAATCCCTCACCATATCCAGTGCGCCTCTCTGCATGGGAAGCACGCTTTCTTCGTAATGTGCCGACGGACCGCAGTCGAACAGAGGCCGGAGGGCCTCGTCATATCCGATGCAGGAAGGGGCATTCTCCAGATAGGCATATTCCCGCAGTGTCGACTCCATATACGGATTAAAGTCAAAAAAGGTCCGGATCCTGAAATCTCCCTCGGCCTCGCACAGAAACTGCCGGCTCCCGTCTCCATGGAAAAAATAGACCGGGATCGTCTCTCCTGCCGCATCCAGGATCGCCTGGGCGATCCGTCCGCTGTATCCCATATCAAAAATCGCCGTACCGCTCGTGACCGGAGCTTTTTCGTTGTACAGCAGATACCGGCGGATCCTTTCCTGTCCGGACTGATGCTTTGCGGCGTCATAGCCGTACCGGATGAAATCACCGATAAACGCCTGAAAGCCTTCTGCCGTGAAGGGCTCCCCGCACCGGTAAGGCCGGTCCGGAAGTCCGCGGAGTTTCTGCTCCGTACGTTCCGGATCACAGCAGAAAGAAAGGGTGCGGCACAGCTTTTCCACCGTATGCCGCGTAATGTCCACGGGAAGATCATACAGATCCGCCGGTTTCCGGATCATGGCCGGAAGCAGGGCGATCCTGGAGGTATACAGATAGGCGCAGTCGGGAAGCGAAGCATCCGTTTCCCGCAGCAGGCGGAAGGCCTGCATCGGCAGATAACCGTCCCGGGACAGAAACAGAAGCCTGTTCACTCCATCCCTCTTTGCATTTTCGATCAGCCAGCGCACCAGGGCCAGGATTTCCGGTCCCAGGGCCGCATACCCCACAAACCAGGGGTCGGCATTGTAATCCGATTCCGGATCAAAGCTCCGAAAGGGGTCGTCAAAATACCGGTTGGCCGCCATCTGGCGGAAGATCCCCATGCCGGGCTCCCGGAGCGCCTTTTCCCAGTCTGTCAGATCCCGGCACATTTTTTCGGCCTGATGACTGCAGCCCCGGCGGTCAAAGGCCTCCATCGTCCGGGGAAGCCAGGCACTTATCAGTCCCTTTTCCTCCGCCTTTTTTACGTCTGCCTCCGGGCTGTCGCCGATGTGAAATATTTCCCCGGGTTGTACGCCCAGCTCTTCCGAAACATATCCGTACAGATTTCCCGTACTTTTCCGGAGTCCCGTATCCGACGAGACAAAGATCCTCTCCGGTTCCGGATACCCGTTCTCCAAAAGCAGACGACGGATGATCCCGCTCTCCAGATACATATCCGTGATCACAATGACTCTTTTTCCTGTCCGGAGCGCCTCTTCGTACAGGTCTTGTCCGCTTTTCCGGGGCTCTGCGAGGCGGAATTCCAAAGCTTCCTCTTCCGCCTTCAGGGTTTCTGCCGCAGCATCGTCGACGGGGAACTCCCGGACCATCTGTCCGTAAATCTCGGTAAGGGTCACATCCTCCTTTTCGAGCTCTCCCCGCAGGATCCTTCTTCGGAGAGAGGCCTCCGCCATGGTCCGGATCCGGGAAAAGCTGATATTGGCTCCCGTCAGCCTGCGGAAGGTTTTCTCCAGAAATCCGAATTTCACTTCCTCGCTGCTGACCGGACGGAGAAGAAGGGTATCAAACACATCAAAGCTGATCACCTTGATCTCCGGTGAGGCAAACATCGCTTTGATGGCCTCCAGACTGTCAAACGTCATTTCCTGTTCCTCTTTCAGAAACGCACGGAAAGCAGCTTCTCAAAGCCTGCTCTTTCCAGCATCTCTCTGTATTTTTCAACCGCATAGTGCGACACCGCCAGCAGAACCGGCAGGCTCCGGTCCGTCACTTCCGCCGGATCCAGCACCTTGAATCCCCGGAAGGTTTTCCGTCCCGCGATCACCCCGTCCTGCTCCAGCACGCCCCGGATCTCCGTATCCAGGGCCCCGGCCGCATCCAGGATCCGCCGGGCATACTGTCCGCTTCCGCAGACGTACACCGCCTTTGCCTCCTCGATCTGCCGTACCGTTTCTTCGCCCAGAATATCGGCCGCTCTCTCCCGGCCTGTGGTGGTCTGTCTCAGAAGTTCCAGCAGAAAGACAGGCGTTTCTTCCCCGGAAGGTAGCTCTGCCCGGTACAGACTCTCCCCGGCCTGCAGATACAGCACCCGGATCCGTCCGGCAACATCCCGCAGCCATTTGCGGTGGGCATGCCAGAATTCCGGATCGTCTCCAAACCGTTCCCGCAGAGCCCGCCGGTCCTCCGTTCCCTTCTGCCAGCTTTTCAGGTATCCTGCTGCATGCTCCGGCGTAAATCCCCTCGTGACGGTGGAATGTGCCCGGAAACGACGGCAGAACAAAGGCTTGTGCAGAAGCCGGACCCTTCCGGCCCGGGTCAGCATGGCAAAGATATATCCGATATCCTCATGAAGGATCCCTTCCTCAAAACGGAGCCCCTCCCGAAGGATATAGTCTTTTTTCAACATAAAGGTAGGTACGCTGGGGGAAAGGGTGTCCTTCTCTACACAGGTGATAAAAGCCTCTCTTCCGCTGTAAAGACCTTCGGTCTTTTCGTAGGAAAAGAGCACCTCCTCCGCCTGATGCCGGAAGGCCTCTTCCTCGGCAAACTGCCGGTTCTCGAACCCCAGCACATCCAGATCATCCCGGACCATATATCCGTACATCTCCTGCAGGGCATTGTCCGTGATCCAGTCATCCGCATCCAGCATATAGATCATTCTACCCCGGGCAGCATCCAGCGCCGTATTTCTGGCAGCGGCCTGTCCCCGGTTCCGGGAATGCCGCAGAAGACGGATCCGCGGATCCATCTCCGCATAAGCGGACAACAGCTCCCAGGACCCGTCCGTCGAACCGTCGTCCACGCAGATCACTTCCAGATCCATGAAAGGCTGCCCCAGAACGCTTTGCAGACAGTCCTCCAGATAGGGTTCACAATCGTACACCGGGATCAGCACGGAGAGCAGCGGCCCCTCCTGCGACATGCGGAAGGCTTCTTCCCCTCCGGATGCGCCGGCGGCGGCCAGAAACTTGCCACGGCAGTTCTCCGCGATCTTTTTCCGGTAAAAACAGACCGCCTTATGAAGGGCCGGGTCTTTCCGGTATTCCTGCTGCTCTGCTGCAATATGCTGCAGGATCCGGATGCATCCTTCCACATTCCGGAAGGACATCTGCCCCGTCATGATGGAATCCGCCCGGAAACGGCGGATGAACCATTTTTCCGGGCAGGCTCTCATTCTTTGCGCCTTCATAAAGACATCGAAGGCGAACATCTCGTCTTCATGGAGCATTCCTTCCGGAAAACGGATGTTGTTTTCCTGCAGGAAGGCCCTTCGGTAAAAGTACCGCGGCTGGGAAGGCATCCAGTCCCACCGGTCCATCCAGCGGACATAGAGCTCCTTTCCGCTCATCACCTCGGGATACTCCCCTTTAAAGACCGCGGGATTTCTGCAGAATTTCTCCCGCAGACCTTCATTCTCATAGATAAAGGAGGCACAGAAGGCGATCACATCCAGATGATCCCTGTCCGCTCTGGTTACAAGCTCAGACAATGCATCCGGCGTGATCCTGTCATCCGAATCCAGAAAATAGACATACTCTCCCCTGGCCTGATCCAGGCCCCTGTTCCGGGAAGCCGCCAGGCCTTTGTTCCGTTCGTTCCGGAGCAGCCGGATGCGGTCATCCTTTCCCGCGGCCCTCCGGACCTTCTCCCAGGAACCGTCCGTGCCGCAGTCGTCCACGCAAAGGATCTCCAGATCCGTCAGGGTCTGATTCCTTACACTGTCCAGACACTCCTCTATGTACGCCTCCACCTGATACACAGGGATCACAACCGATACTTTCATTTGCCGGCTCCTGTCATGGTTTCATAATACCGCAGTGCAAAATCCCGGTCAAAGGAATCCTTTTTCTCCTCGGGCATGTGGACCAGCAGGCGTTCCAGCTCCTGAAGGGAAACCCGCTTCTCCCAGTAGAAAAGATCCGCATAGGTGGGGGTCACGCGGTACCGCGCCGTAAGGGCGTAGGACGGATGACTTCCCCAGTGGTACTGCTTTTTCAGGGGATCCATCACCCGCAGGGCGGTGGTGCACAGCAGCTCCACGTCGTAGGCTTTTCCGTACTCCATGTTCAGGTATTCGGCGAAATCCTCCGTGCGGAGATTTCCCGCACCCTTTCCGATGCCGGACATGGTACAGTCGATCAGAAGCTGCCGTCCGGGGCTCACGGACCGCAGCGCCTCCATGGCATTGGCAAACGCCAGATCCCGGTTGTTGTGAAGATGCACGCCCAGAAGTATTCCGGGCGCCAGAGTCCGGTCCGCCAGCTGTACTCTCCGCGAGACTTCCTCCCGGTTCATGACCCCGAAGCTGTCTACAATATAAAATGCCATCAGCCCGGGAAGCGTTTCCTGCGTTTTCCGGATCAGGGCTTCGAATTCTTCGTCCGAATAACGGGTGGTGACCATGGGCTGCAGAAGAAGACGATAGCCTTTTTCCAGGATTCTCTGTCCCATCCGGAGCGCTTCATCCGCCGCGTCCTTGTGGAAACACAGACGGATCGCGTCGATCCCGCACCCTTCGGACACCTCCGGTATCTGTTCCGCAGGATATTTCCCGCAGTCGATCATCACACAATGCAGAACCTCCGGCCGCGTGTGCGCCGCCATTCCATTGCTGGCGACCGCCTCAAACCCGCAGTATCTGGATTCTCCCTTCGATGCTCCGAGATTCCGGTCCAGATATCCCAGCTCCACAAATTCAGCGCCGGCTTTTTCGGCAGACTGCAGGATATCCTGCATCACCTCGGTCCCGAAACGGAATTGATTTACCCAGCCGCCGTCCCGCAGCGTACAATCCAAAATCTTTATATTATCCATCGTATCAGCCTTATCTTTTTATTATTGTTCTCAGCATCGGTCTGGCGGATGCAAATTCCGCGGTGTTTCTGTACACCAGAAAATACAGCACGCCGGGAAGCAGGATACAGATGCATCCGTCTGCCAGGAGCGCCGGGATCCCTGCAAGAGGGATCCGGACCGTCACTGCGTAGGTCACAGCCGCGATCGCAGCCGTCACAAGAAAATACCTGGCATGCGCCAGAAAATAGCCTTTGATCGTTTCTTCCGTAAAATAACCCCGGAACAGGATCCTTGCTCCGCCGATGAAGTTAAACAGAAAATACGAGATCATCGTAGCCAGAATGATGCCGAGCAGCCCCATAAGCCGGATCAGGATCCAGTTGAGCAGCAGGTTGGCCGCCGCCTCCGCCACCGACAGATACCGGGCCTGCCACCAGAGACCCACCGATTCGGAATACAGCGTCCGGATATCGCTCATTTTCAGCACATAAAAATACAGCGAAAAAACGATTGCATACACATCGGGCAGCATCATGTCACTGCCTGCCCACAGCTCCATAAAAGGCTGATACAGACAGAGCATGCAGATCGAGCACCAGCCGCTGATCCACATAAACAGATAGTTGATGGTGTTCATGTCCTTCCGGTTCTTGGCCACGATTTCCATCGCGATACTGTTGCCCACCCCGCCTGCCATCGAGTTTTTCACCACGGCGAGCAGCATGACAACCGCATCCATCACATAGTAATAATTTCCGTAGACCGCTGTGATCTCCAGCCCCAGGAAGGCCGAGATAAACATGGAATCAAAGGCGTTTCTCGACAGCGAAGCCACCTTCCGGACCATCAGTCCGATGACCTGCTTCCGGATTTCCCGGTACACGCCGTCCTCCAGTTCTCCCCCTTTGTGATAATCCGGAAACAGCTTCCGGGAGCGGGCCGCACACCACAGGCTGAAGGCTGCGGTGGAAAGAGGCACCGTCAGTGCGTAGAGATAAAAGCTCCTGGCCATGCAGATACTGATCATCTGCAGGATATACATTCCCGTCTGGGTGAAGATATGGATCCCGCTGCTAACGTCATCCCGCTGGTGCGCCGCCAGGAGCGCCTTCCTTTCGGGAAACAGAAAACAGTTCAGGCAGGCATCCCCCAGATAGATCAGGTACAGCAGATAAATGTTGATGTCCCGTACCGGCTCTCCCTTGATCAGATGCGGAAGGAACACCATGACCAGCAGTCCGCAGACGCCGGTAAAAAGTCCCACAAACCGGTAGATCCGGGAGTAAAACCGGAGCAATGCGTTGATGGTCTCCGTGTCATCCTTCGCGATCGGCCCGTACATGCTGAAGGTGATCGCCATGCCGAAGCCCATCTCTGCCAGATTCAGCATCTGGATGATCGAATAAAAAAGTCCGGTCAGGCCCAGATAGGAGGCCCCCATCTGATGAATGATCATGGTACGGACGATAAACGGGAGCAGGATTCCGGCTGCCTTGTCCGCCTCTCCGACCAGGATATTTCGTTTTGTGTTTTGAGAACGTTCCAGTTTCATATCGATCTGTTTCTATTCTTTCCGGTCCGGTTTTCATCCTGGCTGGCCGCATAAAAACGGTTCAGAAACCGGGCTATGCTCTCCGGCCAGAACTTCCGGTACATCTCCAGATCCTCCCGGGACCGGTTCCGGTTTTCACCGATCACCCGGGTGGTGGCCGAGCCGCCGTGGATCCGATGCCCCATCAGACATTCCGGAAGATAACAGAAGTTCCCCGGGAGAAGGGACAGCCGTTCCCACGCCTGCCAGTCCAGATCCGCTTTAAAGCCCGCAGAAAAGACTCTCCGGGGAAGATTCTCTTTTACATAGGTTACAGACGGACAGCAGACCGGATTGCCGAGGGAAAGGATTCTCCGCCGGCACCATCGGCTCTTCTGCATTTTCTTCAGCCGCAGCGGCAGAAGCATGACCTCTTTGATCCGGAGATTCCGGTTTTTGTCTGCAAAAACCTTCTCTCCGTCGCGGAGCTCATAATAATCGCAGAAGGAGATCAGCGGATGGTCTGCTTCCGAGAGGATTTGCAACGTTTTTTCGAGGAACTCCGGCTCATAGACATCGTCCTGATGGGCCAGCGTCACCAGAGGCGTGCCGGCCTTCCGGTAGGCGTAGCTCCAGTCCTCTGCGATGCCCGGCTCCCCTTTCCTCACATACAAAGGAAGACCGTATCGGTCCGCCTTCTCCTGCAGAAAGGGATCCGGCGTGGCTGTACACAGAATGATCCGGCTTTTCACGGTCTGCCCCAGAAGAGAGCGGATACATTCCTCCAGATATTCACTTTTGCCCCAGGCGCACACCGCGAAGGTATGCTCTTCACAGGTATATGATTTCATCTTCTTCTCCATCGTTCCGCGTTCAGGCTGAAAAGAACATCTGCCCGTAGGAATGCACCAGGAGCCACAGATTGACGGCTGTCACCAGAAAGACGATCCGGCTCCGCATTCCTGCCTCCACCTGAATGTGACGGTCCCGGAGCACCGGGATCAGCGCCGGCAGAAGGGGCAGAAAATACCGTCCCTGTATCCCCAGGATCGTATCGGAAGACAGGGGTGTCCAGCCCAGGGTCAGCGCAAGCATGATACAGGCTGTGCAGCCGGCGCACAGGACAAGGCTCACAACCTTTTCTCCTCCCGAAAAAGGCCGGTATTCTCCTTTTCCCTCCCGGATATTGGATGCAAAAAGGAAAAGGATAAAGCACAATCCGCCGCAGACCGCCGGAACCGTCAGTTCGTAACGGGCAAGGCGGCTCCCCAGCATGGTAAAGAAGTACTCATCCCCGATCCGGGTGACGGTACGGCCGCAGAGCAGTATAAACTCCTTCAGATGCGTCAGTATATACAAAAAAGTATACCCTTCTTCCCCGTTCCAGGAAAGGATATGGCCTGTGGCGTTTTCCGAGAGCATGGTCTGTACTGCCGTGGAAGAAGAAAGCCACCGCAGTCCCCGGCTCACAAGCAGAAGCGAAAGCACTCCGGCCCCCACCACACAGAGCCTGTACCAGACCGCCTTTTTCCCTGTATCCCCGAGTTTCTCGGCGGGCACAAGAAAGATCAGGAACAGAAGAGGCAGATACACCGTCTTGGAAGGTCCCAGGAGCGCCGCATATACCATACACAGGGCAAGGTCTCTGCCGGAAATCCTTTCCCTGCTGCTCCGCATGGCCATGACGTGGACCGTGAACAGCAGAACATTGCAGAAGGCCGCCGTATCATAGGTGCAGGAGGCGGTCAGCTGCAGCATCATCGGAAAGCATGCCAGCGTAAACAGGGCTTCGTTATGAAAACGGTATTTCTTCATCACATGGGCTGTCACACCGGTGCAGAACAGAACATTGGCCATACGGCTCAGATAAAAACAGCCGGCGCCGCTCAGATGAAGGATCCTGGCCGCGGCAATACCGAACGCGGCCGGAAAATAACAGAAAACTGCATTGGTAGCCAGAGAGGCGTCCCGCACCACGTAACCGGGCTCCCGGCAGAACAGGTGAAGCTGCCCTGTCAGTTCCCGCAGATAATCTCCCTTCAGACCGACCTGACGCATGGAAACAAAGGTATAATCCTCCAGCCGCATGATCATCTGCGGCTTTCCGGCCGGTGTTCCCTTGCCCAGAAACCAGTCCGCGATCCGGTAGGCCGAAAGATAATGCGTTTTTTCATCCGGCGAAAGAAACGGAAGAAAGACGACCATGTACAAAACGGAAAGCAGGAGCAATACGGTCACAAAAATTCCCCGCCAGGGGATCTCCTGTTCCTGCCGCAGAAGCACAAATCTCCAGAACAGAGCCGCCAGAACCGCGGTAAGAACCCCCACCAGAAGAAAGATCCCGGTATAGATCCGGCTGCTTCCCAGCACCGGAGAGGCCTCCGTACTGCTTTTCCACTCAAATGCGATCAGCCCCAGCAGAAGCAGAACGCCGAAAACATACCATCCGTTGTCCCGGATGATCCGCCTGCCGGACAAAATGGCTGCTCCGTTCCTCTCCCGTTTCGAAAGACCGAGGGTTTTCTTTCTTTCCCCGCGGAGAAACCAGAGAAGCTCCAGGAGCAGAAAATCGACGGCAAACAGAGCGATCCAGAGCTTCCGGTCCGTATGCTCTGCCGGCACATAGCTTCCTTCCGTTCCTTCCGGAGAGACACAGATGTCCTCAAGGTGATAGTCCTGATCGATATCCAGCCGGAAGCTCTGCATCGAGGGATCCGTGTTCGCCGGAAGCTCAAGGAACAGGCTCTCCCGCCCTGCTTTCAGTTCTCCGGTGACGGTACAGCTTTCCGAAAAGGCGCCTTCCGCATCCGGATAAAAAAGAGTGTATGCCGTGTTCTCCTCAAAAGGCTCACGGAACCGGAATTCGATGCATCGTACCGGCCCGGTAAGCGCGGGATCCACCGAAACGATGAGCTGCGCATCCTCCGCTTCCGGGCAGAAATAGATCCCTTCCAGCCTTGCGTTGACCGTATACAGCGAAGCCTCATGCAGAATGGACTGCATCTCCGAGGGCAGGACCCGGTCCTCGTAGGAATGGGACACCAGCGTCTCCGGCGTCATGAAATGACCGAGACAAAAGGCAGCCGCCGTAAGCAGAAGAGCTCCGAGCAGGATCGCCAGCTGTGAAATTACATGCTTCTTTACCATGGCTGTTTTCATCGTTCCGTTCCTTCTTCCGCCGGAAGGGCAGAAGTATAGATCTGCCTGCAAAGCAGGATCGAAATACTCACCTTGATGATATAATACAGAGAACGCACCGACCCGATGGAGGAATGCCCCGTGGTACGTTCCCGCATGACGACAGGATATTCCGCCACCCTGCCGCCCCGCAGAATCACCGCGGGAATGGAATCCGGCTCCGGATAGTCATCCGAATACTCCCGGGCAAACAGCCGGGAAAAACGTCGGTTCACCACGCGGTATCCGCTGGTCACATCCTTTATGTCGGCCCCGCATACCAGACGGATCAGCCCGGAAAGGAACCGGATCCCGGTCCGTCTCATCCGGCCGGACTGAAAGCCTTCCATTTCCAGGAAACGGGAGCCGATCCCCACATCGATCTTCTCCTTCTCCATCCAGCGGATCATGGGCAGAATGTAGGCCGGATCATGCTGTCCGTCCCCGTCGATCTGTACCGTGTAATCGTAGTTATGACGGCAGGCATACTGATACCCGCTCTGCACGGCTCCTCCGATTCCCAGATTGATGCAGTGCTCCAGATAATCCGTTTTACACTCCCGGAGTTTCTGTGCGGTACCGTCCCTTGAACCGTCGTTGATCACCAGGATATCCGCCCCCGGGGCTTTTGCGCGGATATCCTCTATGGTCGAGGCAATGATCGCCGACTCATTGTATGCCGGCACGATTACCAGAATTTTCATTTTCGTCTGTTCCCACCTTTTCCTCCAGCTCCCGGATCCTTTCCTCCATGAGAGCCGTATTCTGCACCAGTGCCCGTATCCTTGCATGCTGCCTGGAGACCGAAGCCGAAAGAGACAGGCACGTCTGCAGCAGATAGGCGATCATCAGGAAGAAAACCAGGTTGGAGGGTACTTCGATCCCCACCGCTTTGCTGAGAAGCTCCACTCCATCGGGAAAAAGAGCCATCAGAAGGATCAGGATCGCCAGAACAAACCAGCGGATCGAATGATACAGATCCAGATTTTTCCTGCGTATGCTGTTCACGGTCAGAAGCAGAAACAGGACCGAACCGAACAGAAGCAGGATTCGAAGATAAATGCTCATACTGACTATGTCTCCTTACAAACAGGCCTGACCCAACAATGGGAGACAGCATGACAGCCGTCTCCCATCAACGGATCGCCGTAGGCCTTCGAAGCTCCTTGGCCGCATACATCTGAAGATCGGCTTTCCGCTGCAGCATGTCAAACTGCGCGAAATCGGCACTTTCAAAGGGAATGCAGCCCACGGAGATCTCCACCAGATAGGGTTTGTCCGAATGTCTGTTATATTCACTGCATTTGCGGCGGATCAGTTCCACAACCATATGGATATCCTCCTTGGAACGGATCGTCATCAGCCCGATGAATTCATCTCCGCCCATCCGTCCCAGGATATTGTGCTTTCCCAGTACCTCCCGAAGGATCCGGGAGGTCTCTATGATCGCATTGTCCCCCTCCAGATGGCCGAAATGATCATTGATCTCCTTCAAATGATCCAGGTCCCCGATCAGAAGAGCCATTTTCTCTTTTTCATGCATGGACACAAAACCTGCCGCGGCGCTTTCAAAGCCCGAACGGTTAAAGATCCCGGTCAGGTCGTCATGCCTTGCGATCGCCTGCAGCTCCGCCCGGTGACGCTGTTCATCCAGTGATACAAACAGGTTCCGGATGCTCGAACCGATCTCCAGGGAAAGCGAGTAATAAAAATCGATCTCCGACGGCTCCGCTTCCACGCTCATGGTCCCGAACAGGTTTTCCTCATAGAAAAGAAGGAAGGTCATGTAGATCCCCTCGGAAAGGCCCATTTCCTGCAGGAGACCTGAAGCGTCTTCCGTCAGTCTCGGAGCGCCGGCAAGATCATAAACCGTGTAACGATCTCCGTTCTGATGCATCATCATGATCAGATGATCCACATCGCCAAGGACCTCCCCTTCCTTCAGAACGGCGGGGTCCTCCAGAAGGCAGATATAGGAATTCTTCGTCTTCAGCTTGACAAAGCTGTTCCCGATCTTGTCAAAGAACTCCCGGATATTGGGCGTCTCCAGAAGAAGCTCCCGGGCGAGCAGTGCGCTGATCCAGGTATGCCGCTGGTTCTGCCGGCGGATCAGAACATCGTGCACCAGCCGGTCCTTCGACTGTTCTTCCCTTTCCTCTGTACGGAGATCATATTCCGAACATCCGCAGGAACAGCGCCGTATAAAAGGTACCGGAACAATTTCGGATTCCGGTTTCTCCCCTTTGAGGATCTTCAGGGTCTTGTCAAAAGCCAGCCGGCAGATGGTTTCAAACTCCTGCCTGGCCGTGGTCAGAGGCGGGTCCATGTAACGGGCCAGCACCATATCGTCGAAGCCCGTGACCGCGATATCCTTTCCGGGGCAGATTCCCCGCTCCCGCAGGACCCGGTACACAGCGATCCCCATTTCATCGTTGGCGCATACCAGGGCGTCCAGATCCGGATGACGGTCCAGAAGCGCCTGCACCTCGGCATCCACATGCTCCGAGAAATCCCCTTTTGCGATCCGGTCCTCCGGCAGATCCTGTCCGCAGGCAAGGAGGGCGTCCCGCACCGCTTCGCGGCGGATAAAGGCTTCCCGGATCCGGTCCTTTCCGGATACATAACCGATCTTTTTGCAGTGATGAACCTTCACCAGATGCTCCACACACCGGTAGATGCCATGGTAATTGTCGGAGATCAGGGATGCTCCGTTTTGAATCTTGTAGTCATTTCCGATCAGTATGACCGGAAGATCCGGAAGCAGGGCAAGGAACGATTCCTCGCTGGTGGTAGCCTGATACAGCGTCATGGTACCAAGAGACACGATCAACGCATCCAGAGCATCAAAACGGCAGAGTCCATACAGAGAAGAATACAGATAATCAAACCGGTTCTCCTCCATCTCAAACTCTGTCATAAAGCTCGAACTTTCCGTTCCGATATAAAACTGTCCCGCCAGGCCTTCTTCCTTCATCCTGGCCCAGAGCAGGGCGACAACCCGGGTTGGCAGATCGGTATGATAATTGCCGACCATCACTCCGATCCGGGGTTTCTTATCTGCGTTGTCCGTACCCGTTCCGTTCTTTTTCATAACCTACTCCATAAACCATCAAAGCCGCATAAAATGCGGCCCTTTCTGGTAAGGATTGCTCTATGCCTGCGCAAACAGATCCTTATAATCTTCTTTTGTATAGCGGTGGTAGATAATATGCCCGCCTTCGTCCGTCAGGCAATAATAGAACCCGTCCGGCTCCTCATCCTCAAAGTAGACAAGATAATCATAATCCTCGTCATTCATCTTTTCGATATGGACTTTGTCCGAAAAGCGGCGGAACACCTCAAAAACCTCTTCAAAGGTGGTGCCGTGAACGGCAATCGCATCCACAAGGGCATGGAGGAACGGATTCTTTCCGATATGCTCATGCACATAGGCCGCCCCTTCCGGCGGGATCAGGAAACAGAAGCGCTCCTTTTTTTCGGAGATCTGGATCTCTCCGAACACGTCTTTTTCAGCGGAAACAAACTCATCCAGCAGGGAACTCATCTCTTCCACACTGCAGTCGGTCTCCAGAAAACGGTTCAGGGACTGCAAAGGATAATAAAGGCGGACTGTCTCCTCAATATATCCCAGCTTGATCTGCTCCTCTTCCAGTACATCGATGATATTTTTTTCTAACTGGTCAAATTTCATATATTTTTCGTCTCGTTCGTTGCTCAGCTCATTCTCACTGTTTCAGCTTCGGACTTTGGTCAAAAACCCTTTTTTCATTATAACAATTTATAGGTTTTTGTCAATGTTTAAACCAGATATCTCTCTTTCAGCTGTTCGATCTCCTTCGAACTCAACAGGAGCTGGCCGGAAAGAAAACGCTGCATGGAACCATAGGTCCGGTTGATCCGGTAAAAGAAGCGGTTCAGGTAGGATTCCTCCACCCGATAGAAGTTTTTCAGTCTCTGCTCATAGAGCGAGAGGTCCTCTCCCCGGCTTTCCAGCATTCTTCTCATATACTGTTCTTCCTGCTCCAGCACTTTGTTGCTGCCCAGATAATTCTCCCGTACGACATTCCGCGGGACGCCGAGGATCGTGAGCAGAAGCGCCGTCGCGGCACCGGTCCGGTCCTTTCCCGCACCGCCGTGCCACAGCACGGCTCCCTTTTCATTTTTCCGCAGCACATCGAGAAAGAGGGCAAACTGCCGCACCGAATAATGATCCGCGGCGAAGCGCTCGTACATTTCTTCCATCTGTTCTTCGGTCAGTTCTTCTCCGCTGTCGGCCATCTCCTGCCAGTTTCCAGGATGCAGAAGATCTTCCTCCTCATCCAGGATCGGGATATGGTAATACTCGACACCCGGCATCTCCGTATCCGGCCGTTTGAGGATCTCTCTGCCCGAGCGGAAATCGATCACGGTCTTCAGATGATAATCCTCCAGGAGGATCCGCTGATCGGCCTGGGACAGATGGTACAGATCGCCTCCGAACAGAAGCCGGTGGGGCAGGATACAAAGGTCCTCGGCGGTCCTCAGTCCGCCGCAGTCCCGCACATTCGGCACCCCGGACAAGTCGACGCTTCTCCCCTCCGGGAATCCCCAGACGAACTCGGGATTCAATGCCTGCAACAGGCGGATGCAATCCTGCGCTTCCCCCTCGGGCATCTCGAACTGATACCGTTTCTTCCGCCGGGTGATAATCACAAGCACATGGGACAGCAGCAGTCTTTCCTGCCGCTTCTCCTCGGTCTTCGTCTTCTGATAGCCCCACAGGATATCCTGCACCGGAATACTGTTGGACATCATATGTCTGTTATAAATAAAGAAGCCATCCTCTATACGGATCTTCCCGAATCTCATTTTTTCACCGCCCTGATCACAAGAATATCTGTTCTCTCCATAATTTCACAGTTTTCTGTTTCTGTCAAGAGACCCCGGCTGACGGTTATCCCCAAAAAGGCATAAAAAAAAACAGATACTCTGCATTCTCATCCAGTCACGTACGATAAGCCATCTGCGAAAGCACCTGCTTTTTTCTTAAGTTGGGATGAAAGAACTGCGTCCTTTCAAAAGAGGGAGCCGACGGGTTTCCCGGTTATGCGACCGCCCATTTGCGGATCGAACATGCAAACTTATCACATTCTCCGTGACAATGTACGGTAAGATCCCTTTTCAGATCCATGCCAAGAATACCCATGATCGACTTTGCATCCACGAGGATCCTGTCATAACTGATATCTACATCAAATTCACAGTCAGATGCAGCTTTTACAAACTCTCTGACATCTTCCACATCGTTAAACTTAACCTTCTGAAGCATAATAATCACCCTTTCTTACAAAACAATTTTGCCAGACTGGAACTGATCTGCCACTGATCCTTCCGGGTTCTTATTCACTTCCTTCCTTTGTTGTAGTTATTATCAACGTAGAGCCCCGATTTGTCAACCTTTTTTTCTGAACCATTTTTCTCCGGTTTTTCGATCTTTTTGACGGTCCCGATAATCCCTTGCGTCCCTTCAGAATCCGGATTGTGCAATTTTCCTTGTTCCTGCCGAAACGTCAGCGCACCGGTTCCGTTATAATGATTCTCTCTCAAAAAAACCGCCCGGAAATTTTGTATGAGTCCACAAAATCCAGGCGGTTAAACGTGTAAATTACCAGTTCCGTCAATCACTGTCCGTTCTTCAGGGTCTTCACGGATCCACCGGTAAACAGCGTTCCGTCCACCACATATTTTTCGATGATCGTGGTGCGTGGATTTTCCACCAGATCGATCAGCTTTTCAGCGGCAAGCTTTCCGATGGTGGCGGTATCCTGGCACCATGTAGTCAGCCTCGGAACCAGAACCCTCGCCGCATCCAGTCCGTCGAAGCCCACGATCGAAATATCCTCCGGAATCCGCAGTCCCCGGTTCCGGATCTCCGTATACCCGCCGAAAGCCGCAAAATCATCCGGATACAGAATGCAGGTGGGCGGCTGCCGCAGATTCAGAAGTTCCGCTGTCTCCAGCGCGGCCTTGTCCGCATCCCTGTAGGCTGCCTTCCGTATATATTCGTCGGGGATATCAAGCCCCAGGCTTTGCGCCGTACGATAAAAGCTGGTCATCCGGATCTTGGTCACGGAGGTGTTCTCTCCATGAATATACGCAATCCTGCGATGCCCTCTCTGGTACACATGATCCAGAAGGGTTTCCATGCCAAGCGCATTGTTGGAACAGATTGCGATCGTCCCGTCAAAGGTGTGATCGATCGTGACAAGGGGGATGCTGGAACGGACCAGATCCATCACCTCATCGGTGTAGAAATCCACGCAGGCCATCACCACTCCGTCCACACCTCTGTAACGGCAGTGATCATAATAACTCATTTTGCGTCCCGAATCTTTTCCGATCACAAAGGTGATGTCATACCCCTGTTCCTGCGCCGTCCGCCGAAACTGCTCCAGCACATGATTGAAATAATCATGCGTCAGTCCGCTCATTCCCTCGTCGAAAAAAAGCACACCCAGATTATAGCTGCGTTTCGTTTTCAGAGCACGCGCGGAGGAATTCGGAAGGTACCCCAGCTCGGAAGCCGTGCTCAGAATCAGATTCCTGGTTTCCTCTCCGATATCACTGTATCCGTTTATCGCTTTGCTGACCGTCGCCACAGAAACCTTACAGCGCTCAGCGATCTCTTTCATTGATGCCATAGCACACACTCCTGTATCTGAAGTTGAGACCACCGTAGTAGTTATCCCGAAGCCTCGCCGGCTTCGCTGCAGATTGCACTGTGCTGCTTATGTCGTCTGCTCCTCATCGGCAATCTAAATCGTTTTCGCTTATATAATACCTTCATTTTTGACCAAAATCAAGACGAATTCGAAATTTTTTTCGTTACTGTGCATCTGCACAAAAGGGTTTTTCCCTCAGTCCAGCCCTATTGTTAAATAGTTTCGTCCTTGTTTTGCTTTTTCGAAATTTTTTCGTCATGAATTCATCAGGCTTTACAAACCTTGTTTATTTTGGAAAAACGGTTGATTTTCAGCCTTTTTTCCTATATACTCAAACTAACTCAAAGGATGTCCGATGCAGATGGATATCCTTCTCAGTTTCCTTTATCGTTTTCGTAATGTTACTGTTTGATAACTCTGAATTTAAGGAGGAAAACCATGAAATTCGGCCATTTTGACGACAATGCCAAGGAGTATGTCATCACTACCCCGAACACTCCGCTTCCGTGGATCAACTATCTGGGATCCCACGATTTCTTCACGCTGATCTCCAACACCTGCGGGGGCTACAGCTTTTACAAAGACGCAAAGCTTCTCAGAATCACCCGTTACCGCTACAACAACATCCCTGTAGACTCCAACGGCAAATACTATTATATCCACGACGGCGAAGAGATCTGGAATCCCGGCACCATGCCGTCCCAGACCCCGCTTGATTTCTATGAATGTCACCACGGCCTCGGCTATTCCCGTTTTCTCGGAGCCAAGAACGGTCTGGCCGCAGATCTTCTCGCCTTTGTACCGGCGGATGCGCCTTGCGAGATCAACCGCCTTACTCTGAAAAACACCACCGACAAGGAAAAACAGTTTTCCGTTTTCTCTTACGTGGAATTCTGCCTCTGGAATGCCGTGGACGATTCCACCAACTTCCAGCGGAACCTGAGCACCGGCGAAGTGGAGATCGAGGGAAGCACCATCTACCACAAGACCGAGTATCGCGAACGCCGCAACCACTTCAGCTTCTTCACCGTAAACTGCGAGGCGGACGGCTTCGACACCAGCCGGGATGACTTCCTCGGACCGAACAACGGCAATGCATTCCCCGCCGCTGTCAAGGAAAACAAAGCCCGCAATTCCGTTGCCAGCGGCTGGTATCCCATCGCCAGCCACCAGATCAACCTCACTCTTGCCCCCGGCGAAGAGAAAGAGCTGATCTTCCTTCTCGGATACTGTGAGAACCCTGTTGACCAGAAATTTATCGCCCCGAACGTGATCCGCAAGGATCCTGCCCATAAGCTGATCGCCCGCTTCAGCACCTCCGAACAGGTGGATGAAGCCTTCGCCAGCCTTTCCGAATACTGGAACAACCTCCTCTCCACCTACAAGGTCGAGAGTGGAAACGAGCATGTAAACCGCATGGCCAACATCTGGAATCAGTATCAGTGCATGGTTACCTTCAATATGTCCCGTTCCGCTTCCTTCTACGAATCCGGAACCGGACGCGGCATGGGCTTCCGTGATTCCTGTCAGGACCTGCTTGGTTTTGTCCACCTGGTTCCGGAGCGTGCCCGCGAGCGTATTCTTGACATCGCCGCCACGCAGTTTGAGGACGGAAGCGCCTATCATCAGTACCAGCCCCTGACCAAGAAGGGGAACATGGACATCGGCAGCGGTTTCAACGATGACCCGCTCTGGCTGATCGCGGCTGTCGCAGCCTACCTGAAGGAATCCGGAGATCTGTCGATCCTTCACGAGATGGTTCCCTTCGACAACCAGGAAGACAAAGCCCAGCCGTTGTATGTCCATCTGCAGCGTTCCTTCAATTACATCAAGACGCATCTCGGGCCGCACAATCTGCCCCAGATCGGCCGTGCCGACTGGAATGACTGTCTGAACCTGAACTGCTTCTCCACCGAACCCGGAGAGCCCTTCCAGACCACCGGTCCCTCCGAAGGACCGATTGCCGAATCCGTCTTTATCGCCGGCATGTTTGTCAAATACGGCCGTGAGTTCGCACAGATCAGCCGTATCCTCGGTCACGACGAGGAAGCCGCCGAAGCAGACAAGGCTGTGGATGCCATGTATGACGCCGTTCTGGATGCAGGCTGGGATGGCGAATGGTTCGTACGTGCCTACGATGCCGAGTCAAAGATCATCGGCTCCAAAGTCTGTGAAGAGGGCAAGATCTACATCGAACCCCAGGGCTTCTGTGTCATGGCCGGCATCGGCGTCAAGGAAGGTCTGGCCGAGAAGGCTCTTGATTCCGTCAAGGAGCATCTGGACACCAAGTACGGTATCATGGTTCTTCAGCCCGCTTATACAAGGTATTACCTGAATCTCGGCGAGATTTCCTCTTATCCGCCGGGATATAAAGAGAATGCCGGTATCTTCTGCCACAACAATCCCTGGATCTCCATCGCCGAGACCGTGATCGGACGCGGAAACCGTGCTTTCGAGATCTACCGGAAAACCTGTCCCTCCTATATCGAAGATATCAGCGAGATCCACCGTACCGAGCCTTACATCTACTCGCAGATGATCGCCGGTGCCGATGCGGTCCGCCATGGCGAAGCCAAGAACAGCTGGCTGACCGGTACCGCCGCCTGGACCTTCTGCAACCTGTCTCAGGCGATCCTGGGCGTACAGCCCTCGTATGACGGCCTGTGCATCGATCCCTGCATTCCGGAGGACTTTGGTGATTTCAAGCTGACCCGGAAATTCCGCGGTGCCACTTATTATATCGATGTTGTCAATCCCGCTCATGTACAGAAGGGTGTCAGGAGCCTGGTCGTGGACGGAAAAGAAATCGAAGGATGCTGCATCCCCTTCGAAGAAGGCAAGACCGAATATCATGTCACTGTGAACATGGGCTGATGTCCCATAACCGCCCCGTAATCCAATCGGATTACGGGGCTTTTTCTGCTTTAAGCCGCCCTTTCAATTACCTGGGGATCCTTACTTCGGTAAGATACTCTCAAAACTGATCGGCA
>CAMOUV010000022.1 GCA_946626695.1 uncultured Blautia sp.
AAATCCGGAAAAGGCGAATGACAGTGAAAAACAGGGCATAATAAGAAAAGTGTTTCCTTCTTTGACAGGATAGAATGGAGACAATGGAGCAGAGAAGGCCTTTGCTCATCGACACAGGAACTATAAATTCATACCGGCGGACATGCCGGAGAAAGAGGGATGATATGGCAGATTTTGAGACACAGGTAGTCGTAATCGCAGGCGGACCCGCAGGACTTTCCGCAGCAGTGCAGGCAGCAGAGGATGGAGCCGAGGTTATCCTGATCGAGAAGAACGCGGCCGTCGGCGGCGCAGCCAACATGGGCATGGGACCTCTGGCGATCGGTTCCAAATATCAGCAGAGACAGATGATCGACATCACGGTCGAAAAAGCGCTGAAAATGTTTATGGAATATACGCATTACAATGTAGACGGACGTCTGGTAAAGCGTTATTTTGAGCAGTCCGCCGAGACCATCGAATGGCTCGAAGACATGGGCGTTGAGTTTGAAGGCGCTTACAAGTATTTCACCAAATCCGAAGCGACCTGGCATATCGTAAAGACCGATCAGGGTATCGGACCCCGTGCCGCTTCCTTTATGAACAAGGCTCTCTTTGCAAGAGCGCAGGAGCTGGGCGTGACCTTCATGCTGGAGACCGCCGGCAAGAAGATCCTGAAGGATGAAGACGGCAAGGTCTGCGGCGTTGTGGCTGTGGACAAGGAAGGCAAAGAAATCACCATCGCCTGCAAGGCTGCAGTCATCGCCTGCGGCGGCGGCGGAGCCAATCCGGAATTCATCAAGGAGCAGACCGGCTACACCTTCGGCGTGGATATGTTCAACTTTGCGATCCCGGGCAATGTGGGCGACGGCATCAGGATGGCCTGGGAGGCAGGCGGCAACCGTCTTCCGGTCCGTATTGAGCAGGCTGCAAACTTTGAAGGTATCGACGAGCTTCCCCAGAGCGTTCCCAACGTTCTGATGCAGCCCAACCTCCTGGTCAACAAGGACGGCAAGCGTGTCATGGACGAAGAGCAGATGCAGAATACCACCTATCTCAGCAACGCGGCTTCCCATAACAAGGGCCGTGTGCTGTACAGCATCGTGGATTCCTCCATCGTGAAGTATTATATGAGAAACGGTGTGGACGAGATCAGCATGGTCCGTTTCAACCCGGATGTCTCTGATTTTGCAGAAGGCGTGAAGATCGCTGAGGATACTGGCAACAAGGGCCTTTTCAAGGCTGACTCCCTGGAGGAGCTGGCAGAGAAGTGCGGCATCAATGTCGACAACCTGCTGGAGACCGTAGACAACTACAATGACTACTGCGACGGCTATGACGAAGAATTCTTCAAGAGGAAAAAATATCTCCGTCCGCTGACCAAAGCTCCCTACTATGCGGCAGCCGTACGTCCTGGCGGATATGGCACCGTAGGCGGCATCCATATCAACGAGAACTGCGAGGTCCTGGATACCGAGATGGATCCGATCCCGGGTCTGTATGCAGCCGGCGCGGATGCCTGCAACATCTATGACGACAGCTACATGTTCCTGCTTCCCGGCAACTCCATGGGCTTTGCCGTGAATACCGGACGTATCGCCGGCATGCAGGCTGTTGAGTACATGGAAGACGACGACTGAGACTGAATCCGGCCGGAGCTTTTGCGGCTCCGGCCGCAACATATCGAATCTGGAGGAGAAGACGATGGCTGTTATTACGATCGACGGCATAAGGCTTGAGGTTCCGGATGGCAAAAATGTTCTTGAATGTGCACTGGATGCGGGAATTTATATCCCGCATCTGTGTCATCATAAGGATCTTTTGCCCCTGGGCTCCTGCCGTATGTGTATTGTAGAAGTGGAGGGCGAGGATAAACCGGTACCCTCCTGCAAGCTGGAAGCCAGGGACGGACTGGTGATCCAGACCCAGACGGACGAAGTAAAACGTCTCCGCATGCTGGCCCTGGAGCTTCTGCTGGCCGGACATCCGGAGGATTGTTCCACCTGTCCCAAATACGGCAACTGCGAGCTGCAGATGCTGATCCAGTATATCGGACCGAAGACCGGACGTCTGAAAATGCGGTCCAAAGGTTTCGCCGCCAACGACAAGAATCCGCTGATCCTGCACGATATGAACCGCTGCGTGCTCTGCGGCCGCTGTGTGCGTGCCTGCGGCGACCTTCGCGGCGTAAATGTACTGCAGTATCAGAAGAGAGAGGATCTGGAGGTTTATACAGGCGCTCTGCATGACAGGCTTTTGAAGGATGCGAACTGCCGCTTCTGTCAGGCCTGTGTTGAAGTCTGTCCCACCGGGACCATCCGCGACAAGCTGGCAAGCTCCGAGGTTCGCAAGGAAGACTATGTGGTTCCCTGCCGTAAGGGATGTCCGGCTCACATCGATGTGCCGAGATATATCCGTTTCATCGAGCAGGGCGACTATGCTTCCGCCAATGCCACCGTCCGCGAGAAGGTTCCCTTCCCCCACAGCCTGGGCTATATCTGCGTCCACAGCTGCGAGCTTGAATGCAAACATCAGTATCTGAACGAGCCGGTCTCCATCCGGAATCTGAAACGCTTTGCGGCGGAGCACGATGACGGAGCCTGGAAGGAAAAAGCCTTCCACAAACCGGCCACCGGCAAGAAGATCGCCGTCATCGGCGGCGGCCCCTCCGGTCTTACCGTTGCCTATTACGGAGCCAAGCTGGGCCATTCCGTGACGGTCTTTGAAAGCAGCGAAAAGCTGGGCGGCCAGCTGCGCTATGGTATTCCTTCCTATCGTCTGCCCAGAGAAGTGGTGGACAAGGAGATCGCGGATATCCTGGAAGCCGGCGATATCACCGTGAAAACCAGCACGAAGGTGGAGAATGCGCCGAAGCTTCTGGAGGAAGGCTTCGATGCAGTGTATGTGGCCGTGGGTACCCATCAAGGCGCACGACTCCCGCTGCCGGGCAATGATCTGGAAGGCGTTCAGGTCAATACCGACTTCCTGCGTGCATTCGAAGAAGGCACCGCCAGCGTGGGAGAGCATGTTGTGATCCTGGGCGGCGGCAATGTGGCCATCGACTGTGCCGGAGCGGCCTTCCGTCTCGGCGCCAAGACCATCGACATGGCCTGTCTGGAAGCCTACGACGCCATGACCGCTACGGATGAGGAGCGTGCCTGGGCCGAGGAAGAAGGCGTTGTCCTTCACAATTCCAAGACCTTCCCGCAGATCCTGGGCGAGAACGGTCATGTGACCGGAGTGGAGATCCAGAGCGTAGGCAACTTCCGCAAGGAGAACGGCCGTATGGTCTTTGACAAGCTGGAAGGCACCAACGAGATCCTGCCGGCGGATACGGTCATTTTTGCCACAGGCCAGAGACCGACCATTCCCATGGAGCCCGAAGCCTTCGGTCTTGATCTGACCCATGGAAATTATGTGTCTGCGGATGCCAACGGAGCGACCTCTGTGAAGGGCATCTGGGCCGGCGGGGATTCCATGACCGGAACCACCTCTGTCATTAAAGGCATCGCAGGAGCCAGGGCTGCCATCATTGAGATCGACAAGTATCTGGGCGGCGATGGCAATATCGAAGAAAAACTGGCACCGGAGCAGGTGAAGGATCCGTACATCGGCAGCATCGACGGTTTTGCGGATATCCCGAGAACCGCCCCGAGAGTCGTGCCGGCACCGGAGCGTGTCGAGAACTGGCAGAACTGCGGTCCTATGGATCAGGGCTTTGATGAAAAGCTGGCAAAATGTGAAGCCGGCCGCTGTCTGCAGTGTGACCTGAGACTCTGCATTTCCCGCCCGCAGACCTGGGGCGATTTCGCAAAGGAGGGTGAGACGGCATGACGACATTTGATAAAGCAAAGACGATGGGCTATGCCCAGCTTGTCGAAAAGATTCAGGCTGCTTCCCTCGTTGAATACGGACTCTGTCCGGAACCGCTGATGGACAAGATCTTCCGCGCCACCGCGAAAGAGGGCGATGTTTACGTCTATGCAGGACTGAACAACGCGGATGTGGACTGTGCTCTGCTGGATCTGCTGCGTGAAAAACCGGAAAAGGTTTTGGCCGGCATCGAGATTGCGGGTTTTCTGGCCGGAGCAGCCGCAAAATTCCTGTACCTTCCGGAAGAAGAAAAGGAGCTGACCGAACAGCTTCGCAGTGCTGCATCGGCCCACAACGTCATCCTGGTCAACGATATTATCAATGTGCGGGAAGCGGAGAAGGATCTGATCCTGCATATCGCGACCGCCTGCGATCTTGCAGAGCTGGTCGATGATGAATATACGGCAGGGGTTTATGTCAAGACAGCAGAGAAACCCCTTGCAAAGGTAGCTCCCGATACGCCCGTGTCCGAGCTGGTCTCTCTGGACGATGCCAAGGCAGTCTACATGGGATATCAGTATTATACCCCGGAGGAAGCAAAGGAACTGACCGCGAAGGATGCGACGACGGCTCTGATCTGTGTGCTCACGGAGAAGAACTGTATCGTAGCGGAAACCGCAAAGATCCTCGGCAAATACCGTATCCGCAGCTGCGGCCGGTGTGTGTTCTGCCGCGAGGGCCTGATCCAGCTGGAATACATGCAGAAGGAGATCACCGCTGCCAGAGGAAAAACGCAGCAGCTTGATCTTACCCGGGAGATCGGGGAGCCGATGCGCAGCCAGACCCTGTGTACCGTAGGCCAGAAATCCCCGGATATTGCCCTTTCGGCCGTGAACAAATTCGGCAGCGAGTTTGAAGCCCACATCAAGAAGAACAAATGTCCGGCAGGCGTCTGCGGCGCATTCGTTCATATCTACATTGATCCGCAGACCTGTACAGGCTGCGAGGAGTGCGTGGATGTATGTCCGGCTGACTGCATCGAAGGGAAGGCGAAATTCATCCACATGATCGATGAATTCGAATGTACCAAGTGCGGCAAGTGTATCGAAGCCTGCGAGGAAGAAGCCATCATCATGACCGCCGGCAAGCTGCCCAAGCTGCCCAATCGGCTGATCAAGGTCGGCAAATTCAAAAAGCACTAAGCGAAGAGGTACCGCGTCCCGAGGGGACGGCATGGAAACACATTCCATGGGGGGATAGAACCATTCTATCCCCCCATTTTTAAAGGAGGATTCTATGGTTACAGTGATCACAGACAACAGAGTCAGCAACCGCGCTGCCTACCTTCCGCTGGCAAAAGCCTTCGCGGAGGATACCATAAAAGAAGAAAAAGGCTGTCTTGGCATGGAGGTCCTTGTCGATCAGGATGCCGAAGACCGGGTCGTCTTCCTGTCCCGCTGGGAAAAAAGAGAAGACTTCCTCGCGTCCGTCGGAGGAACCGTCTTTAACCGCCACATCCCGGGCATGGGACCCTACTACATTTCAGGAACCGACTCCTTTTTCGAGTAAGGAACTGTTCATAAATAACCAAATGATTCAGTTATTTTGTAACAGTTCCTAAGTCTCCGTGTCTTGTCTGCGTTGCGAAAGAGGGTATGACATGAATAAAAATCAAGATATGACAACCGGGATACCCTGGAAACAGATTCTGCTCTTTGCGGTGCCATTGTTCATCGGGAATATCTTTCAGATGCTCTACAATATGGTCGACGCGGTGGTGGTGGGGCGTTTTGTGGGAATTCAGGCGCTGGCCGCCGTTGGGGCCAGCGGACCGAGCTATAATCTGATCATTTCGCTGGTAAATGGTTTCTGCAGCGGAGCTTCCGTGGTGATCGCCCAGATCTTCGGAAGCGGGGACAGACAGATGGTCCGAAAGGCGTACCTTACCTCGTGCAAGGTCCTCCTTTTGATCGGAATCGTGTTTTCGGTTCTCGGACTGGTTTTCTGCGGATCCATTCTGAAACTGCTGAAAACCCCGGCGGATGTATATCCGGATGCCCATCTCTACGTGATGATCATGTCCGCCGGGATTCTCGCAACCTGCCTGTATAACGGCATGGCGGCTTTTCTGCGGTCGGTGGGGAATTCCGTTGTTCCGCTGATCGCGCTGGTGATCTCCAGTCTTGCGAATATCCTGCTGGATCTGCTGTTTGTATTGGCGTTTGGCATGGGGGTGGCCGGAGTGGCGGTTGCGACGGTACTGTCGCAGCTGTTTTCCGGTCTGTACTGTTTCTTCTATATCAATCATAAAATACCGCAGCTTCGCTTCCGGATCGGTGAGATGGTCGTTGAACCGGAGGTGGCGAAGGAGATGGTCCGCGTGGGACTGCCTGCGACCTTTTCCACCGTGGTGGTGACGGTCTCCACCATGTTCATCCAGGCGGCAGTCAACCAGTACGGCTCCACGGTGGTGGGAGCCTATACGGTGGGAAACAAGGTGGAGAACGTCTGCTTCTGCCTTGCCTTTGCCATCGGAATGGCGACTGGCGTCTTCTGCGGGCAGAATATCGGGGCCGGCAATGAAAAAAGAACGATTCAGGGCTTTAAGGCAGGGATTGTGCTGGCGCTGATCTACAGCAGCGTGATGGCTGTGCTGGCGATCGTGTTTACGGATCCGCTGATCGGGCTCTTCTCCGATGAACCGGATGTTTTTGTCGTCGCAGCACCGCTGATCCGGATCACTTCCGGGTTCGGCCCTGTGCTGGGTGTCGTGTTTGTTTTCCAGCATTTTCTGCGGAACGTGTCGGACGTACGACCGACGGTGGTCATGAGCTTTGCGGAGATCCTCTCGAGAGGAATCCTTCCGTTTGCGTTATCGGCTTGGCTGGGATACTTCGGGATCTGGTGGGCGACGCCGGTGGGCTGGACCCTGTCCATGCTGATCGGCCTGATCCGCTTCCTTTCCGGTAAGTGGAAGGGGAAGGTCAATATCCAGAAGGAGCAGCCGCATCCGGGGGATCTGACCATACCGGATTCGATCCGCTGAACAGTAAAAAACCGGCCCGGGTGCCGCCTTCAGGCATCCGGGCCGGTTGTTTGTTATTGTAAGATGTTATTTATGCGGTCAGTGTTTCTCCGAAAATCTTTTCCCGGTTGGTATTGAGCACATTCAGAAGGATCAGTCCGATGATTCCGGCGGAGATCACCTCACCGGCTCCGACGGTCAGCATCATCAGCGGAATCGGAAGATTCACGCCATATCCGAAGTGAAGAACAAAGGGAACGATGATCGTATTGGCAGCAATCGGGGGGATCGGAGCCAGATATTTGCTTTTCTTACGCAGCAGATACGTGCCGACAGCGCCGATCAGAGTGGCCAGACTTCCGAAGATGATATCCGGAAGAATCGCCCCGCCGAGAATATTTGCGAGCAGGCATCCGACGAAAAGGCCGGGGACCGCAGCAGGCGTAAAGAAGGGCAGGAGGGTCAGAGCTTCCGAAAACCGGATCTGCACTTCACCGAACGAGATAGGGGCAAAGGCAACCGTCAGAACGACATAGATCGCTCCGATCATGGCAGCCTGTACCAGGAACAGAGTACTTTTGTTTTTCATGTTTTCTTCTCCTTTAGTTTTGTTTTACGTGAGGAAGGTCTCGAACTCACGGTATCCGACAGTATAGCACAGGGGGATCGTAAAGACAAGACCGAAATTCGGAATGAAGGCAGATGGCGGATCTTTCATTTCAGTAAGAGGTCAAAATCGAACATGTTTTTTTTGCCTCGGAAGGACGGAACAGGACAAAAAAGCTGAAAAAAGACAAGATTCACCCACCAAAATGGTATGTTCACAGATGTATTCAAACGGATTTTATGCTATGATTTCTGTCAGTGAAAGCAGAACCCCATTCATGATGTATATTTTCAGAAAGGCAGGTAAACAATGAAGTTCAAATTTGGATTATTAACGGCGATCTGTGAAGGAATGACCTTTGAAGAAGTAGTGGATTTTGCGGCAGAGAACAATCTGGAATGTCTGGAAGTGGCCTGCTGGCCGGCAACCGGAGCCAAGAGAAGATATGCAGGCGTGAGCCACATTGATGCCGCCAATCTGACCGAGGAGAAGGCCAAAGAGATCAACGAGCTCTGCGCAAAGAAGGGCGTGCAGATTTCTTCCCTGGCATACTATCCGAACACGCTGGATCCGGATCTGGAGAAGCGTGCATCCTATGTCAATCATATTCATTGCCTGATCGATGCTTCCGCTATGCTGGGCGTCAACATGGTCACCACCTTCATGGGCCGTATCAGCGACAAGACCTTCGCTGAGAACCTTGAGATCGCCAAAGAAGTATGGACCCCGATCCTGCAGCATGCAGAGGAGAAGGGCGTCCGCATCGGTATCGAAAACTGCCCGATGTGGTTCACCGATGACGAGTGGCCGGGAGGACAGAATATCATGACCACGCCTGCCAACTGGAGAAAGATCTTCGAAGCCATCCCGAGCCCGAACCTCGGCATCAACTATGATCCGTCTCATTTTATCTGGCAGCAGATCGACTATATCAAGCCGCTGTATGAGTTCAAGGACAAGATCTTCCATGTTCATTACAAGGATATCAAGGTCTATCAGGACAAGCTCGCGGATGTCGGCGTCATGGCAAACCCGCTGCAGTATATGACTCCCAAGCTTCCGGGTCTTGGCGATGTGGACTGGGGCAAATATGTTTCCGCACTGACCGATATCGGTTATGACGGATACAGTGTAATCGAGGTGGAGGACAAATCCTTCGAGGAATCCATCGAGACAGCCAAGACAGCCATCATCCTCAGCGCGAAATATCTGAGAAACTTTATTCAGTAATCCTGCGGCCTGTTTCTAAACGGTAAATCAGCCAAAATACAGGGGCTGCCGCATAATTGCATTTTCTGCCGGCTGTGACCCGACGGGTCTGCGGCAGGATCCATGCGATGATGCGGCAGCCTTCTTTCAAATTCAGAAAAGGTGTTGATTCCAATGGACAGAAAAAACGATAAGAATATCACTCTCCGCATCTATATTACGATTGCCTGTATCAGTATCCTTCAGGCCCTTCAGTTCGGGCCATCTCCGGTCCTCAAACAGATCGGTGACCATTTCCCGGAGGTGAATACGAGCCTGGTGAAGATGCTGGTCACCGGCCCGTCCCTCATCGGAATGTTCTGTGCCCTGGCCTGCGGTGTCATGGTGACGAAGATCAGCAAAAAGAATCTGCTTCTGATCTGCGGAGTGGGCGCGGCGGTCACCGGCCTGATCCCGCTTGCGGTGGATAACTTCTACGTGCTGTTTGCCTGCAGACTGATCTATGGCTTTGTGCTTGGCTTTGCCACCGCACTGAATACGGCGGTCGTGGCGGAGTGGTTCGAGGGAGAAGCCAGGGTGAAGGCGATGGGGTTCCAGGGTGCTACCGTTGGCGCCGCCATGGCCCTCACGACAGCGGGAGCCGGATTTCTGGGATCCTCCGTTTTTTCGAATTCCTATCTGATCAACCTTCTGGCGGTGGTCAGCTTTGTGCTGATCCTGATCTGCCTGCCGGAGACCGGCAAGGCAGTCCCCACGGAGGGCAATAAGGTCAGCATCAATGTGCGGGTGCTCCTGATCGGCCTTCTGGGGCTTCTGGAGTATATTTTCCTGATTTCCTTTTCGACCAACATCTCCATGCACCTGTCGGGCAGTCTGGCAGGCAATGCCTCGGTTTCCGGAAATCTGACCAGTATCTTTTCCATGATTCAGATCGTCCTGGGCCTGGTTCTGGGATATATCACCCGGATCACGAAAAAGGCGACGATCTCGGTGGCCATGATTTCGTTCGGGATCGGCGCACTGGTGCTGGTGGCGTTTCCCGGAAGCTTTCCGATGCTGTGTGTGGGGGCTCTGCTCTGCGGATTTTCCCAGGGCGTATTCATGCCAACGGCCATGGTGGAAGCAGCCAACGCAGTTCCGCCCATCGCGGCCGCGATGGCTTCCGGCGTGCTGACCTGCGGGACCTGCATCGGCCAGCTGATCTCGCCGGTGCTGCTGGATTCCGTGTCCAAAGCGGTCTATGGGGAAACCACCACGAAGGGGGTATACACCGTAGCAGCCATTGCAGCGTTTGCATCCGCGGCGTTTGCAGCCTTTGTCATGTTTGGAAACAAAAAGAAATCCTGAAGGAGAGATGGGCATGCTTAATATCGTAAAAACGCAGTACGGACGCATCCAGGGCGTCGGCATGGAAGGATACACTGTATATAAAGGCATTCCGTATGCAAAACCGCCCGTGGGAGCGCTGCGGTGGAGGGCGCCGCAGAAACCCGACGCCTGGGAGGATGTGAGATCCTGTGACCGTTTCGGCAATGCTGCGCCGCAGGAGTTTCCCACGGAAGATACACCCTGGGGAGCCATGTACTATAAAGAGTTTTACAGTGATCCCGCGTTTATCCCGCAGAGATCCGAAGACTGTCTGTATCTGAACATCTGGACGCCGGCACAGACCGGGGAGGAAAAGCTTCCCGTAGCCTTCTGGATCCACGGGGGCGGCTTCGGAGGCGGTTACGGCTCGGAGAAAGAATTTGACGGTGCGCAGTATTGCCGCCGGGGTGTGATCCTGGTGAGCATAAACTACCGCTGCGGTGTTTTCGGATTCCTGGCACATCCCTGGCTTTCCGCCCGGGATGAAAAAGGAATTTCCGGAAATTACGGGATCCTGGATCAGATCGCAGCCCTGGACTGGGTATATGAAAATATTGCCGCATTCGGCGGAGATCCGGAAAATATCACGGTTTTCGGACAGTCCGCCGGCTGCATGAGCACCCAGATCCTCTGTTCCAGCAGCCTTACCGGAGACAGAATCAAAAAGGCCATCCTGCAGAGCGGCGTGCAGACCGTCGACCGTTTTCTGGCCACGCCGACCTTACAGGAAGAAGAGGAATACGGAAAACGGATTGTAAAAATTGCCGGTGCCAAAAATCTGGAAGAGTTATATGCAATGGATACAGAGAGCCTGCTTGCGGCGAAGGCACAGTTTGACGCAGAAACCTTCATGCATCTGATGAAAGGGGAGCTGGATCCGGGAGACGGGAGCCTTCTGATCGTTCCGAATGTGGATGGATATCTCCTGCAGAAAAACGTGAGAGAAACCTTCGCAGACGGAAGCATGAAGCCGATCCCCTATATGGCCGGCTGCGTGACGGATGATCTGGGAAGAACGGAGGAAGACCGGAAGAAGGAAAATCCGGGAGTGATCCTGAAGGGCTGCAAGGAGTGGTGCATCCGTCAGGAGGAGCTTGGAAATCCGCCTGCCTATGCCTATTACTTTAACCATGCTCTTCCGGGAGAAAACGGACCGGATCCGGCCTTCCATTCGGCCGAGCTGTGGTATACCTTCGGAACGCTGGGCAGATGCTGGCGCTCCATGGAGGCGAGAGACAGGGAAATCAGTGAGCAGATGCTGGACGCATGGACCAACTTTATGAAGACCGGAAATCCAAACGGAGACAAGGTCCCTGTGTGGAAGCCCTGTACGGCAGCGGATCCCTCCGTGTGGGAAATCCGCTGAGCAGGACCGGAGGACGACGGCTGGATAATGCGGCTGCCATGCGCAGCCTTCAGCCGCGCAGAAGAGGTTGAAGCGTGATTTCTCCCGATTTGCCGGTATGACAAAGAGAGACGATATGTCCGGAAGGTAGCTTTGTCTGATAACAGCAGACCGAAGGATCCGAACAGCGGGGCTGCAGATCCGTCCGGTCCGGATCCTCTGAGAAAGAAAAGGAGAAGGCCGTGAGATCCGTATCGACTCCGGTGCCGGTCCATTTCACATACGCTTCTTTCAGGGTCCACAGCCGGAAAAACCATTCCTGACGGGCCTGATCAGTCTTTGCCTTATCCGCCAGAAGCTGCTGCTCGGAAACAGAAAGGACCTTCCGGATCAGAATCTCACCGAAATACCCGGGACGCTCGCAGTCGACCCCTACGGCTTCTTCATCAATGGCACAGACGACAAGACCGTTACAGTGACTGATATTGAAATGGATCTCCGGGTAAGCCGGAAGATAGGGCTTTCCTTTTTCTGTCACGGATATGTCCGCCGGGGAGAGCGGGATTCCCCTTTTGTCCCGCAGAAAGGTGTACAGAAGCTGTCGCCCCAGCTCGTGTTCCTGGATGTTGATCTCACGGGGAGATTCAGAGACCGGTTTGTATTCGGTATAGCAGATGACGGGCATAAGGCACCTCCGGAAAAATTGTACGTTACAGAGAGTATATCATATTCTGGCAAGTGAGTCACGGGGACAGGTTCCCTGACTCACTTTCGAAAGGATGAACCATGTTTCTGGAAAAGGAAGATGTGTCACTGTATTATGAGGTGCGGGGCAGCGGCGAGCCGCTGATCCTGATCCACGGCGTGATCGTGGATGCGGATCTGTACAGCAAGGCGGCGGATCTGCTGGCCAGGTATTATACGGTGATCACCTATGACCGCCGGGGAAACTCCCGGAGCGTTTATAAAGGAGAGGGCCGTTTTGACATGGAGGATCAGGTCCGGGACCTGCTGGATCTGATGAAGGCGCTGCACATCGAAAGCGCCAATATTGTCGGCCAGAGCGCCGGTGCCATCATCGGACAGTATTTTCTGCAGGAGTATCCGGAGAAGGTCCGCTGTCTCATTATGTATGAACCGGCGATCATGGGCTTTCTGGACGACATGCCGAATGTCCGCGAATGGACCGGGCAGATGAAGGAACTGATCCGGAAGCATAAATTCAATACCGCCCTGCTGGAATTCACACAGAAGATCTCCGCCTTCGACGAACGAAGCCCCCGGAAATCCACGGAGGAGTCCCGGCGGGAGATGGGAAACCATGAATATGCCCTGACGCAGGAATTTCCGGAGCTGGTTTCTTACCATCCGGATCTGGAAAAGACCCGGAAGCATTCGGAGAAGATCCTGCTGGCCATGGGTGAAAAAAGCACGGATCCGGTCTATATGGAAGGCCTGGCACGCTTTGCCCAGGCCCTCGGCAGAGATGTGCTCTTTTATCCGGGCTTTCACAATCTGCCCTATGATCTTCCCAGAGAATTTGCCATCAATGTGCTGGGCACATTGATGCTGGCGGAGGATCTGGAAGCGTAAACGAAACCAGTCAGACACACGGAGGAGCACAGCCGGAATGAGGAAAAGTATTTTAAACGGCTCCCAGATCATGAATTTCGCGTTTCAGATCGAAAGAGCGGAGGGAACGCATTTTCATCAGTCCATAGAGATCTTCTATGTTCTGGAAGGCAGCCCCGAGGTGATCGTACAGGACAAGGTCTACCAGGCTCATCCGGAGGACATCATCGTCATCAACGCCAACAAAAAACACTCCTACCAGAGCAAGGAGGATGTCCTGATCGGCTATATGGAAATCGATTTTCATCTGCTGGAGGAGCTTCTGGGCACCAGTCATCTTTTCTTCTGGTGCAATTCGGTCCTGGACAAAAGTGCCGCCTACGAGGATATGCGGAGCATTCTGAAAAAGATCTTCAGCCAGTATTTTGACAAGGACGGGCTGGGAGAGGTGGTGCTCCGGAGTCTGTACTACCAGCTGCTGCAGGTCCTTCTGGAGAACTTCATGGTCAAGAACGATGACCGCCGTTTTGAAGGGGAACGTTCCCCCGATGAGGAACGCCTCACGGAGATCATCAACTATATCCACAGCAATTACCAGAAGAAGATCAGCCTGTCGGAGCTGTCCAATGCATTGTATCTGTCCATCCCCTATCTTTCCAAATACATCAAACGGCAGATGGGGATGAACTTTGTGGAATACGTCAACAACATCCGGCTGTTTCATGCCGTGGACGATCTGCTGTATACCAACAATTCCATCACGGTGATCGCCCTGGAGAACGGCTTTGCCAACGCCGCATCCTTCACCAAACGGCTGAAGGATGCCTATGGCCTGACGCCCTCGGAGTACCGGCAGAAAATGAAGGCCCATCCCGAAAAAGAGGGCAGAAGCAGCAAAGGCAGCCGGAAGGGAATGCTGGAGAAAAAGATTTCGGATTATCTGGACAACCAGCTTGTGCAGGAGCCCCAGGAGGTGGCCGGCAGCAACGCCTACATCATACTGGATGCCGAGAACAAGCTGGAGTACGACCCCTGCTGGAAGAGAATGATCAACATCGGTCGGGCGGAGGATCTGCTCCGGTCGGATATGCGGGAACAGGTGATCCTGATGAACCGGGAGCTTGGCTTTACCTATGTAAGGATCTGGGATCTGTTCAGCGAAACGATGCTTCTGGGGCGCGTCACCGCGTCGGGAGAGTATTATTACAACCGGCTGGACAGCGTGTTCGACTTTCTGACCTCCCATGGGATCCGGATCTATCTGGAGCTGGGGTTCAAGCCGAAACGGCTGCACAGCACCCTGAACGAAGATATCGTTTCGGAAGACCGGGAGCCTCCCTTCTCGTCGGAGAAAGAGGCGGAACGGCTGCTGAATTCCCTGTTTACGCATTGTATCAACCGGTATGGGCTGGAAGAGGTGGAAACCTGGTATTTCGAGCTCTGGGCCGGGGAGGATTTTGACCGGGGCGGCTACGACGAAAAGTATATGGATTATTTCCGCATTCTGTACAGGGCGGCCCGCAAGCATTCCTCCAGGATCCGCATCGGAGGCGGCGGGATCGGGATTCAGTATGGCAGTGAAAACATGAAAAAGCTGGTGTCGGAATGGGAAAAAAGTGCCTGCCGGCCGGATTTCTTCTCCCTGTACTGCTATCCCTATGTCCGCGGAGACGAGGGCGGCATGTCGTACATCCGTCAGTCTTCCGACCGGGACTTTCTGAAAAACCAGCTGGAGATGGCCGAAAGTATCATCCGCGATTCGGGTCTGAAGGATGTCGAGATCCACGTGACGGAATGGAGCTCCACGATCTCCAACCGGAATCTCCTGAATGACAGCTGCTATAAGGGAGCCTACATTCTGAAGGGCGTGATCGACTGCTTTGACAAGGCCAAGGTCCTGGGATACTGGGTTGGGTCGGATATTTTCTCGGAGCATACCGACACCAGCCGTCTTCTGTTCGGCGGCTGCGGACTGCTGAACGTGAAGGGGATCAAGAAGCCTTCCTTTTATGCCTATGGTTTTCTTAACCATATGGGAAAATATCTTCTGTTCCGGGGGAAAAACAGTCTGGTCTCCACCAACGGCAACAACAATTATTCCATCGTCTGCCACAATTACAGGCATCTGAATTACAAATACTATCTGAAGGCCGAGAACCGGCTGGAGGAGGAGAAGCTCTATCAGCTGTTCGAGGACAATCAGGCCTTGCAGCTGAACTATCAGCTGAACAATGTGAAAAACGGGAAATACAAGGTGAAAACCTATTCCGTGAGCGATGAGCAGGGAAGCATACAGAAGGAATGGCAGAGGCTGGGAAAAATCGAATCCCTTTCCAACGCCGAGATCGAATATCTGAAGCAGATCTGCAAACCGCACATTCAGATCCGGGTGTGCGAGGTGACCGGAAATACACTCAATTTTGAGACCCGGATGCAGGCGCAGGAGATCCAGTATATCCATATCAGCTATCTCTACGAGTAGCCTGAAACGGGTAGATAAATTCGATACACTGATTTTTAACCTCTTGATCCGGAAGGACAAAATCAAAGGGGATAAAAATAAAAAACAAAGGGTAACCAGGAAAAAACAAGAATGGCAAGGGAACCCGAAAACAGGTACAATAAAATCATCAAAAAAAGAAACGGGAGGTAACAAGGAAATGGCAAAAGTTCGTGTAGGAATCGTAGGTTGTGGTGGTATCGCAAATCAGAAACATATGCCCTCTCTGAAGGCCAACTCCGATCTGAACGAGATCGTGGCATTCTGCGATATTATTGAAGAACGTGCTGTAAAGGCAAAAGCTGATTTCGGCACCGAAGACGCAAAAGTGTATACAGACTACCATGATCTGGTAAATGACCCGAACGTAGATGTGGTTCATGTTTGTACTCCGAACGTGGCACATTGCCCGATTACCGTAGCTGCTTTTGAAGCCGGAAAACATGTCATGTGCGAAAAGCCAATGGCTCACAATACCGAAGATGCCCAGAAGATGATCGATGCCTGGAAGAAATCCGGCAAGAAATTCACCATCGGCTATCAGAACCGTCTCCGTGACGACACCCAGACACTGCATGCATCCTGCGAAGCAGGCGAGCTTGGCGATATCTACTTCGCAAAGGCTCATGCCCTCAGAAGAAGAGCGGTTCCGACCTGGGGCGTATTCCCGAACAAGGCTCTGCAGGGCGGCGGTCCCCTGATCGATATCGGAACCCATGCACTGGACATCACACTGTGGATGATGAACAACTATGAGCCGGCTTCCGTATCCGGTTCCGTAAACTTCAAGCTCGGCCGTCAGGCTGACGGCCCGGACGGAAACGTATTCGGACCGTGGGATCCGGAGACCTTCGAAGTAGAAGATTCCGCATTCGGCTTCATCAAGATGAAGAACGGCGCTACCATCTATCTGGAAGCATCCTGGGCTCTGAACATCCTGAAATCCATGGAAGCCTCCACCACCCTGTGCGGCACCAAGGCCGGCGCCGAGATCCATCACGGCGGCAGCTATCCGCAGGATGAGCTGATCTACAACACCGTAGAGCACAACCAGCTGATGGAAAAGACCATCTCTCCCGCAGGCGTTGTCGACTTCTTTGAGGGCGGAGCCTCCGCAGAAGGTGTTCGTGAGCAGAAGCAGTGGCTGGAAGCCATCATCAATGATACCGAGCCGCTGGTAAAACCGGAGCAGGCATTTGTGGTAACCCAGATCCTGGAAGCGATCTACAAATCCGCAGAGACCGGCAAAGAGGTATACTTCGACTAATATGTAATGCGCTGCCGGCGGGAATTTATGTTCCGGCCGGCGGCGCATCAAGAGAAAACGGAGGAAAAAAGAATGGCAGCCAGACAGATTTTTAATCCGGACGGATTTAAAAACATTATCGTAGACGGAAAGGCCGTTGGCTTTCAGTTTGAATTCAAGGCACAGTATTATCGCGGCTTTACCCTTTCCATTCTTCACAATGTGAGCGTGAACGTGGATGGATGGGATGCGGCAAGAGAAGATATTTGCATCTCTGTACATGGAGAGACCTTCACCCTGGATCAGGCTCTCACCGTTGTGGATTCTGATTATCGCTGGGAGTTCGGCGAATACGCAACGATCCTCGTCAAAAAGGATGGCGGACTCGCACCGGGCAAGCATCACATCAAAGCGGTTCAGCTGATCGTACCGTCTTATATGCCCTTCCCGACCGAAGCAGTTTGCGAAACAGACTTTGTGATTGAATAAGAGGAGGAAATAACGATGAGCTACGATATTAAGAGAAGTGTTTCCTTATACAGCTATCAGGATGAATACTATGACGGCGTTCTGGATCTGGAAGGCTGCCTTCGCGAGACCGCCAAGACCGGCGCTACCGGCGTAGAGCTTCTTGCAGAGCAGATGATCAAGCGTTTCCCGCTGCCGATCGAGGATGAAGCGTTCCGCGCAAACTGGTTCGATATGCTGAAAAAGTATGGCCTGACCCCGTCCTGCTATGACGCTTTCCTGGAAAACCGTATCTACTCCAACCGGACTTTGTCTCTGGGCGAGCAGATCAACATGATGTGCCGTGACCTTCGCCTGGCCAGCCTTCTGGGCTTCCCGGTGATCCGTACTCTGGTCTCCACTCCGATGGATGTCATCGAGGGAAGCCTTGAATATGCGGAAAAAGTGAATGTCAAGATCGGTCTGGAAGTTCATGCTCCCTTCTCCCTCAACTCCGGCTGGGCGGATGGATACATGGAGATGATCAACCGTACTGGTACCAAGTATTTCGGATTCATTCCGGATATGGGTATTTTCTGCAAGAACATCCCGGATGTCCTTCGTGACAAGGCAAAACGTCAAGGCGCAAAGGAAGAATGCCTCAAGATCGTGGATGACGCCTATGCACAGAGAAGAGAAAAAGGCTTCGTAAAGATCAAATATGATCTGGATCTGGGCAAGGCCAATATGGAATACAGAATGGCCAACGGCATGAAGGAAATGATGGAAGCGGTCGAGAAGGCCGGCGGCGGTCCTGCCGACATGATGTACGCAGGAACCTCCTTCACCTATTCCTGGTCCGAACCGCAGGATATCATCGACAACATCGACTACATCTTCCACACCCATGCAAAGTTCTACAATATGCATGAAGATTATGTAGAGACTGCAGTGGCGATTCCGGAAGTGGTCGAAGCCTATAAGAAGGCCGGATATACCGGATTCCTCAGCTCCGAGTACGAAGGCGGAGAACATCTCCGTGACGTAGGCGTGGACAGCATCGAGCAGGTACGCCGTCATCAGGAAGCTCTGAGACGCGCGATCGAAGGCTGAAACTGACAACACATGGGACTCAGCTGCATGCTGCGGCATGCGGCTGAGATTATGTGATTTGAAAGGAGAATGGAATGGCTCTGAAATTTGGAATTATCGGCCATGGCTTCATGGGTCACGAGCATGAGAAAATGCTCATGAACTTTGACGGCATCGAAGTGGTGGCGGAATGTGATATCGATCCGGAACAGCTGAAGGACGTTCCGGAGGGGGTAAAGTCCTATGAGAAGGCGGAAGACCTGATCAACGATCCCGATGTGGAGGTCGTTCTGGTTGTTGCGAACAATAACCAGCACAAAAAACTGGTTATCCAGGCCGCCGAAGCCGGCAAGGATGTCATCTGCGAGAAGCCGGTGGCGATGTCCCTGGAGGATCTGGATGAGATGCAGCAGGCCTGCGAGAAGGCCGGCGTGAAGTTTACGGTTCATCATCAGCGTCGTTTCGACCCGGATTTCCGTACTGCCAAGGCAGTCTACGATTCCGGCACGCTGGGCAAACCCTACACTATCCAGTCCAAGCTGTACGGCTTTAACGGCAACATGCATGACTGGCATGTCTTTATCAGCGAAGGCGGAGGAATGCTCTATGACTGGGGCGTTCATCTGATCGACCAGATGCTGTGGATGATCCCGGAAAAGGTGACCAGCGTTTTTGCCAACGTACGCAATGTCATCAATACCGAGGTGGACGATTATTTCCATATCATGCTTCGCTTTGAGAGCGGACTGGTAGGCGAGATCGAGCTGGGCACCTATTTCCTCACCGACAAGGAACACTGGTTCGAACGCCACTGGTTCCTGGGCGGCGACAAAGGTTCCGCCTATATCGACGGCTTCTTCCCGGAAGGCAAGATCGTACGGACCAACGGCCTGCTTAAGAATGTGGGCGGTCAGCGTACCATGACAGCCGCCGGCCCGACCCGTTCCTTCGGACCGCCGCCGGAAGGCAAGCTGATCCTGGAGGATCTGCCGAAGGTCAATACAAAGCATGAAGATTACTTTACCAATTACCTGAAGGCACAGGCCGGGGAAGAGGAGTTCCTTGTGAAGATCCCGGAGACCCGCCGTGTGCTGCGTCTGATGGATGCGATCCGCGAGTCCGCAAGGACCGGAAAATCTGTCGACTTCGAATAAGAATAACGCACAAACGGCCATGCAAGGACAGAAATGCTTTTGCATGGCCGTTTATGGTTTTCAGCGGGAAAAGAAATGCAGGATCTCTTCCCGGCTCCGCAGATTTTTATATTCCTCCGGGTCGGCCAGGGGTCCGTTCAGGAGCTGGTTGATCCGGAGGATCATGGCCGTGTCCCCGGCCCGGAAGGCTCCCATGACGGCGATCCGGATCTTGTTGGAGTTCCACATGATCTGGTGTTCAAACACGGCAATCGCAAGCCGGGTTTCCGCCGCCGGCACCAGGGAATGCAGAAAGAGGATTCCGGGCCGCAGCCCGAAGCTGGAGACGGCTTCCCGGTGCAGGATGTCTTCCTCAAAGGAGGAGGGCACAATGCCTTCCCGGATCAGGCTTCCGGCCAGCAGATCGATGATCTCGAACCGTCTGGAGACAGCCGGCTTTTCATGCCAGACCGCGTTTTCCAGAAGCTGACGGAAGGAGAAATTCTCCACGGGGCAGAGCCGGGTGATCCAGGAGTTCTGAATATAGGCGGAGATTTTTACGTAATCCGCCGGAGGAAGAAGAGAGCCGATTCCGATGGTATGGATGCCCGGCCTGTCGGTCAGGTTTTTCCGTACCGTTGAGAGGATCAGATCGGTATTTTCAAAATTCCGTCCGTCTTTTACATTGACCGGCAGCAGGGCCGTGATGTTCAGGTAGCTGTCAAAAGCTGCCAGGACCTTTCGTTTCAGGGCCCATGCAGCGGTCATGTTCATATGACAGAGGATGACGGTTCTGTATTTGTATTCCGGATGCATCTCGGCATAGAGCTCCAAGGCGCCGCTGATGATATGCGCAAGGTGAAGTAGCTCGGTCTCGGTGAGACCGAATCCGAGATGATCCATGGCCAGGCTCTGGAAGCACCAGGCGATCTCGAATTCCGGCAGAAAGTTTTCCCGCACGATCCCGCGGTTGTCCTGGTCATAAAACACATGATCCGAGACCTGCAGATAGCGGATGAAAAACAGCAGCGTGATCCGGAAATCATAGTCGGAAGCCAGGTCCAGACGGTACACCTCACGGATCCGCCGGATGTATAATTCCCCGAGCCGGATTGTGCGTGCGTCGAAATGATCGCGGATTTCCTCCGGGCGGATCGAGTCGATATCCGGCAGACGGGAGCCGGCCACCAGGCGATAGATCTCATCCTGCTCGGAGCGGGAAAAATCCTGCCCGAAAAGAGCGGACAGCTCATCAAACAGTGTGTCCACGGCGGCGGAAATCTCCTTGTCTGCCCGCTCTGCCGGAGCCGTATCCGGCAGGCCGTGACCATCCCGGATCCGGTAGACCATGATGGCGATGCCCAGGGTCAGAGCGACCAGATTGGGATCCTCCATCTCGATATGATACCGGCGCAGATGTCTGGGGATGAGCTCCAGCAGCGTATCGATCCATTCCGTGTCCAGAAAATGATAGCTGTAGTAGGCGTTGCCCTGGCTGTGGTAATCCCAGTCCGCGTGCAGCAGGTGATTGAGGATGAACCTCCGTTTCTGTTCGTTCTCCTCAAAGGAGATCCGGTTTTTCTCCTGGATCAGCCGGATACGGGGGCCGGAAAGGACATATTTCATCTTCAGATCCCGGATGTCATGCTCCAGTGTGGTATGGCTGACGAAGATTTCGTCCTCCAGATCATACAGATCCACCGGCTCGTCGGAGAGACAGAAGCGGAAGGCCAGATAGCGGACTCTTTCGTCCCGGGTCAGAAAGGCGATATCGATCTGATTCATGCTCCGGATGGCTTCGGGATCCTCGGCCACGTACAGATACCCCTTGCTGTGCTCGGAACGGATCTGTGCTTTGAAGGGGCCGATCGCTTTATTGATGCCGGCCACATCACTCCGGATCGTGCGTGAGGAGACGCCGAGCTGGCGGCCCAGCTCGCTGCCGGTGGTGTAGTTGTGACTTCCGCGGAGAAGCTGCAGCAGTTTTTTCTGGCGTAAAGACAAACCAAGTGTATCCATGGTACAGGTCCTTTCTGTGGTGGAAACCGGATCCGGTTCTTCTCTTTCAGTATAGAGAAGGCCGGCCGGGCTGTCAAGAAAAGCCGAGAGGATTTCCGCTTTAAAGAGGAAATAATTCATTTGTGTTATTGGAATAACAAAGATATAATCAAAACAGAATAAAAAACAACCTGACATATACCAAACAATTTACAGGAGGACAATGAAATGACAAGAGAAGAAGTTCTGGCAAAGATGATCGAGTTCGCGGCAATGGCTTTTGGAAAAGATGCTTCAGGAATCAGCGAAGACACGGATATCGCGGCTGAGCTCGGAGTTGCTTCCCAGCAGCGTGTTGCTATGGCTGCTTCCATCGAAAACGATTTTGACGTCATGATCCCTGTTGCCAGATTCGGAAACTACAAGACCATCGGTGATCTGGTTGATTATGTAATGGATGAAATGTGATCGCCCGGCACGGCGGATGATCTGACTTGCTGTAGAAAAAAGGAGAACCCATAATGGTATGTAATGTCAAGCTAGGCAAAAATATGAGGAGCGTTTCCATCGTCGGAATCGGAGCGACTCCCTTCTTCAACGGTGTTGAAAATCCGACCTACAAGGGTCTGACCAACGGCGAGCTTTTCGGCCATGCGGCCCTGGCTGCCATGAAGGACGCCGGCGTGGAGCCCAGAGATGTGCAGTATTTCTTCCACGGCTCTGCCAATCCTCATGTACTGAACAACTGTATCACCCCCAACCTGCAGGTGGCAGACTGGTTCGGCATGAGAGGCAAAGGCTCC